>NZ_ATTE01000001.1:3517500-3837500 GCF_000419525.1 Leucothrix mucor DSM 2157
GCCGCAGTGGCGGATGCTGGCGGCCTTGGCAATATTGAAATTCATGCCATGAAAGATGCAGGCTACGACACTGATTTTTCAGTAGGAATTACCGCCGCCTCTTCTACCATTGGCCCTATTATTCCACCCTCACTGCCACTGGTTGTGTACGGTGTGATTGCCGATACCTCTATCGGTCAGCTGTTTGCGGCAGGCTTGATTCCGGGCTTGCTAATGGCAATGTCGTTGATGGTTATGGTCGCAGTGTATTCTCGCATCCGTAAATATCCACGTGACGACCGCTTCAGCATGAGCATCTTTATCAGCTCGTTCGGTCATGCCATTTTGCCATTAATGACACCGATTATTATTGTCGGCGGTATTTTGACCGGGTTATTTACACCCACCGAAGCGGCTATTGCAGCGGTTGCCTACTCGCTATTTTTGGGCTTGTTTGTTTACCGCACCTTGAGCTGGAAGCAGATCTTAAAAGTGTCGCAAGATACGGTTGAGACCACGGCTTCAATCATGATGATTGTCGCGGCTTCATCCATTTTCGCATGGATTTTAACTGCCAATCAGGTGGCTCAGGCATTTGCTACCGAGCTACTGAGTTTCACTCAGGATAAGACCGCGATTCTGCTGATTATTATGCTCATCGTGTTAGTGGTCGGCTGCTTTATGGAAACCATTGCAGCGATTACGATTTTAACGCCTGTGTTACTGCCGGTCGCCATGCAGTTTGGTATTGACCCCGTGCACTTCGGCATTATCCTGATTCTGAATCTAATGATTGGCTTGCTTACACCGCCGGTTGGGATGGTGCTTTATGTGCTCTCTAAGGTGTCGGGGGTGCCATTTGAGCGTTGTGTGGTGGCGACGGCTCCGTTTCTGGTGCCGCTGATTATTGTGTTGGTGTTACTGACGTTTATACCGGCGCTGTCGATGTGGTTGCCGACGCTGATTTACCGTTAGATAGGTGCTGGGTTGAGGCTGGTTTTGCTGGCCTCAATCTGGGCATGAATATATCGACGGTGAATTCCATAATATGCCTCATCCATAATGGTGTTCTTAATCTTAGCAGGCATACTACACATACTTAGAAATACAACTATCTCGATATCTCATAGGAACCACGTTACTCATCATCAAGATCCCGAGCCAACTCCGCCTCAATCCGCTCGATACTCGGTAACTTACTCTCAAAGTCCACTGGCAAAGCCTGCGCTAGCTGATACTCTGCCACACCGATCGGCTTGCTATTGTCCCGCAGCGCATATTCTGCAATCACTTTATTCCGACTTTTGCACAGCAATAAACCAATCGTTGGCCCATCCTCATCGGTTTTAATTTGTGAATCTACTGCCGAAAGGTAAAAGCTTAACTGTCCTGTATGCTCTGGTTTAAAATCACCTGCCTTAAGCTCAACAACCAAATAGCAACGAAGTTTAAGGTGGTAAAACAAGAGATCGAGATAAAAATCCTGCTCGCCCACTTCGAGGTGAACCTGCCTCCCTACAAATGCAAAACCAGCCCCAAGCTCCAGCAAAAACTGACTAATATGTTGTGTTAGTGCTTGCTCAATATCACGCTCTTTGGCTTTTTCACCAATGGATAGGAAGTCAAAAATATATGGGTCTTTTAAAGCCTCTTGAGCTAATTCAGACTGTGGCGTAGCTAGTGTATTTTCAAAGTTGGTAATCGCATTACCTTTTCTTTCCAGTAGCTGGCTTTCAATTTGGTGAATGAGTACATTGCGTGACCAGCCATTTTGCTGACACAGTAAGGCATAGCTTAGTCGCTTTTCTTTATCTTTCAGCTTCCCAAGTAATACAATATTATGCCCCCAAGGAATTTGTCCAACAGCCTGTTGGACAATTGCATCTGACTCAAAGTTAGGCCAGTTTTCTGCAAATGAGCGCATGTAAAGCAAGTTACTTCGGGAGAATCCTTTCAACTCTGGAAACGCCTTCCTCAAGTCAGCAGCTAACTGCTCAATGACTTTGCTACCCCAACCGAGCTGCTGTTGTCGCTTAAGAATGTCGTGACCAACTTGCCAATACAACTTAAGCAGCTCTTGATTCACAGCTAAGGCCGCACGCTGCTGAGCATGCTGAATCTGTGTTTTTAATGCCGTCAAAAAATGCTGATAATCACCTGACTGTAAATCACTCATAGCGTTCTCCTAGATTTTGTCTTCCACTGCTCAAACTCAGAAGGTCGAAGCCCATAGCGAGCCAACACACCCTCATGCAATCGTCTCAACTCTTCAATAATCAACGCTTCAACGCTAACTCGATCAGCTTCATTTACCTTCTCAATCACTGCCTTTTTTATCAGCTCTAATGGATCACTTTCAGGCTGAGTCACCACCCGATTAATCGTTTCCTTAATTACAGTTCGATAGCTCAGCCGCAGCGGATCAGGCTCAGTTAAATCCTGCTTTATCGCTAGATATTCCTGAGTCGAGCGTTCGTAAGCCCAAACAAACAGATCACGCAACAGCTCAATCCGTCCCAATTCATACACACCCAGAATCGCACGGCTGTAAGCCTGCTCCGGCACATCCAGAAACGTAAGTGGATAAAGGTTTGCCCGTATCAACGGCAAGTTAGCAGCAATGCGCGAGGTGCGTTTATTGATATCAGCGAATGGTTGCAAATAAGGTATATGCACCATGACGAAAAACGATTGCTCAAAGGGATCGTTAATCTGCGATGCTTTATCCAACAGTAGCATCAGCGCATCTTCAATTTGTGCAGGCACGGATAAAGGTCGAAACACACTTTTTCCAATCTCAACTATATGCTGTCGCAGCCTGCCCTCATCCGATGGATTAGGCAGTAAGTTTTCAGCGAGCAAGCTGTGCAGATTCAATAGTGTGTAACGATTGAACCCGACCTCAGCCACATTCTCAACTAGTAACTCAATGGCTGCTTTGTGGTTAAGAATCATCTGAGTCTCGATCGCAGCTTTGCCGGTTGCAGCATGGCCATGTTCGATTAGTTCACGAGTGTCTAGGCGCGTGTACGTATTTCCTTCTAGATTACTCGACGCCCACGATAGGTCAATCAACAAACGATTCAGAATGGCCCGACCATACGTACCAATGGGTAGCTTGGTTTGCTGGGTATCTCCCATTTTATACAGCTGTCGTCGTAGGGGCTCGGAGAGATAATAGGTTTTATTGGGCTGATAGTCTTCCAGGAAACTAATGTCATAGCCGACTGGCTTTCGAGCTTCCAGCGGCTGATCGATATAGCTCAGAATATCGCGACTGTCAGCAGAGAGCGGGATGTAGCTTGGGTATTGATCAACGGCCTGAAGCGATGGCTGATCGATTGGAACTGCACGATAAACTCGGGAGCGGCCACCTCCCTCGACAATAATTTTATTATCTTCAAGTAACTGGCTCAGCCAACGCTGTGCTGTTCTTCGAGTAAGGTCAGGATGAGTTTCCAGCAATTCAGTAATAGAAATGTTGCCGCTAGCTTGCTCTATACTATGAAGTAATTCGTTGACGGTTGGCATGATATGGCACAATTAAATTCTTTAGTGACACTATTATGGCGCGATTAGAGATAATGTGTCACCAAAGATGGCACAGTTAAATGAGTCGCGACACTTTAATACCCGAATCGCACTCCCAACAATATCACCCAAAGGAACCACCGTGCCCAACCAACACACCACCCCATTCCTAGGCATCCTAATGCTAGACACCGCCTTCCCCCGAATCTTAGGCGATGCTGGCAATCCAGACAGCTACGACCTCCCCGCCCGCACCCGAGTCATCAAAAACGCCGGCAGCCTAAACATCGTCAAAAACGGCCGCCCTGATGAAGCACTAGTCCAGCAATTCTGCCAAGCTGCCCAAGAGCTAGAAACCGAAGGCGCAATCGCCCTAGTCTCAACCTGCGGCTTTCTAATCTCAGTTCAAAACGACATCGCACGGTCGGTTTCTATCCCAGTCACCCTCTCCTCATTATCGCTCTACCCACTACTCTCGAACATGTTCGGCAAGCGTCCAATCGGCATTATGACGGCGTCACAAAGCAGCTTAGGCGATCAGGTGTTAAAAGCCGCAGGAATTGCCGCAGAGGATGTACGAATCATTGGATTTGAAGATGTGCCAGCATTTGCCGATGCCATTCTGCGCGCTAAGGCAGAGCAACTAACTACGCTAGATGCACAAGCCATAGAGCAGGCTGCGATTGCTAAAGCGAAAACACTGATCAAAGCAACGCCAGAGATCAAAGCCATCTTGCTTGAATGTGGCAACCTGCCGCCTTATGCCAATGCCATTCACCAAGCAACTGGCTTACCGGTATTTTCCATTTTGGATGCCGCAAGACTCATGTGTTTAGCTAGCCGACACACTCGATAATCCCCTTAAGCACCATCAGGTTTCACTTCTTTCAAGCAATAAAAACGCCCTGCTAGATTTGCTAATTTCAACAAAACTGACAAGGCGTATTATTCGGCGCATTAGCACCAAACGATCAATGCACAAGTAGCGCTAAGCTACCCACTCTCAACCATCACAAACTACATGCGGTAACTAAAGTAGCCATCCGCACTACTGGTCGCATTATTCGGGAAGTAGTCAAAGCCTTCCGCAGCATAGCTACCAGTAAACGCCGCATTGATGGTGCGGAACATCACACGGAAAACGCTAGGGTCGCCGATACTGCTACGCGCAAAGCTGATTTCAGCATTACTACCCGAAACGCCTCGGCTGGTTCCGCCAACATACTCCCAGCTCCAACTGCTGCCATCACCGATATAACGCTGTAAGTTTGCGCCTTCCAGCACATACTCAGCCCCCATACCCGGTCCGGCACTAAAGCCTGTCGCAGGGTTATTATCGGTATCGATAAATACCTGCCATGGCCACCAGTTGGCGGTATTAATCGCGCCATCGTTTTTATAAGCGAGGTAGATAGTGTTGCTATCGTGCGCCATCCAGGTTTCCATCCAATCGGCTTGTGCACCAGCGACCGAGATATCATCGCCATCACGGCCAAATGACGTCACCGAGCTCCAATCACTCAGGTTGCCATCTAAACTCAATGCACCAAATGGCACAGGGTTTGAAATGGCACCACCGAAGCGGTAGTTCAGGCGACCTGCGCCAAGGTTTGGATAAGTATCATCATCCGAGCCATCATAGTTGCCCGTGAAAATACCATTTCTGGCTTTCACCAGCGCATATAGCTCGACAGGGTTTCCGATTGCTGAGCGCGGCATACTAAACTCGGCAAAGTCGCCATTCACTGCATTGCTAGTGCCGTTCACATACTGCCATGCCCAGTTCGAACCAGTTCCCGTATATTGGTAGATCGCAGAGCCTTGCAACATGTATTCAGCGCCCACATCGTTACCCGCCTGAAAGCCACTGCTGCCATTCAGATCAGTATCGAGGAACACCTGCCACGGCCACCATGTTCCGGTATTGATCGGGCCATCGTTGCGATACGCGAGATAGAAGTTCGCGGCATCATGTGCCATCCAAGTTTGCTGAATATCCGCTTCAGCATTGGCCGTCGTAATATCATTCGCTTCGATGCCAAATGATTGCAAGGACGCCCAATCACTCGCATTGCCATCAATGCTTAAGGTACTCGCATTAGTGACTGGCTCGATAATGATTGGAGAAACGGGGTTTGCCCCCAAGTTATAAGTGAAGTAACCGTTATCCGCGTTCGGGTAGTTGTCCACCACATAAGAGCCGGTAAAGGTCGTGTTGTCAGCCCGGAATAAAGCACGAACCGACTCTGGATTACCCAGCGCACTGCGCAAAATACCTGCTTCTGCATATTCACCTTGTGCAACGGATTCTAGTCCACCAGCAACCGCTGCCCATGACCAATCTGAACCACTTCCGGTGTAACGGTACAAACTCCAACCATTAAACAAGTAGTCAGCACCCAGCGCGCCATTAATGGCAAAGCCGCTGTTCGCACTGCTATCGGTATCCAGGTAAATACCCCATGCCCACCAGGAAGCTAGGTTAATTGCGCCTTCATTGCGGTATGCAAGATACAGCTTCTGATCATCGTGCGCCATCCAGCCTTCTAACCAATCAGCTTGTGCGTTGGCCGCCGTCACATCATTGCCATCCGTGCCCAGCGAGGTCACTGCGCTCCAGTCACTCAAGCTACCATCAATAGCGATACTGCCATTACTCACTGGATAGCTCACCGCACCCGTCGGGTTGGGCGTAACCGGCGTATCATCCACGGCTGGAATCACTTCAAACGTCAGCTGATCGCTCCAGCTCTGCACATTCCCTGTCGCGCGCTCAGCCCGAATTCGGAAGCTCATCTGCTTGGATGAGGAAACATAAGCGGCAATATTGTCACTAATGGTAATAGCGACCGGATAGTTATTTTCATTACCCACAGTCGCCGTATCAAACAACTCCCAAGCTGCATTTTGATAGTTATACAGGTAGGCTTGCTGGCTCACATTCTGCAAAGAATATTGACCGACATGCAGCACTTTAAGCGCCGCAATCTCACTTAAGTCTTCGCTGATGGTTGTCGTCACATTCCAATCAATCACCTTCTTGCCACCAGAGCTTACTGAGTTGATGTCATAGGTCTCGCCATCAATTGCACCCAGCAAACTAAGCTCAGTACCATCTTCAGTTCCCACGCTCAGGTTTACACTAGCGGGGGCATAAATGCTTGGCGCTGCGGCGACTAAAATAGAGATCTCACCGGTATCTTCACCTCCGGCTCCATCGCTTAAGATGTAGCGCAGAGTATCCGTTCCGGTAAATCCAGCCGGTGGCGTGTAGCGGTAACTACCACCACCCAAATCACTCACGGTACCTACACTGCCTGTGCTGCCATATACATAATTAATCGCAATGCTATTGCCATCCAAGTCGCCATCATTAGCCAGCAACTGGTTTTGGGTAAAGGTCAGCGGCGCATCAACATCGGTGCGGAAGCTATCATCACCAGCCGCAGGCACGTGATTGGTTGAGGCATTTTGCGCGCCATTAAATGACACTAAGACCAGCGCATATTGCGTTAATGGAATATTAAAGCTGACTTGGCTACCGGACTGCGTAAAGGCTACATTGCTGCGGCTTGGCGTTGTGTTATCCGGATTGCTTAGGCTAATGGTATTAACCTGCTCACCATTTGGCACGGTGTAAGTCACTGAAATATTGGTTGGGGTAACCGAGAAATTGCCATCTACACCAATGAAGTTAGTGAACTGCAAAACCGCTTGCTGATTAAGCTGCGAGGTTTCTACATAAACGCGATCATCCGCATTGGTCGTCACATTCACCGAAGTGTTTGCGCGCACTGTTGAGGCCAGTGTATTACGTGCAGCCGTTGTACCTGATGTTAAATACTGCTTACCCAAACGGTCAGCAAAGTAATAGGTTTTACCTGAGCCATAGTTCTGCACTTTTTGGCTTGGCAGCGTGTCGCCTAAGTTAAAGCCCAGCAGATCGGCCAGCGCATAATTGCTGCGTGCAATACCATACTGATTCATACCGGTTGGATTCGGGCCGGTAACAATGAGCTTCCCGCCCTGCTGCACATAAGTGCGCAGTCGAGCCGCTTCGGTATCGGAGATAGCTTCCACATTCGGCAGGAATACGGTTTGATATTGACTCAATTCAGCCTGACTTGGCACCACTAAAATATTGAACGGAATGTGCTCATTCACCAGTACTTTTAGTACGCCGCGATGCTCTGCGAGGTAGTTACGCTGATACACACTGTCAATCGCATCCGACGCCCACCATAGGTCATCACCACCATCGTCTGTGGTCGCAAACATGCCTAAGCCTTGAAACTGATCCACATAATCGCGACTTGGCGATGAGAAGAAAATACCGGTCTTCGCGGTCGAGTCGGCTTCAAACAAATACGGCGCGTTAAACTTGCTCCAGTTAAACATACGGCTACGAAAGGCATCGCCAACTGTGGTCGCCATTTCAGGCACTTGCAGTTCATAAGGGTTATTACCGGCAATCATGGCCTGTGCCATCACCTGCTGTGCGTCATCCGCTTGCTTACCGTAAGTGAACGTCCAGGATGGTTTGTCACCCGTTGAGCCACGCGCATATTTCAGTGCGGAGATAAACGAAATCCAATCATCTGTTTGTGCATTTCGCATGCCGACATTGTTACTCATGGTATCAACTTCGTACACCTGAGTCAGTCCCTCTATATCCTTGAGAAAGCTGGCATCCAAGCCGTAAATTGTGCCGCCGTTGTAGTCTGTCGGCAGCGTTTCAGCAATGATTGTAAATTCAGAATTGACGCTACGCGCTTCGCTGGTCATATCGGTTAAGAAACGGGCCAGCTCTTCATGACGCCAGTGAATCCAACGCTTCCAAGCCGCGTCATTCCAGTCTTCAGCAGTCGGGGCTGAGTAGCCGGTATCTGATTCGAAACGAGCAACCGCCTCCGGATTCATCCCGCTCCATTTGGTGCCGCCAAAGTCCGCATAAATGGGCACATCCGCCCAAATGCCATCAATGCCCGTAGCGACTATTTTCTTAATGCGATCGAAAAAGTAATTACGGTAGCCCGTTGAGCTAGGCGACATCCATGCGCTTTCTGCATTGGCTTCAACCCAGAACACTTGCCCGCCACCACCATAAAACACATTGGTTTGGCCATCTAATCCGACCTGCACCCAATCCGGATGATCTTTAGCCATGGTGTTAGGAATATTCTTACCATTTAGGGTAATCACTTCCAGCGCCGGAATATACCAAACCACCCGCAAACCACGCTTATGAGCGGCATCGGCAAACTGGCGCATCAACGCTAATTCCAGCTCAAACTGCGCATCACTTTGGTAATTAGACAGATCAGAATCCGCTTCAACCACGGTTACATGCTGGGAGACCAGCGTATCCAACATGGTGTCAATTTCTGCTGCACTCATGCCAACGGCAATGGCTGCACCCCCGATTTTTGCAGTCTTCGCCCAGTTATCAAAGGCGGTCGGTTGTGCCGCGTAGGCAGTCGCGCCTAGCAGTAAAAGCAGTGACAATGCACACTGCCCCAAGCGACGTAAAGCGGGATTCCGAGTCTTCATCCGTAAATAGCTCCAACAATTATTTTTTGGCAATAAGCCTGATTTAAGTAGGTATCAGGTCTTATAGAAGTAATTGGAGCAAAAGGAGATGGGGGCGTGCACTAGCGGTTTAGCGGGAATGATAAACGGGAAACCGTTACCCATCAGCCATGACTGGAATGAGTAACGGGTTTTGTATCTATTTTATGCAGTACGCTTAGTAAGAATACGTGGTTTCAGTAACCCGAGCGGTGATTTCAATTTCAATCTTCATCGCATCATCCAGCAGGCCGGCAATGATCACGGTCGCCGCAGGTTTTGCAGTGCCTAAGTACTTACTAAATACCGGCCAGCAAGGTTCGAAGTCTGTTTTTTCAGGCAGAATATAATGAACGCGAACGGCCTGATCGAGGCTAGTGCCCGCTTCGGCTAAGGCTTTTGCGATATTCTGAAAGCATTGGTCAGCCTGCTCAACCACATCATCCGAAATCGACATGTTGTCGTAGTTGTAGCCTGTGGTGCCTGAAACAAATACATACTCACCATCGACAACAGCGCGTGAATAGCCAATTTTTGCTTCAAACTCAGAGCCACTAGAAATCAGTTTACGGTCCATAATATTCCCTAAAATACTGCTAATTAAGAAGATTCTTTCGCCTGTCACTTTGCATCAGGCTGGCGAATGCGTCAAGCGGCGTTTAAATGGTCAAACAACATGCTCAAACTCACGCAACTCCCCCGTCACCGGACACGTAAAACGCAATAAAGCCGCCTGCAATTGCAAATCCCGCTCACTGCGGCCACTGCCATATTGCCGATCACCCACTACTGGATAACCATTACCCGATAAATGCTTACGGATCTGATGCTTGCGACCTGTTTCGATATGCACATCCAGCAAGGTTTCATTCGCTGTCGCATCATAATCAAGTATCCGCACATGGCTGCAAGCCGCCTTACCATCCACTTCATCGCGAATAGTTTTTACCGACTCGCCTGTCACTAAAGCCTGAGCAAAATCGCCCTCAACCAATACCTGATAATGCTTTTCAATGGAGCGCTCTTCAAACATTTTTGAGAAGGCCGCAGCGACCTGCTTTTTATGCGCCAGAATAATCAAACCATTGGCTGGCCGGTCGAGCCGATGCACAATAAACGCAGGGCGCTCAGGTGTTAAATGCTGCTCCGCCCACCGGTAAATCGTGCAATGGTCACCCCATTTCGAGCCTTGCGATAACATGCCGGAAGGCTTCAGCCAAATGCTGTAATCCCCGGCATCATGCACTAACGTCGCCGATGGCGGCTCAGCACTCAGTACGGCCTCATCATAATACACATGCAGCACTTCACCCGCTTTCAGCGGCTTTTTAGCCCGCCGTAAGCGCTGAATAAATAGCTTGGCACCATGCGTACTTTGCTCTAACCAAACACAGCCTTTTTGCATCGCCGTTTTGAGCTTTTGCTTAGAAATGCCTGTGGCTTCAGCCAAGCAATCAACCGCCGTCTGCCCATCATTCACCACGGGAATATGTTGCTCAACTTGAGAGCCATTCACTTCTGAAGCTGATTGCTCAACCCCAGTGTTAATTTCAGACATCAATCAACCCTTCGCCAGCGTAACAGCACGTAAAATGGCTTCCGGCGTTGCAGGCGCATCCAGCTCAATGGCCACCTTATCTGCCGCCACACTCGCCACCGCATCGCGAATCGCAAAGTAAGCCGACATACCCAATAACAATGGCGGCTCACCCACTGCTTTCGAGCGTCGAATCGTGTCTTCAACATTATGATTGGCATACAGGTGTACATTAAACACCGGCGGATAATCATTCACAGCCGGGATTTTATACGTCGATGGCGCATGGGTGGTGAGCTTGCCAGCGGCATTCCAACACAGCTCTTCGCTGGTCAGCCAGCCCACGCCTTGGATATAGCCACCTTCAATCTGCCCGACATCCAGCGCCGGATTAATCGAGTTACCCACATCGTGCAAAATATCCGCTCGCAGCAATTTCATTTCACCGCTTAAGGTATCAATCACCACCTCGGAAACTGCCGCGCCATAAGCGAAATAGAAGAACGGACTACCGGTGAGCGTTTCCGCATCCCAATGAATTTTTGGGGTGGCATAGAAGCCATCAGACCACAGCTGAACCCGCGCCTGATAAGCATCATTCACCACTTCGGCAAAACTGTATTGCACTTCGCCGACAGTGACTTGCCCATCGGTAAAATAGATCTGGCCTTCCAGCACATGATCACGCAGCGCTAAAAAGGTCATCAATCGCTCGCGGATTTGACGGGCCGCATCTTCAGCCGCTTTACCGTTTAAGTCGCTACCACTGGAGGCGGCTGTTGCCGAGGTATTGGCGACTTTGCTGGTATTGGTGGCGGTGCTGCGAACATGCTCAATGCCAATCCCCAGTTCATCGGCAACGACGCGCTCAATTTTACTGTGCAGGCCCTGGCCCATTTCAGTACCACCATGATTTACCAGCACCGAGCCATCGGTATACACATGCACCAAGGCTCCGGCCTGATTAAAGTGCGGCACATTAAAGGAGATACCGAACTTCACTGGGGTCGCCGCCAAGCCACGTTTCAGAATGGGGCTGCTTTGATTAAAGGCTTCAATCTCAGCGCGCCGGGCAGTGTAATCAGAGGATTCCAGCAGATCCTGATACACCTCGGCCATCACATTATCGACAATGGTTTGGCCATAAGGCGTGATATTGCGGTCGGTTTTTCCATAGAAATTGCGCAAGCGAATGACGGCAGGGTCTTCACCAAGATGACGCGCCACCTGCTCAATGGCATGCTCAATCGCAATCGCACCCTGCGGCCCACCAAAACCACGAAATGCAGTATTCGACTGGGTATTAGTACGCGCGCAAAAAGCCATTAACTCGGAATGGTCGAGATAGTAAGCATTGTCGGCATGCGTAATGGCACGCGCGGCAACCGGCCCACTTAAGTCAGCAGAGAAACCCGACTGTTGCGTCATATCCAGCTTATACGCCAGAATCTTGCCGTTATTATCAAAGCCGATTTCATAGCTGTAACTAAAGCCATGTCGCTTGCCGGTAATCAGCATGTCATCATCGCGATCGAGTCGCAGCTTGACAGGGCGCTGCAGTTTGCTGGCCGCTAACGAAGCCACACAGGCAAACAATGCCGACTGCGACTCCTTACCACCAAAACCACCACCCATGCGGCGAATTTCCACCGTCACTTGGTTGGATGGTAACTGTAAAGCATGTGCCACCAAATGCTGCATTTCAGTCGGGTGCTGCGTGGAACAATGCAAGAAAATCCCGCGATCTTCGGTTGGGATTGCGTAACTAATCTGGCCTTCTAAATAGAAGTGATCTTGCCCACCCACCGCAAACTGACCTTGCAAACGCTGTGGCGCTTTAGCCAAGGCTTTTTTCGCATCGCCACGTGCTAAGCGCATGTCGGGCAATATTTTAGAATCTGCTTTACGCGCCTCGTGAATATCTAATATTGCTGGTAAATCTTCGTATTCGATGACCGCTTTGCGAGTGGCTTTACGGGCTAAATCGACGGTATCGGCTACGACTACAAAGATTGGCTGACCAACAAAGTGCACTTCACCATCGGCTAAAATCGGATCATCCTTAATAATCGGGCCACATAAGTTTGACCCCGGAATATCGCTGGCTTGATACACGCCCTGCACACCCGGAAAGGCGATGACCGCACTTAAATCCACACTAAGCAGTCGAGCATGCGCACGTTCACTTAAGCCCAAAGCCGCATGCAAAGTACCGGCTAACTCAGGAAGGTCATCCACATAACTGGCTTCGCCCGCCGCCTGCATCGCTGCCGACTCATGAGGCCTGGAAATCCCTGCTGCTTCTACAATCAGTAAATCACTCATGATGCAAAACCCTCCGCAAATTCAAACACATTCAGCGAGCTGGCAGCCACTGGTGCATCACTACGCGTTTCCAAAAAGAAGCGATACAACAAGTTTTCAGCCCCTTGCAGGCGATAATCTGAAGTGGCCCGCATATCGCTTAGTGGCTTGAAGTCCAACCTTAGAGCCTGCATCGCACGGCGCACGGTGGTCTCATCCCAATCCTGATTGAGTAGTGCCAACTCAGTCCGCGCTGCCCGTTTAGGCGTTGCCGCCATGCCGCCGTAAGCAATGCGAATACCCTGTACTTTGCCCTCATCCAGCACCACCGAAAACGCCGCACACACTGCAGAGATATCCTGATCAAAACGCTTGGATAATTTATACGAACGGGTCAGCTGGCCAGCTGCTGGTTTTGGAATATGAATGTGACTAACAAACTCGCCTTCCGCCATATCCTTCTTTTGATAATCCAGATAGAAATCCTGCAAATCAATCTCGCGAGAGGCTGCACCTTTACGTAACGTGATGCGCGTACCCAGCGTGATTAATACCGGCATTGAGTCACCGATGGGCGAGCCATTGGCGATATTACCGCCAAGCGTTCCGGCATTGCGCACTTGTACCGAGCTAAAGCGTCGCCACAGTTCACCCAGTTCAGGGTAGGCAGTATTCATGCGTGCAAAGGCATCGCTTAAGCTCACGCCTGCGCCAATAGTAAGCGCCTGATCGGTTTCGGTCATGGTTTTCAGCTCCGGCACATTGCCGAGATAAATCACGGTATCTAGCAAGCGGTGCTGCTTGGTTACCCATAAACCCACATCGGTACCACCGGCTAATAAGGTAGCCTGCGGATGCGCCAAACGCTGCGCTGCTAACTCATCGATTGAAGCCGGTGCGATATAAGTTTGTAACTGACCCGTCACTGGCGACTGACTTTCCAGCGTTAATGATTCATTCGCCGTAATACTTTGCAGTTGCTCAATTAACGCCTGCTCTTGCTGGCTAATCACATCGCCAATCCCCGGTAGCGTAAACCATTCCTGCTCAGTGCGCTCTGCACCCATTTGGTACATTGTGTGGGCGGCTCGAACAATTGGTTTGTAGCCAGTACAGCGACATAGATTACCACTTAGGTGATCATGAATTTGCTGCTTGCTAGGCTGCGTCTCACCTTTGTATAAGGCGAATAACGACATCACAAAACCCGGCGTACAAAAGCCACATTGCGAGCCATGCTCATCAACCATCGCCTGTTGCGCGGGATGTAAAGCACCACTGGCAGCGGCTTTCTTCAAGGACTCAACCGTAAACAAGGCCTTGCCATGTAAGGTCGGCAAAAACTGGATGCAGGCATTCACCGCACGTAAGCGCACGCGGCCCTCATGCAGCTCGCCAAGCACCACGGTACACGCGCCGCAATCGCCTTCCGCGCAGCCTTCTTTGGTGCCGGTACGATGCAGTTGCTCGCGCAAATAGGTTAATACGGTTTGAGTGGCTGACACAGCCGATAGCTGCCGAACCTGACCATCAAGTATAAATTTTAAACTTGTCTGACCCGAACTGGACTGACTCATAATATCTCCGGCGCTGAATTTATAGAGCTAACATAGAACAGATTGTGATAAGTGTCACCCGTCAACGAGGCAAAATTCGCCCCAAGCGTGTTTTGCCATTTCGGCAATAGCCCCTGACACGCTGCGCGCATCAATATCGGCTTCACGCACTAAATGATCAAAATGCTGGGTTAAAGCCTGAATTTGCCGCGTTTCCCGAAACACAAGGTAGTAGCGACCGATATACACCACCGCTAAAAAATGCCCGAATACCGTAATCGGTGAAGAGTACACTTTTTTGTTATCGCATAAATACACGCGTAATGACGGGTATAAATCCCGACAAGCGCGCACTAAATGCTGAATTTGCTCCTGACGCGCCTCCAGCGATAAGCCATCCCAATACCCCTCGCCATGAATCAGCGATTTGATCATGTGGGTCGAGATGCAAATCTCATAATCGGAGCCTGGCGCATGCAGCCATTGCAGGGTTTCATGCATGGCGCTGCTGGCTTGCTCCGGGGTCTTATCCAAAAACTGTGCGTATTCAAAACTTAGCACGGCTTCGGTTTTTAAGATATCCGGAAACGTCGCTGGCACATGGCGGATTTTGTAACCTGCCGCTTCACGGTGCCAAGCCAGAATCTGATTATCCGACGGAGTGCGCACCGCATCGGTAATTTCACAGGCGGTCGATAGCAAGCCGGCACTGGTCTCGCTGCGCTCACTTAAGCCTAACAGCCAATCGGTACTGACCTGTAGCGAGGAGGCACATTCCGCAGCCAAATGCGCATTGGGTAAACGTACATCCTCTTTATTCAGTAGCTGCGCGATGGTCGAGCGATCGACCTGACATTGCCGCGCTAACTCGCTGCGACTCATGCCAACGGCTTGCATGCGTGACAATAAACGTTCCCGAAACAAACTGGCGCGCTCTTCTTTTCTCATAAACTGGTGATAAAAATCTACAAAGTTTTATCTTATCACCATTCGGGAATTTTGTTGCCAATGTTCAGAATTACCGTGATCAATCGGCTTTGCTATGCTTCACCCATCGCAAACACACATTGAATAGGTAACCCATGGAAACGACACTAAGAACCGTTATCAAAGCAGTCAGCTGGCAAGTATTAGGTATCGCCGTAATGTCGGCAATCGCATATCTGCACACTGGCTCAATCAGCACCGCGCTATCAATGGCAGGCACCACCTCAGCGCTGGGCTTTGTGAGCTATTTTATTCATGAAAAACTGTGGCAGCGCGTTAATTGGGGCAAGATGGCTAGCTCGTGATTAACTCGCCACAAGCAATTACAGCAGCTCGACGAGTTGCTCCAGATACAGCTGATCGGTTTCGTCAAACGTATTTAGCTCATCGCTATCAATATCTAAAATACCGATCACTTCGCCGTCTTTAAATAGCGGCACCACAATCTCGGAGCGACTCGCTGAACTGCACGCGATGTGACCGGGGAATGCATCCACATCCGGCACGATCACCGTTTTAGCTTGCTCCCATGACGTGCCACATACGCCCTTTCCTTTACGAATACGGGTGCAGGCAATGGGCCCCTGAAATGGCCCCAGCACTAACTCATCCTGCTTGACCAGATAGAAGCCAACCCATAAAAAATCCATCCCGTATTTCAGCACCGCCGCCACATTGGCCAGATTGGCAATTTGGTCCGGCTCGCCACTCACCAGCGATTTGATTTGTGGAAGCAAGGACTGATAGATCTCGTGCTTGTCGGTCGACTCAATTAGCGTTAATTCTTCTGCCATGATTTTCTCATTTATCTATATGTTCAAGTTACGCTCAAGCACGACACTAGCGCCTAATAATAGCGGGCAATGATTTAGCCCATCAGGCTAGCAATACTTTCAGACCCATTAGGATTAGCACAATACCGCCAAATAGCTCAGCTTTACTCTCAAGCCAGGTGCCGCTTTTATTGCCGACCAATACGCCAATCCAGCTAAACACAAAAGTGGTGACGCCGATAATCGTGCAGGCAACAAAGGGGTTTACGTCTAAGATCGTCAGCGTAAATCCGGCGGCCATGGCATCAATACTGGTCGCAATGGCCAACATCAGCATCACCCGATGCGTGATAATGGCGATATCTTCTTCGATCCCTTCGGAAAACGACTCATAGATCATTTTACCGCCGATCAGTAATAGCAAGATAAAGGCAATCCACGGTGCATAAGACTCCACCCAGCCTAAAACGCCCTTACCACCCAAATAGCCAATCATCGGCATTAAAGCCTGAAACAGACCAAAATAAATGCCTGACATCAAAGCCAGCGAATTGACTTCTTTTTTGTGCTTAGAGCCAAGGCCAATGGACACCGCAAACGCGTCCATGCTCAACGCCACGGCGAGAATAAATACTTCAATCACTTATAAAACCCTGCTAGCGATCGTGTGTAAAAACCAAAGTCTGGTCCAGGTAAACTAGTCTAAAGCGGCTAAATTCAGCTTGCCATCTTGTACTGGCGGGCACCAAAAATAACAACCAGTGACTGGGCGCGTAAAGCTAAACAGCGCATCTACAATGCCATCTTCGGCACCAACCATGCGGTTTAGAACGGCTTCAAATGCATCGAAGTTTTTGCCAAAAGCTACGAACATCAACCCTTCTTCGATCTCATTTGACCAAGGCATCGAGCGACGCAACATAAAGGCTTCTGGTTCGAAGTGTTCTTGCTCAGCGCGTTTTACGTGAGCCGACTCTGGGGCATCATCCAGCTCTTCGTTTTCGACACGGCTGCGGCCAAAGGTGTGATCTTGTTGCTGCGGAGTCATCGCTTCGAAATCATCAAGATTATGCACCCACTCCTGAACGGCAACGTAACTGGAGCCGTTTAATGCGGGGTTATCCGAGCTGCAAATGGCCGCATCCAGCGCCTCATCATCTTCCGGATTTTCGGTGCCATCTTCATAGCCCGTTAAGTCGCGTGACATGCTGTCGTAGCGGAAGGATTCCTTGATGTGGTCGAGCTCGAATGACTCTTTGAGTAGTGAGCGGGTCGCGCGGGCTTTATGCAGAATCTCACCATGATCATCACCGCGAATCCAACACATCAGCGCGAATGGAGTGGCTGGTGTTTCGATACCCACGCCATCGAACTCCGGCATTCTGTGCATATTGTCGATCTTAGCACCAAGACAGGTAATCAGCGCGTGCCCCAAACCCACCACGATATCATTTTCCACTGCCATATCGGACAGTGCTTGCAGAGCGGCTTTAGGATTCGCGCCTGCTTTTAAACGAAAAAATTGGTAACGGGCTAACGCCGGAACGCCGTCAATAATACCTGGTTGATAGTTCATAAAGCTCACTCGTTTTTTGGTTAGTGCCGAGTTTCTAATATGCGAGGGAAATAGTCCAGAGACATGACATGCTTATCTGGGCTTACATCCGTCCAATGCGGTCAAGCAGCACAACATCTAAGTCTCGCCTGGAGTCAAAGACGCCAACAATATGCACCTCACCATGAAGCTGTCTATACACGATACGCCAGGGCGCTTCGATCAACTCGCGATAGTGTGATATTCCCGTGATTTGCAACTCAGGAACCAACCTCCCTCGCAGTGGAAATTCCGACAACGCCATTGCTCTACTTTCGATGCGATCCAGCACTTCAATAGCTGCATCAGCATTATCCTGAAAGATGTATTCAACAATTTCTTGAAGGTCTTGCTCAGCAGTTGAGGTCCAACGAATCTCTCGATTCATTCTTTGCCTGCTCGTGCTTTTAAAGAAGCACGAAGCTCACTGAACACCTGCTTTTGTGGTTTTGTTCGGTTGTTTTGGATATCCGCTTCGCCCTGTACTAGCAGCTTTAACATCAAGAATGCTTGTCTTTGCTTTTGGTAGCTATCGTAATCTTGCACGACGGCGCTCGCTGAACCATTCTGTGTCAGGATTAAATTTTCTCCGGCACGCGTACTTTCTAACAACCGACTAGCTGAAGCTTTGAATTCAGTTAGGCTAATAATTTGTTCGCTCATAATACTTAATTCGGTTCTAATTCGGTATTTTAGAATATCATATTCAGCTTACTGCGAAAGGGCCTCTAGCAAGATTATTAGCTCCGCAGCCATGTCGTATCGTAAATATTCGTCCTCTACTAATACCAAATCCCGTTCACCCTTGATAATGGCTCTTAGCTTATGCAGAAAGATTTTATTTTCTTGAGCATAATTGGTAATCGCACTTGAAATCACCTGCTCCAATCCAGCAGTATTGCCCTGCTGGATAGCCTGCCTTGCGGACAATGCCAAACGTCCGACACCTGAATGATTTTCCCCACCACCTCGCCGATATACTAAATAAGAATTCAATGCTTTTTGCCGCGCCTCATAGGCACATTGAGGGTTACCACTTAATTGTTCCAAATTATGCAAAATTGCAAAAGTTATCCATGGCGCAATATCACTACCACGTCCCTGCTGGCACCTAATAGCCCTCAGAAGCTGCAATCGAGCTTCATCATATTGTTCGAGTGCAACTAGCATAGTTGCGACATTCGTACGAGCTGCGCCCTCATACCGTAAATTCCCCAAAGTAGCATAGATACCTGCAGCCTGTTGGTAAAAACCCAAAGCTTGCTCTTGTCTACCCGAAGAAGCATAAAGGTTCCCTAATTCACCTAAACTAGCCGCTTCACCCGCTTTTTTACCCAGCTGGTTTTTCATCACAATCGACTGTCTATATGCTTGTTCAGCCAACTCAAAGTCGCCCAGTTCCTTGTGAGTCATTCCTATTTGATGAAAAATATTTGCCACTGCTTCAGGCTCTCCTGACTGATGAAATAAGTCCAATGCCTGCTGAAAACCTTTTAGAGCATCAGCATAACGTCTTTGAGCTCTGCATAAAGTAGCTAACTGAACTTCAATAATAGCTATCTGGCGCATGTTCTCCGACTCCGCAGCCAACTCTCTTGCTTCTATGTAAACTACTTCCGATGCTTTCAATTGTCCCATTGCTTGCAAACAATCTCCTTTTTCGCTCAAAGCAGATATAGCCATCATTTCACCTCTCTGACCTAAAGCTTCAAAGCGCTGCCGCGCCTCCTGCAAGTACAGCAAAGCCTCCTCTGAGGCCCCTCCAGTTTTTAACACCTGTCCGTGTAACTTGCTTGCCATTGCTAAATCATAATCAGCCCCAGGGTATGCCCAGTCCCTCTCATGATTACATTGCTTATACAGCGCCCGCGAAGCGATATAAGCACCCTGTATATCCTCTCGCTGTAGCAGCCGCTCAATTGTCATACGCTCATGCTCAAACCTAGCAACACCCCACTCTCGAAAACTTTGAGCTACCTGATTCCGCCAAGACACTAAACACGCCAACTCCTGCGCCTGATTCTGGTATTCCAATAACTGCTCAACGCTAATAATTTTGTCAACTACAACTGAGTCTGTCACAGATCCATTATTCCATGCCTCCATAAGCCTCTGTAAATAATGCATTAAGTTGGGCAACTCTAATTGTGTTAGCTGAGTTGCCAGCTTCATATCCTTAGGGCGCTGCTGATAAAGAAATTCTACCAATTCCCCCATCGCCTCCTGCCAGCGTTTATCATATTCTGCACACTGCTCATATGTTAACAACAAGCCCAAATAAGTAGGCAAGGCCGGGTCAAGACGGACATAGCCATAATCACCAATAGCTTGCGCTAGACCGACCTCGATAAGCTTGTTAACAACTTCTGTCATCCTCTCAGCATCAGAGCCCATAACACTTGGCAGAGTGATAGCATTCCCTCCATCCTGAAACACCGCCAATCCCACAATCTGCTCCCGCGCCTCTGGCGATAACCGCCGCAACGACAACTCAACACTGGCAAATAAAGAATTTTCCCGTTGCCCCGGATAGCGTTGCTCCAGCGCTTGCATAATCTCACGCACATTCGCCGTCGTTGCAGTCACCCCACGTTGAGCCAGCTCCCGAGCCAACAGCACCAGCGCCCGTGCATGGCAACCCACGGAGTTCACCAGATCATTCACTTCCTGTGGCGTATTGCCGGTGTCATCATGGCGCAGGCTCAGTCCCTCTTGGTTCATAACCTGCATCACCAGTGCTTTGGCATCGCTGAGTTCCAATGCGCCGAGTTCAATCTCGCGGGCTTTGTGGTGGAAAGGCTCGAGTAGGGGCTCGCGGGTGGTGAATAGCAATTTTGCCTCGGGCAGCTTGGCCAGCACATCTAGCACCGCTTGTTTGTTGGTTTCGTCTGCCAGCAGCGATTCCATATTATCGACCACAATCAGTGTGCGGTCATTTTCCAGCGTGCGGCGAATCGCTTGTAGTGCCTGATCAATATCACCGGCATATTCCACCGCCAGATTATGATTGGCATTGACCAATTGTTGTAGCAGCACCTCGGTCACTGCGCGGTCATGGGTGTATTCCTCAACACTCACAAAGGCGCAACGATCAAAGCGGCGACTTTTCACCAGCCAGTTCGCCAACTCGACCGCTAAGGTGGTTTTACCCGCACCACCCTGACCGCGAATCACGACATAGGGCTGGTGTTCGAGCAGGCGCTCGGCTTTGAGCAGGTCACGACTGCGCCCGATAAACGCGTGTGGCGGTGGCTCGGGCAATCTGCCAAGGCGGGTTTGTCGTTGTTGCGCCTGCATTTTTTGTGCGGTTGCGGAGGGAATCCATGCGAATAACTGTGGGTCGTGTTGTTCCTGATACAAAATCGGCACAAACCAATCCTGCAAATGTAAATCGCCTGCACCGGCTATTGGCAGACGATACGTATCGCGCATGAGCGTTTTTTGCCCCGCCAGCATGGCTGTACCCACTTGTTGTCCCAGCGCCAATGATTGATAAAACTCGGTGACAAAACGGCGCGCGGTTTCCACCAATACGCTGTGTGACATTGCCACCACCGAAGTGACGCCTTCATCCAGTAAACTGGCTGCGACAGAAGCATTTGGATCGGCTTCGGTTTGCGCGGTTTGGCAGGCTTCCAGAAACACTAGTGGAATGCGGAAATCTTTGAGTAAGTTGGCTAAATTGCTTTGTGGCGGTGCACTGGTTTGATTGGCGCTTGCAGAGTTCTGGCTTGCTTTGGCATAGACTAATTGACTGCGCCGTCCCTCCAGTAATGTGTCATCCTGCGGGTGTTCAAAGCATAAAGCACCCAAACCAAATTGACGGTCGTAAACCCCGTGCCCGTCGAAGTGCAGCACGTGGTAGGGCTTCTTGGCTTCGCGCGCTCGGTGTAATTCTTTTTCCAATGCTGGCAAAGTTGGCGGGCTTAGCACGGTCAGCTCCACCAAATCGCCCAAGGTCTCTACCGCCTGCACTAAGGGCAAAGCACTGGCGCGATGGTCGATATAGCTCACCCCTTTTTCTTCAGGACGTGGGCTAAGCAACAAAATGCGAATGGGGAGTTCGGCAGAGCTGGGTGGTTGATGTTTGAAATTCGGCAAACGACGGCGAATGCGTACCGGATTCGCGCCATCACTTAAATAAGCGTCGTCATGTAGCAACTCCCACGGCAGGCTTTGCAAGCGACTGGCGGCTTCATTGGCATTCGTCTGGGCATCTTGGTCTGTCTCGAAGTTATGCTTATCGACTTGTACTGAAAAACGGCGCTCGACATCACCGCGTGCTTGTTGCCATGCCGTGACTGGCTCGCGGCAGACAACTTGCCCAAGTGTGGCATTGTAGAGTGCTTTTCCCCATTCTGGCAGCTTTGCTTCAGTGGTTTCGGCTTGCTCACGGAATGAACCGACGGGCCAAATAAGGTATTGCTCCAGATACCAGCGAATATCATACTGCTCATTTTGGCCAATGGGCGCGGTAAAGCGGAAAGCGCGACTGTTGACTTCGCGTTCTTTACTGAGGTCGGGCGGGATATAACGGATCTCAGCGCGGGCGCTTAGAATTTCTTTGCCACTTTCATCGCAAGTAAGTGTGGGTTCGGTCAGTTCCAGCAGCAGTTCAGCAATGGGTTTATTTGCAACTTCCTGCGCCGTAGCTAAATCGTGATCGGGTGCGCGTTGGCCGAGTGCGGCGAGAATATGGGGGAGTTGTTCGTCGAGCTTGCCGACTTCTAATTCTATCGGCTCACCCGCTGGCTCTTCGCTGAAATAGCGTTTCAAGGCTTTTGGTGTAATGCCGGGTAACATCAGCGGGATTGCGCGGTAGTTTGGTCTTTCTTTTTCTACCTGCTCAGCAATTTCAATTTCATCGAAAACCCAATCGGAATTAATCGTTTTTGGGCTAATCACCACCAGAAAATGCTGGGCCGTACGAATGGCTTCTTCAATCTCGGGACTGAGCTTGCTACCACCACGCAAGTTACGAGAGTCTACCCATACCTCAAGCCCATGGTCTTCCAGCTTTTTACGCAGTAAGGCGACAAACTCATCATCTGCAGAGGCATGAGAAAGGAAGATATGGCGAGGCTTCGTAGGCATACACGGCTCATTGTGTGGGAGTTTTCAGCAGTATAGCAAGAAAACTCACTGAGCCAGCCAGTTATCTATGTTTGAGGCTTACGCCTTCTTCAACGTCCGCGCACCCAGCACAATCCGCGTCCCATTCAAATTCCCTTCAATTTGCCGCGCATTATCCGTTAGCGAAATATTCTTAATCACCGCGCCGCGCTTAGCCGTGACATTGGCTCCGGTAATAAAAATATCTTTAGTCATAATCGCAGAGTCACCCACCGCAAATGGCACGCCATTAATATCCAGTGTCGGCTCCTCAGTGAGTCGCAGATCAGCCATGGCCCACTTTTTCACGTCATCTTCGATGTACAACATCTCCAATAACTCATCCGGCCAACCTTGCCCCCTCATGCGATTAAGCAAGCGCCAACTCATCACCTGAACAGCAGGGATTTGCGACCACATGCTGTCATTCAAACAACGTAAATGTTTGGAGTCCATCTTCTCAGGATTTTCGATTTGCTCCAGGCAGGTGGCGCACACTAGTACCGATTTATCCAAGCTTTTAAGCGTGATCGGTGGCACATCATAAGCCGCCAGATTATCGTCCGAACCGCAAAGCTCGCATTTAGCATTCCCACGTTTTAATAGCGCTGCATCAACTGACATTTCAAATCCAAAGAACTGATAGGAACGGTAATGTTAAAGGTTTTTTACAGCCTGCACCATGCGCCATCAACTTCCTTACGAAAAGCGTTCACGGCACATGAATTTGCTCGACTTTGCCTCGAAATTTCTCAGTCAGTGAGGCATCCACATCCGCCGGATCATACATACCAAGCACCACGCCCTTGCGTCGCGACTTACCACGGGCATTCAGAATTTGCTGCTCAGAACGGGTGGTGCGCTGACTTAAGCGACGCCCCCACTGCGCCAATCGCTCATACATCAGCGCGATAGCGGCCACATGCTCCGGCTCCTCGCTAGCGCCCAAATCATTCAACTCTTGCGGGTCATTTTCCAGATCAAATAGCATCGGCCTAAAGCCACCTTCGGCATGCATCAGCTTCCAGCGCTTATCGGCGACCATAAATAATCGCGAATCACGTGGTGCCACATCTAATTTTACAGCTGCTGGCGTCACCGAGTAGTCATATTCACTAATTGCATAATCGCGCCATTCATCCACCGGTTCGCCATGCAGGAATGGCAGTAGCGAGCGCCCTTCCAGAATATGGTCAGCTTCACCTTTTAGCGTGCCGCCACTCACTTCATAAAAGGTCGCGGCCAGATCAATGCTCTCAACCAACTCATCACACACCGTTCCACGCGTGCTATCGGCTGCAGCGGAAGGGTCATAAATAATCAGCGGGACTTTCACCGAAGGCGTGTGAAATAAGTCTTTCTCACCCAGCCAATGATCCCCCATGTAATCACCATGGTCGGCGGCAATCACGATCATTGTATCCTCCATGCGGCCAGTGCTTTCAAGATGCTCAAACAAGCGCCCCAGCTGATCATCACACTGTTTGATCAAGCCCATATAGGCTGGAATTACGGTTTCCAACACTTCATCGCGGCGAAATGCCTGTCCGATCACATTGTTCATAAACTGTTCGTAAACCGGATGCGGATCATCCTTTTCCGAAGGGGCGCGATTCGGTGGCACAATGTCGTCTTTGCTGTACATGCCGTGATAAGGCGCGGGCACGATATAAGGCCAATGCGGTTTGATATAGGATAAATGACACAGCCATGGCGGGCTGTCTTCAGTATTCATTTGGTCGATAAAATCAATGCAGCGCCCGGTCATATACGGCGTTTCGGAATCTTCTTCGCGGATATTGGCAGGCTTGTCGGCATGCATCATCATCCAGCCGGAGGCCACGTCGCCATTATCGTCCACGCCAGAATTCGCATAGTCATGCCAAGGATTGTCGCTGTCATAGCCCTGAGATTTTAAGTATTCGTTATAGCTCGACTTTTGCTCATCGTACGCGCCATCCGGCCCTTCTGCCCACAGGCCATCATCGCGATCAAACACATCAAAGCCACACTCTGCGACGCGCGCACCGATAATGCTGTCTTCTGAAATACCCAGTCGCGCCATGCCTTCTTTATCGGCTCGCATATGCGTTTTGCCAATCAGGTAGGAGTCCATGCCTTGTTTACGCAAGTGATCGCCAATGGTCATTTCACCGACTTTTAAGGGAAAGCCATTCCAATGCGCGCCATGGCTGGAGGTATAGCGTCCGGTGTAATAGCTCATTCGCGAGGAGCCACACACGGGCGACTGGACATAGCAGTTAGTAAAGCGCACACCCTGATCAGCCAAGTGGTCGATATTGGGCGTATGCAAATGCGGGTGGCCGTAACAACTCAGATAATCAAAGCGCAGTTGGTCGAACATAATAAAGAGAATGTTTTTGGTTTTGTCTGACATATCTGCACCGGCACATTTAAATGCGAATCAATCCTAAGTCTCTAAGATCATACGCTTAAATGGGTACAACTCAATGCTAAAGCATATAATTACCTATAAAATAAGCAAAATTCAGACGAATAGTGGTCACATTACGCCTTATCAGTGCATAGCATCCGGCAAAAACAGTGCAATCTGAGGAAAATAGAAGATCAGCCCAGCAGTCATAATCATTGCGATAATGAATGGCCACACGCCTTTGAAGATATCAATGAGCGCCACATCATTGCGCGCGGCTTTTACGGTAAAGACATTGACCCCTAGCGGTGGCGACACTAATCCTAGCTCAATCAAAATCACCACCAACACACCGAACCAAATCAAATCAATGCCTTGAGCCTGTAGCGATGGCAGGAAGATCGGGATAATTAATACCAAGATTCCCAGCGACTCAAAGATCATGCCTAGCAGTAAACACAGCGCACAGATGGCCAAGACTAATTGCATGCCCGTGATACCATTGTTTTCCAGAATCCCGAGCAGCTCATACGGCAGGCCGCTGATATTCACAAACTGGCTAAACACGATAGCGCAGGAGGCGATTGCCATGACCGAGGCGGTGGTTCCGGCAGCGGCCCCAAACACCTCCCGATAGGCTTTGAGCGTGCGCATTTTCCCGCGCGCTAAAGCAAATAAATACGCACCAAAGGCACCCACGCTGGCGGCTTCGGTGGGCGTGAATACCCCCAGATAAATACCGCCCAGTACTACAATAAACAGCACCAAAAAACTGGAAGTGCGGCGTATGGCCAATACCTTATCTGGGGAATACGGGGCCTCATCGGTGGGGATGATCAGCTCTGGCTTTAAGCTCACGCGGATATAGATGGCGAGCATAAACATCAGCATCATCAGCAAGCCTGGCAGCAGACCCGCTATCCACATTCTGCCAATATCTTCTTGGGCGAAAATGCAGTAAATCACCATGGGGAAACTGGGCGGTATAAGAATGCCGAGCGTGCCTCCAGCGGCAACTGTACCCGCCGATAAGGAGTCGTGATAACCAAAGCGCCGCATAGGCGGTATCGCAACACGAGTCATGGTTGCAGCGGTTGCTACTGAGCTACCACTCATAGTGGAAAATACTCCGCAGGCAATGACCGTCGACATGGCCAAGCCACCCCGTCGCTTGCCCACTAGCGCATTACCTAACTCATAGAGCTCATCGGTAATGCCACTGCGGCGTACCAGTTCACCCATCAAAATAAACACCGGCACCACGACCAAGCTGGAGTTGGTGAGCAGCTCCGAAATCTGTTGACCAGCCATATAGGAGGCGGCATCAATTCCACGGTAATAGGCAAAGCCCAGCAAGCCCATGACCAGCGTCGCCAATGCCAGCGGTACGCCAAATAAGGTCAAAAACAGTAGCGCGGCAAATCCGACTAAGGCGACCGTCACGCGGAGTCTCTCCCTTGCAAATAGGGCTTAACGATTAATACAGCAGAGAGCAAAATAAAGAAGGACACTACCGAGAACACAATGCCAACCGGCAAGTCGAGCACCACAGTGGTTTCATTCGACTCCAAGGCTTCATACGCAAATAGCCCAAGGATTCCCGCATATAACAAAGTACCGATTAACTCCAAAGTCGCCACAAAGCCTTCATACTTTTTACCAAGCCAGCGCTTTAATACACCATGAAACAAATCAACCGTGATATGTCCGCGATTATTATTCACTATGAAAAAGCCAGAACCGATCACTAAGGCCAGCAGACTATCGCCGATTTCCGCAGCGCCCCAAATCGGCTTATTAAACACCCAACGCAAAGCCACATCGGCAACCGTCAGCAAGACCAATAGTGTCAAAAACAAAAACGCCAGCCATTGGCCAAGTTGGTATAACCGCCTCATTTCACCGCGTCATATTGTTGTTGAAAATAGTCAATAATCTCCGCGCCATCCAAACCTACTTTTTTGGCTTGCTTATTAAACTCTGCCAGCTGCGGTTTAGCCGCTTCCTGCAAGCTTGCGTAGAAGTCTTCATTCGCCTCATTGATCGTTACGCCAGCCTCAGCCATGGTTTTCATGGCGTCATCTGAAACTTGCTCCGCCGCTTTTCCAACCTTGGCCGACAAGGCTTCGCCAGCAAGCTCTCTAACAATGGCCTGATCTTCTTTTGAAATTTTCTTCCAGGCTCTATCGCCCATAAACAGCGAAAAGCTGGTCGAGGTTGTCGCTTTAGGGAAACGCGTAATGTGCTTAACATAGGCCGAGGCTTTGAAATCCACCACCGAGCCCGGTGAGATCCCGTAGACCACATCCACCACGCCACGCGCCACCGGCTCACCCACTTTTACCGCAGGGCTAGTGATAGGCGACAAACCAAAATCCTTAATATTCACCGCCGCAGAGCCTGGCAAGGCCCAAACTTTCGCCTGCTTAAGTGCCGCCTTACTATTGATTTCATCCCCTAAGGAATACAAATGGCCACCGCCAAAATGAAAGCTGGATAAGAACTGCGCACCTTTAAAGTAGCCTTTATCGGCAAGAAACTTATTGTAGGTTCGGTAATGCGCAATCGAGGCAGGCTCGGCATCGGAAATCATAAAGGGCAATGAGGAAAACTGAAGTAGCGGCGCTTGCTTCTCGATAAAAATATCGGCGGTAATGGCCAGATCAGTAATGCCATTTTTAACCGCATTATATTGCTGTGCCGGTGGCGCTAAACTGCCTGCGGGAATCTCAAAGCTCACTCGTCCTTGCGTAGCTTTTTCAACATCCGTCGCCCACTCTTGCATAATGGCACGGGTGAAATGCGTGGGTGGCAGAAAGATATTTAAGATAAAGGTTTCAGCTTGCACGGCGGTTGCAGAGAGCAATACGCCGACACTCAACACGCTGTGAATCACTGCGCGCGGCAAGTGGTTTGATAATGTCATACTTTCACTCCTGTCCTTAGATGTGCTTTAGTAATCGTCTCATCATACGCCTTTCGATGAGCTATTTTTAACCGACTTAAACTAGACTGGTGATTTATTTTTTATACTCATTGTTATCACTTCAGCTTAACAAAACCGTTACTTTAAGCAAATGTTAGATGGACACATTACTAATACTTAAATCACCAAACGCCCCTTCGCCTCCGCAATTCCCACCGACAATACACAGCCCGAATTAAACGCCAAATAGTCACTTTGAATGCCATCAGAAAACACCACGCCCTCCTCCGGCATTAAGGACTCCAACTTCAGTGGCGAACCTGCTTCCATTGAGCCAAACACTAAACTAGTCCCGGTGGTTCGGCTAGGAAACGGCTCACGCACCGCAAACTGTAATCGCTCCGCCTGCCAATCAAAGCCCTGACTCATCTCACTTGTCATAGAGCCAGCTACGCCTGCGGCACCGGCTAAAATCGACTGCAACCAACCGGTCGAACCAAGCCCCGTCGAGACAATAATACCTGAGGAGGATTGGGTTTCCTCCTTGCCATTCCAGTGCATGACATAACGCGCCGAGGTATGCGTTTTGGGGCCGATAAATAAATCATTCACCGCCAGCATGCGTTGCCCGTCATTGGTTTTGGCTTCGGCAAAGGTGATGGCTTTGCTGTCGCCCTTGCCTGCCATCGTGCGCTTGACGATAGACTTTAAGTCGCGCATTCCAAAAGGCAATAAGCGCCCATCCCAACGTACCGGATCAGGATTAATGGCAATCACCGGCTGCCCATCAAGGTATTTTAAGGTGTTGGCAACCAGCCCATCCTGACCGATCACCACCACAATATCTTGCGGACTAAATTGATAATTGGGCAAAAAGCCACGCTCCAATAACTGAAAGCGCCCCAGTGCTTTTAAGGTTTGCTCAGCATCCTGCAAACACTGCTGATAACGGGCATTCTCATCGAAATAATCCTGCCCATCGGCGTGATTGTGCTCCAGATAAAAGCGCGCTTGCGGCCAGGTGTTAAAGCGCTCCACCAACTCCTGCAAGCGGGTTTTACGGCTCACCACCACAAATCGAAACGGTTGATCACTCATTAGCGGGCCGCCTTTTTCATCATTTGTGAGAACATATCGGGCGAGATATTTAACTCACCGATCTTGGCTGCGTTTTGCGCTAAGGCCTCGAAGGCCACGGCCATTAATTGCTCCGGCTGCATATTGGCCAAGGCTAATGCTTTTAAGTTTTCAACCGGCAACTCGCGGAATGCTTTCATCTGCTGAGTGGTGGCATAGGCTTCGGCATCGGCCTCTTGCTTGCGGTTTTCCACGCTCAACACCACCAAACCTTTGCGCTGCTGCTCGGCGGCAATTTCACCCTCCAAACGCTCACGGGCAGTTTCAGCTTTAGCCCGTAATAAAGTGCGCTCATTCTGCATCCGCGACTCGGCAATTTCCTGTTCTTTGGTTTGCACGGTTAAAGCGGTTTGTAACTCCGCTTCTTTAATAGTCAACTCTTGCTCGACTGCCGATTTACGACGCGCATAAATGGCATCGTCGGACTCTTTTAAAATCGACTCCCGCACCTCTGCCTCCAAAGCTCGCGAGGTATCTTTAGTCGGTGAAATCGCGGTAATCGAGGTATCCAAAATGCTCACACCCAAGTCAGATAAGGCAGTTTGCTCATACAACTCAGTCTTGATGATCTGCACCAAGGTCTGCCCCAACTTCAAGGCTTGGCGCAAGCTGGAAGCCTGCACTTTGTTTTGAATAATGGTTTGCACCGAACGAATCACCCGATCACTCAAGGTCAAGGGATCTTCTGAGACATAGCTTTTACCATCCGCTTTCAAGGTGAAATTCAACATTTCAGCGGTGCGCTCAGGATCAATAATCCGATAGCTGATTTGCCCTTGCACCTGAATCGTCTGAAAGTCAGCCGACTGCAAATTGAATATAAACGGCGCTTCCTGTGCATTAACCGGCACAGTGGCGATTGAGGTGGTGGCTGCATTGTAGAAAAAGCTTAAGCCTTTGCCCTTTTGGCGTACCCGCCCTTTAACGGTTTTAAAAACGAAAGTGGATGAATCTGCTTTGAAATATGGAATACCAAACATGACATTGCTCCTTTAGTGTCTATTTGTCACTTGTGAAATAATAGTGTCGTATAGACCCTATCCTGTCAAGCACAAAGTGTCGTAAGGACACAATTAAATTGAAATCTCCCGAACAGCTGGTTAGGATGTGCAAAACCTTTACGAGCGGATCAACCATGAGCGAGCAGGAATTTCTGGATAATTACGACCAACACGCCTTTGATGCCCCACTGATTAGCGTGGACTCAGTGTTATTCACGTATCACGAAGCAGTACTGAAAGTACTATTGGTACTGCGCTCCAATCATCCCGACCAAGGCTTGTGGGGCTTACCCGGTGGCTTTGTAAATCTTCAGCAGGATCAAACCCTTGAAGACACGGTACGGCGTAATCTGAAAGAAAAAACGGATGTAGTACCACCCTATATTGAACAGCTAAAAACCATTGGCAATGCCTCGCGCGATAAACGGGGTTGGTCGGTAACTGTGGCCTATACCGCGCTGATCGCACATCAGGACTGCGAAGCACGCATTAGTAGTGTGTCGGATGCTAAATGGGTGGCGGTAGATGCCTTGCCTGAGATGACATTAGCCTTTGATCATGCGCAGATTGTGGAGCAAGCGCTGGAGCGGCTCCGGCAAAAGGCGTTGTACTCGATAGTGCCGGCTTATGCCTTACCGGAGAAATTCACGCTGCCGGAGCTGCAACATTTACATGAAGTATTGATTGGCAAGCCGCTGCAAAAGAAATCATTCCGCCGCCGGATTGAGCAAGCGGAATTATTGATTGATGCCGGTGAGAAGCGCCATGAAGGTGGCCGCCCCGCTTCCTTGTACCAAATGAAAGCAATGTCGGGCGAGTACACCTTTGTGCGCAATTTAGAGGGTTAACTCACCCTCAGGTTAAAATGACCAAAACAATAAAATGGTTGGAATTGTCACCGCGCCCACGATCAAATTCATCGGCACTCCAATGCGCAGGTAATCCGTAAAGCGATAGCCGCCCGGCCCATACACCATTAGATTAGTTTGATAGCCAATCGGTGTCATAAAGCTGGCCGACGCGGCGAACATAATCGCAATGGCAAAGGGCATCATACTCACGCCCATTTGCTCAGCTAGTGCGCTGCAAATAGGGAACATTAGAATCGCAGCGGCGTTATTGGTAATGACTTCGGTAAAGATCGAAGTCAACGCATACACCATAATCAATGCCAGTAAGGGCGTAAGGTGGTCGCTGGCCATTAAGCCATCAGCCACAGCACTAGCCGCGCCGGTAGTTTCCAGCGCTTTACCGAGTGCGAACGACGCACCAATCACCGATAGCACCGTAAAATCAATCGAGCGCCTGGCCAGTCCCGCATTCATACAGCCAGTCAGCAACATCGCCCCAGCGGCTAACCACGAAGCCTGAATAATCGGAATGATCTCAAAGGCACTCATCAATACCATCAAGGCCATAATTGCCAAAGCCAATTTCGCTTTAGTAAAGTTCGGCGGACTGGAGTCTTCCAACGCGCTCACCAACAGGAAGTCTCTGCGAAACCGGTACTGATTGGCAAACTCTTTGCCCGCTTCCAGCAATAAAGTATCACCGACTTGTAGTTGCGAATGCAGACCTTTATTCGGCAGATTACTGCTATTTCCGCGCGAGACGGATAACACCACGGCTTGATAGTTGCCAAGGAAATCACAAGCCTGCACCGTCATCCCTAAAAAAGGAAACTCTGGGCCAATCACTGCTTCAACCAAGCGCCGCCGAAAGTGCGCAATGTTTAACTTATGAATATCGGCATTGGCCGGCTTGAGCCCGTTAATACTACGCAGCTCATGGGCGCAACGCGGTGCACCGATGAATGACAAGCTATCGCCAGTGCGCAACACAAAATCAGCGGCGGGGCTTTGCATAATGTCGCCATCACGCTCCAGCTCGACCAGATAGCCGTGCGCTAATGCAGAAAGCCCCGCACTGGATAACGTTTTGTTATTTAAGGTCTTGCCATCCACCACCATCGTGACATGGTATTCGCGAATTTTATCCAAGTCGGTCGCGACGCCTTTGCTATCGGGCAATAAGCGATTACCAGCCAGTAGCAGAAAGCAGCCACCCGTTAACACCACAATCAAGCCAACGCCAGTGACATCAAACATGCCGAGACCAGGGTGACCTGTTTTTTGTAATAAGCCATCGACCACCAAATTAGTGCTAGTGCCGATTAAGGTACAAGTTCCACCCAAAATGGCGGTATAGCTTAGCGGTAAGAGCAGCTTAGAAGGAGGCAGACGCAAGCGCTGGCACCACTCCTGAATCGCCGGAATTAACATGGCGACTACGGTGGTATTATTTAGAAAGGCACTGAGTAACGCCGTCGGTAAGAACATACGCAACTGCGCGCCCCGCACACCGGAAGGTTGCCCCAACAGCCGATGCGTAATGTATTGAATGGCACCCGTTTCACGCAAACCAGCAGCCACTACATACAGGGCGGCGATAGTCATTAAACCGGTATTCCCAAAGCCTGCAAAAGCCTCGCTTGGGGTCAGAATACCGCTGACCATAAGCACGACCATGGCGGCCATTAAAATCAAATCCGCTGCAATTTTCGACAGCGCTAAAAAACCAAAAACCACCAGTACCAATACAATGACAAACACACCTGACAAGGTCATGCCTGAATTTCCTTCTATACACACCCGAAGTTTAAAAAACCGCCAAAACCCGAGGCTGTGGCGGCTACAATTTGTTCACAGCCGTAGCCATTAACGCTGTGCGCTCTTCCGTAACGGCTTGCAGTTTTTAGGGGCAAATGTGTCTGGAGATTGGCTTATCATCCTGCAACAAAAGGGTCTTGTCGAGCGGATTATTAATACTAATTTGCGGCTGGTTTTGTAGGTGGGAAAATGCAGTTTTCGAAGTAGTTTTGTACTTCATCCAGCGCCAGATTGGAGGAAATCAGCACGATGTAATTATCGGGGCGAAGCAGTAATTTAAACGGCTCAATAGAGCCAAAAATCTCAGTTACTTCCGGCGTTAGCGGGATGATATTCAAATCCATTTGCTGGCCATATCCCTCTGTTATTCTCTCTGCCAAATTATGCAGCTCGTAATGCGCTTCCGGATTATTTGAAAACACCATTAAATGGAACTTTGGCAAACTCAGACGCCAGTAAATATTCATTTCATTAAGCAGGAAATACGGCATGCGATCACCTGCTTTCACTTCAAACTCAGATGAATTAAGCGACTGACTTAAGCGATGACCTTGGTAGTGAATATCAATCTCAGAGACCAGCTGAAAGATAAACTCCCGTGTGGCTTTAAAGCGCGTAATGATATTCGCCAGCACCGGCACAATGTTTTCCCGCAAGAAACGGAAATACCAACGATTACTGGCTGCCACTTCAAAGAACTGATCGGTAGACTGCAGCAGTCGCTTGGCGTTGGCTAAGCGCTCTTCATTATAGGTTTCCAGCAGCTCGCTAGTGGCATCACCACGCAACACAAATGCCAGCTTCCATGCCAGATTATAGGCATCCTGAATACCGGTATTCATACCCTGCCCGCCAGCAGGAGTGTGTACATGTGCCGCATCGCCTGCCAGAAAACAGCGGCCTTTATAAAATGGTTCAGCATGACGGGTATGCACTTTATAACTGGAGTACCAACGCAAGCGGTGAATCTCCAGCGGGCGCTGTACCAGGTCACTAACGGTCTGTTGGATTTGCTCAAAACTGGGAGGCTGATCGGTACTCTTGGCAGTCTCTGGTAAGCTACCAATTAAGCGCCAATGCCGATTCTCATGCATTGGAAACATCAGCACAAAGGCATTTGCGCCGAGGTTAACGTAAAACGTCGCGGGGCTTGCCTGAAAGCTCATATCTACATCGGCGACATAAAACTGACGGGGATCGGTTGAGCCGAGAAATGGTAGCTTTAGGAAGTTGCGGGTTGGGCTGCCCGCGCCATCACAACCCACTAAATAATTGGCTTCTATGACTTGGCTCTCGCCATCTTCTGACTGCAGTACCGCACTCACAGTATCCTCATCTTGCGAGAGGCCGACCAGCTCAGTGTTCCATAATACCTCTTGGCCACCAGCCTGCAGTTTGGAGTACAGCAGTCGTTCATTTTTGCTTTGCTCGTAAACCAACACATAAGGAAACGGGCTAAGCTCACCCCCAAAATCGGAGAAATCCAATTGGCCGATGGTTTTACCGGCATTCAGAATGCTGGCCTTCTGCAAGATTTCACCATCGGCAACCGCTGGCCAAGCCAACCCCAGCTGATCATAAATCTCTAAGGAGCGCGCCTGTAACACCATGGCTTTGGAAAATGGCGTTACACCAGCCTTACGATCAATGATGACGAAATCAATATCATAACGCTGTAACTGCAATGCCAGTGACAAGCCCGTTGGGCCTGCACCGACGATTATAACCTGTGTGTTAAGGATACTCTTCACAATGCTCCGCACCGACCGCAGCATCGTACCAACAAGCACGATCGGGCCAGAAAATATTGGCTTCGGGAACGATGCCTGGGTCTTCATCCAAGCTGCCAGCGGGAATAATTAATGCCGTACTTGGGCGATTATTGTATGGCACTACAGAGCCACAATTGCTGCAGAAGCACTTGCTAAAGGTCTCTGCCGGAAGGTGGTCATAACGCTTAACCAACTCCGCACCGGTGAGGAATTCCACCTGACCGGGGCCAGTAAAGATATTCGAAACATGCGCCGAGCCACTGGCTTTCTGGCAACGCGAACAATGGCATAAGCGGAAACCTTTAAATGGCCCCCAGACTTTAAATGTGACCTGTCCGCACAGGCAGCTGCCAGCAATTTTGTCTGACATAAGTGTGATTCCTCGTAAGTATGAGAATTTTTTATATCACAAGCGCTTAGGTGATTACAGAGCAATGATTAGCCATTGACTATTTGCCGGCTATCCTATGAGAATGAAACAAACCCCTGACTGAGAATTTTATGAACAACACGACAATCTCCCACTCCACACACGATGCGGAAGCAGATCAACGCAACCAAGACATTAAGATTTACGTCAATGGCGACATTGTGCATCGCTCAGATGCCAAGGTCTCGGTTTATGATAGCGGCTTTATGCTAGGCGACGGAATGTGGGAAGGCATGCGCCTATACAACGGAACTTGGGCATTTTTTGATGAGCACATGGATCGCTTGTTTAACAGCTGCAAAGCCGTTTCCATTGATATCGGCATGGATAAGCAAGGTATTCTCGATGCTTTAAATAAAACCGCCGCAGCTAACGGCATGACTGATGATGCGCATTGTCGCCTGATGGTAACGCGTGGCATAAAAGATAAGCCTTTCCAGCACCCTAACCTCTCGCGCTCAGGCTCTACTATTGTCATTATTATCGAGCACTCAAAGCCTGCTGAAAGTTTGCATAAAGCCGGTATCCGCTTAGCGACTGTGCCACAAATCCGCGGCCTGCCAATGACGCAGGATGCAAAGTATAATTCTCACTCTAAACTCAACTGCATTATTGGTTGCCTACAGGCGCAACAAGCCGGTGCCGATGAAGCCTTAATGCTTGATCCGCATGGCTTTGTGAATACGACCAATGCCTGTAACTTCTTCATTGTACGTCGTGGTGCGGTCTGGACATCGACTGGCGACTATTGCATGAATGGCGTCACTCGCCAGAAGGTCATTGACCTGTGTCGTGATAATGATATTCCCGTTTTTGAGAAAAACTATTCATTATACGAAGCGTATGGTGCCGATGAGGCCTTTTTAACCGGCACCTTTGGCGCCCAAACTCCAGTGGCTGAAATTGATGGTAAGAAAATTGGCGAACATAACGGTGCTGGCCCTATTACACAGCGCTTACAAAGCCTGTATAAAGCACTGATTAAAGCCCATATCGAAGGATAAATTTTGTTAGGTGAATCTAAGATAGAACCGATGACGGATGCGACGCTTCGACAACGCGTCGTAACCAAGCTCAGGGCACTTATTGTGAGTGGTGATCTAGCGCCCGGCCAGAGACTGACCGAGACAAAGCTGGCCACTGCCCTCAATATCAGCCGTGCACCGCTTCGCGAAGCTATTCGCGAACTGGTTGATATTGGCTTATTGGTAAGCCTGCCTTACAAGGGCTTGTTTGTAAAAACAGTCACTCGGGATGATCTGGAAGAGATTTACTCCTTACGTACCGCACTGGAAAAGTTAGCCTTTGAACAGTGTTGGGATAAGCGTACTGAGGCCGCCTGCGAGGATTTGCGGCGTCGTAATGCGGAGTTAGTTCGCACCATCGACTCAGACGAAGCACCACTCCTGAATATTGAGCAAGAGCTGACGCTCCACAGCTGGTGCTTTGAACTCGCTGGTCACAAATTGCTGATGCAAGCATGGGAGCGGATGAAGCCAAATTTACAGCTTTATTTCACGCTGCACCAACAGGCGCACAACAGAAAAGGCCCAAGCCGAGACGCACATGATGAATATGTGCGTCTCGCTTGCGGGGATGATCTCAATGCCATGACGGAGTACTTAAGCTCCCATATGCGACAAGGTCTGGCCACCACATTGGCGTCTATAGAGTAAAGGCTCACGCTTTGAGCAGTTACAAATCGTCACCCATAAACAGTGTCGCCGGATGCTCCAGATGCTCACGCAGACACTGAATAAACTGCGCCGCCTCCCAGCCATCCACAATGCGATGGTCGAATGAGGATGACAGGTTCATAATCTGCCGTGGCACAAAGCCACCATCTTGATAGACCGGTTGCATCTGGATTTTATTCACCCCGATAATGCAGACTTCAGGGCTGTTAATCACTGGCGTTGAAACCAATCCACCCAATTTACCCAGGCTGGAAATGGTGATGGTGGAGCCACTTAGCTCATCGCGCGCTAAGGTGCCTTGACGACCTAGTGTTGCCAGCCGTTGAATGCCGGTAGCCACTTCCCAAATATCTAAGCTCTGTGCTTCGCGTAATACCGGCACTAATAAGCCACGATCAGTTTGCGTCGCGATACCCAATTGCATGGAAGCATATTGGCGTAACTCACCCGCCACATCATCGTAATGCGAATTCATGACCGGAAACTCGCGTACAGCCAAAGCAATGGCGCGGGTTAGCAACGGCAGCACGGATAGCTTGGGCTGATCATCGCGCTTTTGGCTATTCAGATGATTACGTAATGCCTCCAACTCAGTGACATCCACCGCTTCTACATAAGTGATATGTGGAATACGCTGTTTAGCATCTTGCATGCGCTCGCCGATTTTACGGCGTAGGCCGATGATAGGCGTTATACTGCACTCACCGGCACTGCTGGCGGCACGATTACTTGCTGCTGAATTACCAGCTGATGCCGCGCTAGCGTTCTTACTTGATGCAGGCGCATTGGCCGTTGCTGCGGTATTTGCTGATGCAGTGGCTGCTGAAGTTGTTGCTGCAGGCACCGTTGACGTTTGTGCTACTGAATTTGCATTGCCACTTACTCCAGCACTTTGCGATGAAGCCGCGCCAGCCTGTAATAACTGATCAAGATCCTGATGCAGTACCCGACCATCTGGCCCACTACCCGCCACACTCTCCAAAGCAATTCCCATCGTTTTAGCCCGCTGGCGAACAGCTGGTGCAGCTAGTGGATGAGCGCTTCCAGAGTTAGCAGTTTGAACGACATCATTCCCCTGCGGATTAAACACTTCCCGCTTATCGTCAGCGCTTGCTTGCACGGTTGCCGCAGGAGCAGGAGCAGGAGCAGGAGCAGGAGCAGGAGCAGGAGCAGGAGCAGGAGCAGTTTTAACCGGCGCTGGCGTAGCTGCAACCGGAGCCGCCGTATTATTCACAGGCTTTGGCGCTTCCTCAGCAATTGGCGCTGCCGCAACTGACACTTCAGCCCCAGCCAACACCGCTTCATCCGCCACGTCCAGCACGACAATCACCGTGCCTACCGGAATCAATTCACCCACCTCACCACTGAGCTCGCTAATCACCCCATCCACCGGCGATGGAATTTCCACCACGGCTTTATCGGTCATTACGCCAGCTAGCACATCATCTTCTTTAACTACATCGCCGACTTTCACATTCCACTCGACGATTTCACATTCCGTCATGCCTTCGCCGAGATCCGGCATTTTAATTTTTACGACACTCATACCGTTTCCTCCGTCAGCGTTTTCAGTGCTTTAGCCACCCGTTTCGGGCTTGGGAAATAATCCCATTCTTGCGCATGTGGGTATGGCGTATCCCAGCCAGCTACCCGTTTAATCGGCACTTCAAGATGATAAAAACATTGCTCCTGAATCTGCGCCAATAACTCACCACCAAAACCAGAGGTCAGTGTCGCTTCATGCAATATCAGGCAGCGGCCCGTTTTCTTAACTGACTCGGTAATCGTTTCAATATCCAGCGGAATTAGCGTGCGTAGATCAATGACTTCGGCACCAATTCCTGCCTCTTCCGCTGCAGCTAGAGCCACATACACCATGGTTCCGTAAGTCACGATTGTTACCGCTTCGCCGCTACGCGTAATGCGCGCCTTACCAATCGGAACGGTGTAGTGCCCTTCCGGCACATCGCCTAATGGATGCCCTTTCCAGCTCTGCGCCGGACGATCATGATGACCATCAAACGGGCCGTTGTATAAACGCTTCGGCTCAAAAAACACCACCGGATCATTATCCTCAATCGCGGCAATCAACATGCCCTTAGCATCGTAGGGATTGCTTGGGATCATGGTGATCAAACCGGATACATGAGTAAATAATGACTCCGGGCTTTGGCTGTGCGTTTGCCCACCAAAAATACCACCGCCGCTTGGCGTGCGAATGGTAATGGGTGAGGTAAAATCACCCGCCGAACGGCTCCGCAAACGCGCAGCTTCCGACACAATCTGGTCATAGGCCGGATAAATATAATCCGCGAACTGCACCTCAACGCAAGGACGCAAGCCATAAGCTGCCATCCCAACACCAACCCCGACTATCCCACTTTCATTGATTGGGCTATCGAATACACGCTGCGAGCCATACTTTTGTTGCAAGCCTGCAGTGCAGCGAAACACGCCACCGAAATAGCCCACGTCTTCACCAAACACCACGACGTCGTCATCTTTGCCAAGGCAAACATCCATCGCGTCGCGCAGTGCGTCAATCATACTCATATCAGCCATTGGATAACTCCTCACACTCACGCATCTGCTTCATTAAATACTCGGGAATCTCTTCGTACACATCTTCGAACATATCGCGCGGCTTAGTGTTTTCACCTAAAATACCGAACTTCTCTGAGGCTTTTGCCACTTCGCGCACTTCCATCACCAAGTCATGCTCTAACTCCTGATGCTGTTCTTCATCCCACAACTCACGTTGAATCAGGTGATTTTTCAAACGCAGGATAGGGTCGCCCATCGGCCAAGCGCTGGACTCTTCTTTAGGGCGGTAGCGAGATGGATCATCCGCCGTGGAGTGTGGCGCAACCCGATAAGTGACCCACTCAATTAAGGTCGGACCAAAGCCTCGACGTGCACGCTCCGCAGCCCAACGCGATACTGAATACACGGCAGGGAAATCATTGCCATCAACCCGCAATGCCGCGATGCCATAACCATGCGCACGCTCAGCAAAGGTTGTATCTCGCCCTGCACCGGCAAAACCTGAGAAGGTAGAAATCGCCCACTGATTGTTGACAATATTTAGAATAACGGGCGGTTGATACACCGCAGCATTCACTAATGCAGCATGGAAATCATTAGAGGCAGTTGCGCCATCCCCAATCCAAGCCGAGGCAATGCGGGTATCGCCTTTAATAGCTGAAGCCATTGCCCAGCCCACCGCTTGAATGTATTGCGTGCCTAAGTTGCCGGAAATAGTGAAAAAGCCATAATCCTTAGCAGAATACAGCACAGGTAGCTGGCGGCCTTTCAACGGGTCACGCGAATTAGAGAGAATCTGATCAACCATCGACTCCAAAGGATAATCCTGTGCAATCAACAAGCCTTGCTGGCGATAGGTCGGGAAGTTCATATCACCTTGGCGCAATGCCAGTTGATGTCCCACCGCAATCGCCTCTTCACCAGTACACTTCATATAGAAGGAGGTTTTGCCTTGGCGCTGCAATGCCATCATCCGCTCATCAAACGCGCGGGTTTTCATCATCGCTTTCAGGCCTTGCAACAAAATGGCATCATCGATATCTTCAGCCCAAGGACCAACGGCCTCACCTTCCTGGTTCATCACCCGAATGGTGGTCATCGCGTGGTCGACAATATCATTGAAATCCACGTCGATCGGTGGCTTTTCAACACTCCCCGCCACAGGGAAGTGGTAGCCCGAAAAATCCGGTGCATCACCGGGACGGCTAGTAGGCTCTGGCACCCTAAGTCGTAGGGGTTTGTAATCAGACATCACTTCTCTCCTCAGATGAAGTCACACAATTCGTGTTTATAGGAAAATAATAGCCAGTTTTTGCCAGCGTTATTCACCAAAATGCCGACATTCGATTGGTACTTTTCGAGTTTTCTGCTAATTTCAAATCTTTGATTAGAGAAAAAGAACAATGGACAAGATTGATCTGGCGATTCTTCGTGAATTACAAAAGGATGCACGTATTCGAATCACCGACTTAGCTAGCAAAGTTAACCTCTCCGCGACCCCCTGCGCCAGACGGGTTGCCGCACTCGAATCCTCCGGTGTAATCCAGCAATACACAGCCTTGTTAGACCAGCAAAAGGTCGGCTTGCCGGTGAGTATTTTTGTAGCGGTCGAACTAAAAGAGCAAACCGCTGCCAGTATTGATGCATTCAAGCGACAAGTGAGTGAGTTTGAGGAGATTATGGAAGGCTATTTAATGACCGGCTCGCGGGATTTTCTAATGCGCGTGGTGACGGCCGACCTGCAAGCCTATGAGAAGTTTTTACATGACAAGCTCACCGTCGTACCGGGCATCCAATCAATTCGCTCGCGGTTTGCCATTAGCCAGTTTATCCGCCGCTCCAATTTGCCGAATATAAGTCTATAACTTCGGTAACTTGCATGAAATTCAGGCAGCTGGCACTATATTTTGAACAAATAAATAAACAAGAAAGGAAATCTTATGCCCGCACTCCTGCGCTATAGCAGTGTACTACTCAGCCTGCTGGCAGTGACTCTCAGCGTTAATTTAGCCGCTGCCGCACCCGTTTCGAAATGGGACCCTCGCTGGCAATGCGGTAAAGAAATCAACATTAAAAAGTACCATATTCAGGACATGCAGCGAAAGAAGCTCATCTTTGGCTATAAACTGAATAATGGCACGCTGCCGCTGCTACTCACGCAGGATTATAACGGCCTTGGCATGGTCTTATATGTACAACTTAAAAATCGCTGGCGTGCTTATCCGATCGCTCGCGACGATATTCCCATGCGTATTTATAGTACAGCGGCTCATTTTCGTATCTCGCTGTTCTCCATGAGTGGCATTAATGCAAAAGATCAGCACTTTACGGTGCTCAATATTAAAAACCAGCTGCGCCACTTTGAATGCCTGACAATTCCGACTCCTAAAGGCATGAATAACAAAAATATGGAGTACCTGACGCTGCAGGACTTTAATGTGCGCTCCAACGGCGCGGGGCAAATGCTGGCAGCGGCTTATGACCTTCGAAAAGCCGGCAGTGGCCAGCTCAAATGGTATCGCTATAACACCAGTAACTGGGGCTACACATGGAAGGCACCAGGCCCGATTGCGAAGCCTAAAAAGGGTGCGCGACTGCCGGGTTTATTCTATCCAGCCAAGGAAATTGCACCGCCTAAAAAGCTGATAACTAGTTTATTAAAACAGGCTCGCTGAATCTAGTCGCTGCTATAGTTGCATGTTAAGCTGGCGTATAGAAATGAAGTAAGACATTTCAAAAATTTATCTTAATTAGGAGAACAACCCATGAAGACTTTAATCGGATCTCTAACCGGAGTATTCGCATTATTGCTTGCAACGACCTCTGTTGCATTGGCACATACAGGTGAAGGCGTTACAGGTGGTTTTATTAGTGGAGCGCTGCACCCGATCATGGGGCTGGATCACGTCACTGCGATGGTCGCCGTGGGTATCTTAGGTGCCTTTTTGGGTCGCCCAGCCATTTGGGTGCTACCCGTTGTATTCCCGCTGGTGATGACCATTGGTGGTGTGATGGGTATCTTGGGTGTTCCCATTCCAGGTATTGAAATCGGCATCGCAAGCTCTTCAGTAGTACTCGGCTTGATGATCTTGTTAGCGCTTCGTCCACCGTTATGGGTTGCTTCAGTCATCGTTGCAGCGTTCGCTATCTTCCATGGCCATGCACACGGTACTGAGCTACCAAATGCGGTTAACGCACTGTCTTACAGCATTGGTTTTGTGGTTTCTACCGGTCTTCTGCATTTGGCAGGTATTGGTATCGGTGAACTTATTCGCTGGCCGATGGGTCGTATTGTTGCACGAGCGACTGGCGGCTTAATTGCCCTCGCGGGTGTTGGCTTTTTGACTGGAGCGCTATGAAACAACTGACTACCCGAGTGGGGCCAATCGCCCTGCTCAGCCTGATCACACCACTCTCCGCCTGGGCGATTGGTGGGCCTAGCACAAACTTTTTCATGCAGGGGCTGAATCATCCATTGGTGATTCCGGCACACCTGATTGTGGTGTTTGCACTAGGATTATTATTAGGTCAACAGGGCTGGAAGCAAGCTCGGGTGGTATTACCGACGTTCATTGTTGTGTTTTGTGGTGCGTTGTTAATGACGCGCATCCAGTCAGTTAGCTGGGACACTGAAATGATCCTGCTGCCATTGGCCGGACTCATGGGTATATTGCTCACGCTCAAGCGTCAGCTGCCCTTAGTCTTGCCTCTCACTATCGCAGCGATTGCGGCGGTAGTGATTGGCTTGGATTCTTCAGTTCCACAAATTCCCGGCCTGCAAGCACGTAAGATTTATGCCCACCTAAGTGGTAGTGGTGTAAGTATTTCAGCGCTGCTTCTGGTCGTGACATTTATTGCGCTAGCTCTTCGCAATGTATTGCAGGGCGTTATCTTACGCATTTTAGGTGCGTGGTGTACCGCTGGCGCGTTACTCGTACTGGCGCTGTTATTAGCAAATGTTGCCAGAACCTGATTTTATATGAGATGCACAATGACTAAAGCTCTACGCACATTATTAGCCTCTGCCGTCATCGGTGGCGCACTACTTTCACCGCTGGCTAACGCGGCTGGATTTCATTATCAGCTCGACTTAACGGCTACGCTTCAAAGTGATGAGGCCGGCAAGCTCAATGCTCTGCAGATGAGATGGGTTTACGATAAGGAATTGTCTGCGGTGTTAATGGATGGCGAGGATTTATCTGAAGCCAACCGTGAAGCCACACTTAAAAAGCGCGCTAAAGACATTCTTGAGGGCCTAACGGGTGTTGGCTATTTCACAACGGTATTGGTTGACGATCAAGCAATCACTAACGCTGAAGTGACCGACTACAACGTCCAGATTACGGATGAAGATCGCCTGCAAGTGAATATGGCGTTGCCGTTTGAAACCGCTCAGGAATTAAAGGGCCACGTGCTCAAAGTGGTCGTGAGTGATGCAACCGCGGTTGGTTTAGCGACCTTTCTAACCCGCGATAATCTGATCTTGGGTGATGCGTTTGACAAGTTGTGTGAAAAGCCTGAACTGGATCAAAAGCAAGTGGCGGAGATGGATGGCCATGTTCAAATGGCTGATACCATGACGGTTGATTGCCGCTAATTACACCGTACGCAAAAGTAAAGCCCGTATCAGTTTGATCGCTGAGACGGGCTTTTTTGTATCCTGACTTCTCGCAAAAGTCTGCGCTTATTGCTTGCGCTTAATCACTGAACTCACTTACCGAAATACGGATCGGCGCGCCATGGCGTTGACTGCATCGGATCATTGCAATAGCCCCACTTAGCCTCCCAGCGCGAGGGGAAATCCTTATCGATAAAGCGAATGTGGAAGCGCCCCCAGTAGTGACTGGTTTGACCTGCTTGAGTCGGCCTCTCCGTATCGCAGCGCTTATCTGAGTTGTACTGCACCCAGTAGCCTTCATAACTGCCACGGTTTTTATAGATACCCGCTAAGCCAGCCAGATAAATTAAGCCGTTATAGTTTTCATTGCGATAGCTCCAGACCGCGGTCGGCCCCATATCTGTTTCATACACCACTTTGCCATAATTACTCGTCCACACCTCATCGGCCATTGCGCCAGCCGAGAAGGTCAGCGCCCAAACCGCCAATAGCCACCCTATTTTTTTCATATTGTTTCTCTCCCTCATTATTATGAGCTGCCATAATTATCTGCTTTGCAAATAATTACAACCGCGAGAATTAAGGAGAAATTTCCTTAATTCAAACACTTGCCCATTTATTCAATGCGCTCTGGAGCATTTACAACTATGCTTAGGCTGAAAGTTACTTAGTGATCAGGAGGCTAGAAATGGATGAAAGTCTGAGCAAAACCGATGATAAACCTAAGACCAAACGCAGCTATATGGATAAGCTGTTTGAGATGAATGTGCAGCAACCGCCTGCGTATTCAGAGGCCGCCGAAAAAGCACTGGAGCGGCTGACGGACTCCCCAACCGATGATATACGCAGCACTGCCGCCTCGCAAATCGAGCTACTCTCGCGCTTTTATGATCTCTCTTTATCGCAGGCGCAGCGTAGTTTTCGTTGGGCTCTGGTGGCTGGTATGGTCGGCTTAATATTCTTTGTCGCCGCCATTGGCTTTACCATGTTTGATAACCAAAAAATTTCTACCGTGACCTTGATAGGCGGTGGCATGGTCGAGTTTATTTCGGGGGTAAATTTCTATTTGTATGGCAAAACCATTGGCCAGCTCACCCTATTTCAAGGACGACTGGAAATTACGCAGCGGTTTTTATTGGCCAATAGCCTGTGTGAAAGCTTGGGGGATGAGCTGCGTGATACGACCCGCGCTCAACTGATCTTCCAGCTAGCGAATATCGAAGGCCTTGATTCGGAGCGGAAGCGGTTTTGGAATCGCTCAGCCTCAGCCGATGTCGGGATGAGCTCGACAACGGCTGATGGTTAGCGCCTAACACTATTAACAGCCAGACCAATAGCTGCAACTGCAACTGCAACTGCAACTGCAACTGCAACTGCAACTGCAACTGCAACTGCAACTGCAACTGCAACTGCAACTAATTTAGTCTGCTAGTAACTGGCGGGCAATAACAATCCGTTGAATATCGCTGGTGCCTTCGTAAATCTGCGCAACCCGCACATCGCGGTAAATACGCTCGACCGGAAAGTCATTCAAATAGCCATAGCCACCGTGAATTTGGATCGCATCGCTACAGATTTTTTCTGCCGCTTCCGAGGCAAATAACTTAGCCATGCAGGCTTCTTTCAAGCAAGGCTCACCCGCATCACGCAAAGCGGCTGCTTGCATAACCAATAAATGCGAAGCCTCCAATTGCATCGCCATATCAGCTAAACGAAAGCCAACCGCTTGATGCTCGACAATCGCTTTACCAAAACTCTGCCGCTCTTTGGCATAAGCCAATGCGGCTTCATAAGCGGCCCGCGCCATGCCCACACACTGCGCCGCAATACCAATACGACCACTTTCCAGATTGCTCAAGGCTATTTTATAACCCTCACCTTCTTCGCCTAAGCGATGATCAGCAGAGATGGTGCAGTTATCAAAGAAGATGGTTGCGGTATCGGAGGCATGTTGGCCAAGCTTGGTTTCAACGCCAGCGACTTGATAGCCAGGCGTATTGGTTGGCACTACAAAGGCGCTAATTCCACGTTTGCCTGCAGCCACATCGGTCACTGCAAACACAATTGCCACATCGGCATGCTTGCCTGAGGTAATGAACTGCTTGCTGCCATTTAAGACATAGTTATCGCCATCGCGAGTGGCGGTGGTGCGTAGGGATGATGCATCCGACCCGGCATGAGGCTCGGTCAAACAAAAGCATCCCAGCATCGTGCCGGACGCTAATGGCTTGAGGTAACGTGTTTTTAAATCATCACTACCGTAGTTAAGTAATGGCCCACAAACCACCGAATTATTCACGCTTAAGATGGTTGAGCAAGCACCATCGCCAGCCGCAATTTCTTCCATGGCTAAGGCGAATGATACGTAGTCAGTGCCTGCACCACCCCACTCCTCCGGCATCACCATGCCCAACAGGCCGAGCTCACCCATTTCTTTAATTTGCGCCGCTGGGAAGGTGCTATTACGATCCCAGTCGGCAGCGTGTGGCGCTAAATTTTCCTGAGCATAATCGCGCGCCATGTCGCGAATCATGATCTGCTCTTCTGTCAAAATCATACTAACTCCAAACCAATCGCAGTCGCTTCGCCGCCACCGATACACAAAGATGCCATGCCGCGCTTTAAGCCGCGAGCTTGCAACGCTGCAATTAGCGTCACTAAAATGCGCGCGCCCGATGCACCAATGGGATGGCCCAAAGCACAGGCTCCGCCATTCACATTCACCTTATCTGCCGATAGCTCAAGGTCGTGCATGGCAGCCATAGTGACCACAGCGAAAGCTTCATTAATTTCATAAAGATCAACCGAATCGGCTGACCAGCTGAGTTTTTCCAGCAAATTTTTCATCGCGGTGACTGGCGCTGTAGCAAACCAATTGGGCTCATGCGCGTGGTTGCTGTGTCCGCAGATGACAGCGATCGGTTTAAGCCCACGCTTTTCTGCTTCGCTCTGGCGCATCATGACTAAAGCCGCTGCACCATCTGAAATGGAGCTAGAGTTTGCTGCCGTCACGGTGCCATCTTTGCGGAAGGCCGGACGTAGCTGGGGAATTTTATCGATATTGGCTTTATGGGGCTGCTCGTCGGTTTCAATAGTGCTTTCACCTTTGCGAGACTTTACGGTAACCGGCGTGATTTCTGCTTCAAACGCACCGCTGTCGATCGCCGCTTTAGCGCGGCCCAAAGAGCGAATGGCGAACTCATCCTGCTGCTCGCGGGTGAAGCCATATTTCTCGGCGCAGTCTTCAGCAAACGTGCCCATTAAGCGGCCTTTTTCATAGGCATCTTCCAGCCCATCGAGGAACATGTGATCCATGACCTGACCATGCCCCATGCGCATGCCTTCACGTGCTTTGGGTAGTAAATATGGGGCATTACTCATGCTCTCCATACCACCTGCAACCATCACCTGACTACTACCAGCGACCAATAAATCATGAGCAAACATCGTGGCTTTCATGCCCGAGCCGCACATCTTGTTAATGGTGGTGCAGCCGGTTGCCAGATTTAAGCCTGCGCCTAATGCGGCCTGGCGTGCGGGTGCTTGCCCTTGGCCTGCGGGTAGTACGCAGCCCATAATTACCTCTTGCACATCATCACTGTTTAAACCGGCGCGTGAGACGGCGGCGGCAATCGCAGCTGCGCCCAACTCCGGTGCTGTGACGCTGTTAAAATCACCTTGAAAACCACCCATTGGGGTGCGTGCCATTCCGACGATAACCACTGGATCATTCATTCGATGTTCTCCTCATCAACTTTGCAACGGTGTGCGCATAAGCCCAAAATAGTAATTTACGCTTACGTAAAGGTCAACTATGAGTTTTCAGCCGCTTCCAGCTCTGCCAGTGTCGACTGCGCACGTTCACACACACTTTCAATATCCACCACCGCCAACTCTAGCTCTTCGCGCTGAAGTTTTAAGGTTTCCAGCCGCTGATTCATCACTTGCAGTAAGTAGAGAATTTGTTTTTTCTCACCCTCAACCGGCTTGGAGTCGTACAAATCAAACATGTCTTTTACTTCTGCCAGCGTAAAACCAATGCGCTTGCCACGTAAGGTCAGACGCAAACGCACACGGTCGCGCTCGCGGTAGATGCGTTTATTACCATCGCGCTCAGGGCTGAGTAATCCCGCCTCTTCATACAGGCGAATGGCGCGGGTCGTTACGTCAAACTCTTTGGCAAGCTCAGAAATAGTATAGGTCATTGTGTTACTGCTCATGTATGGCCTTTTCTTGTAGTGATGGGCGGTGTGATCTAAATCATAATACAGAACTTCGGCCAAGCTGCACCTATAAATTAACGCTTACGTTAACGTGATGCGCACATGGCGAAGCAGAGATTGAGCTTTTGGCGATCGTTATTCCTAGCGGCGAAGCGCTATTAAGTTGTCGTTGCTTTTAATCGGGTTTGATACTCAATCTTTAAAGTAAGACGCGGGAAAATTCTCCGTAATAACCATAATAAGTTTCTGGTTGGAGTACACGCCATAGGTGCGCGTGATGAGTTCATCGCTTGCCAGAATGCCAAAGTGCGCAGCCAATTCCCCAGCCAAGAATTTGCCGGATTTCAGCATGACTTTATAGGTTTCGGTTTTATACTTTTCCCAAAGGCGACCAATTGGTTGGCGCGAGTGCAGTAAGTCGTTACGGAAGCCTTGCGGTAGATGATCAAGCAATACACTCGACTCGGCATGTAGCCAAGATTGCTGCGTGGTTTTCCCCTGTAATAACACTTGCCGCTTTAGAACTGGCATATCTTGCGTACTAACAAACAGCTCATGCCCTGCTGGCATTTGATCAAAGTCCGTCTCAACTTTTTCAGCCAGCTTATGCACCTGAATCGACTCCTGAAGATACTGCTCCAGCATCTCCGTCACCGTGCCATCAGTCACTAATAATAAGCGCTGAAAGCAGCTTAGCTCTGCCAATAAAGCCGCCTCCGGACGCTGCGGAATCCTGTGCTGCGTACTAATTTCGACCGTTTCCAGAGGGTTCATGCTGTTTATCCTGATCATAATTGGACGTATGATATTGAATAGGCGCTCATATACAAGAAAAACCTACCGCCAATAATTGACGTTAACGTAAACGTAAGTTATGTTTACGCAACCACTCTGCGCACTACCCTAAGGAGGAATTGCATCATGAGTAAACCGGACACAAAACAACACGTTAGCAACAGCCAAAATAGTCGTAAAGTTCGCTTTGTGACGGCTGCCAGTCTGTTTGATGGTCATGATGCGGCCATTAATATTATGCGTCGTATTCTGCAATCCAGTGGTGCTGAGGTCATTCACTTAGGCCATAACCGCTCGGTGGCGGAAATTGTCGATGCCGCCATTCAGGAAGATGCGCATGCGATTGCGATCAGTTCCTACCAAGGTGGGCATGTTGAATACCTGAAGTACATGGTTGATATGCTTAAGGAAAAAGGTGGCGAGCAGATCCGTATTTTTGGCGGCGGTGGTGGCGTGATTATTCCCGCAGAGATTCAAGAGCTGCACGATTACGGTGTAACCCGACTGTATTCTCCTGAAGATGGCCAGAAAATGGGCCTGCAGGGCATGATTCAGCACATGATCGACAGCTGCGACTTTGACCCCGGCGCCATGGCACCCGACACCATTGACCCGCTATTAGCCGGTGATTGGCGCGCCCTGTCCCGCGTGATTAGCGCGATGGAAAATGACACCTTAGACGCAAATCTGCGCAAACAAATTAATGATGCCAGTGCCAATATGGAGCGTGCAGTTCCAGTGCTGGGGATTACCGGAACCGGTGGTTCGGGTAAGTCGTCACTGACGGATGAGCTGATTCGTCGCTTCCGTTTGGGCCAGCAAGATCAGTTAAAAATTGCGATTGTCGCAGTTGATCCAACCCGCCGTAAAACCGGTGGCGCGCTGCTGGGAGACCGTATTCGTATGAATGCCAATCAGCATGAAAATATCTACATGCGCTCGCTGGCTACTCGTGAATCCGTTGGTGAAATTCCGGATGTGGTGGGCGAAGTGGTTAACGCCTGCAAGCTGTGCGGCTTTGATATGGTGATCGTCGAAACACCGGGTATTGGTCAGGGTGATGCCGCGATTGTGCCGTTGGTAGACACTTCGCTGTATGTAATGACGCCAGAGTTTGGTGCACAAAGCCAGCTGGAAAAGATTGATATGCTGGACTTCGCCGATGCGGTGGCGATCAACAAATTTGACCGCAAAGGCTCTGAAGATGCTTACCGCGATGTGTGCAAACAAATGCAGCGCAACCGCGAAGCCTTTATGGACGCGCCAGAATCCATGCCCGTGTTCGGTACAATTGCCGCACGTTTTAATGATGATGGCGTGACCGCACTCTACAAGCAACTATTAGAGCAACTCAAAGCGCTGGGCATGGTCACTCATGATGACGCGCTGCCGAATGTTGAGACGCGCAAATCTTCAGGCAACTCGGTGATTATTCCAGCCGATCGCGCCCGTTATTTAGCGGAGATTTCAGAAGCGGTTCGCGGCTACAAAAAGGACGTCGCCAAGCAAGCTAAGATTGCTCGCGAGCGCCAGCAACTGATGTCGAGCAAGCAAATGCTGGCTGACAGCGGTGAAACGGTCGACTCATTAGATGGCTTAATTGAATCCCGTAATAACGCGCTAAATGCTGACTCTCACAAGTTATTAGAAGCATGGCCTGCCGTACGCGAAGCTTACAGCGGCGATGAGTACGTGGTGAAAATTCGCGATAAAGAAATTCGCACGGCGCTGACGTATAAAACCATGTCGGGCAATACTGTGCCTAAAGTGTCGCTGCCTAAATACGAAGATCATGGTGAGTTATTGCAGTGGTTAATGCTGGAAAACCTACCCGGCAATTTCCCGTATACCGCGGGCGTATTCCCGTTTAAGCGCGAAGGTGAAGACCCGACTCGTATGTTTGCGGGTGAAGGTGACTCTTTCCGGACTAATCGCCGCTTTAAGAAACTCTCTGAACACTCCGCCGCTAAGCGCTTATCGACCGCATTTGACTCGGTAACGCTGTATGGTCGCGACCCGGCTGTTCGCCCGGATATTTACGGCAAAGTTGGTAACTCCGGTGTTTCAGTTGCCACACTGGATGACATGAAAGTGCTATACGATGGCTTTGATTTATGTGATCCAACCACCTCGGTTTCAATGACCATTAACGGCCCTGCGCCGATGATTTTGGCCATGTTTTTAAACACCGCCATTGATCAACAAGTTGATAAATTCAAAGCCGAACACAAGCGTAATCCACACGATGCGGAATATGCTGAGATACGTAGCTACGCGCTGAAAAATGTGCGCGGTACGGTACAAGCTGACATTCTCAAAGAAGATCAGGGACAAAACACCTGTATTTTCTCGACCGAATTTGCCCTGAAAATGATGGGCGATATCCAACAGTATTTTGTGGATCAGCAAGTGCGTAACTTCTATTCGGTCTCGATCTCCGGTTATCACATTGCAGAAGCTGGTGCTAACCCGATTTCGCAGCTGGCATTCACGCTCTCCAATGGCTTCACCTATGTGGAAACCTATTTGGCGCGCGGTATGAATATCGATGACTTCGCGCCGAACTTATCGTTCTTCTTTAGTAATGGTATGGACCCTGAGTACTCAGTAATGGGCCGCGTGGCGCGTCGTATTTGGGCCACCGCTATCCGCTTTAAATATGGCGGAAATGATCGCAGCCAAAAACTGAAGTACCACATCCAAACCTCTGGCCGCTCGCTGCATGCACAGGAAATGGATTTCAATGATATTCGTACCACCCTGCAAGCGCTGATCGCGATTTATGACAACTGTAATAGCCTGCACACCAATGCCTTTGACGAGGCAATTACCACGCCGACCGAGAGCTCGGTACGTCGTGCGCTAGCAATTCAGTTGATCATCAATAACGAATGGGGCCTCACCAAAAATGAAAACCCGCTGCAAGGTGCTTTCATTATTGAAGAGCTGACCGAGCTGGTTGAAGAAGCGGTATTGTTTGAGTTTGAACGCATTTCTGAGCGTGGCGGCGTGTTGGGCGCCATGGAAACTGGCTATCAGCGTGGCAAGATTCAGGATGAGTCGATGCACTACGAGCACATGAAACACGATGGTAGTTTGCCGATTATTGGGGTAAATACCTTCCTGAATCCGAATGGCCCTGAGACCTTTGATATTGAACTGGCGCGCTCGACTGAAGATGAAAAGCAAAACCAAATCAAACGTTTGCATGAATTCCAGAGTGAGCACAGTGGGGATTCAGAAGCGATTTTGAAGCGCGTGCAGGATGCGGCTATCAATAACGAGAATATCTTTGAAGCGTTGATGGAAGCAGTACGCCATTGCTCGCTGGGGCAGATCTCGGATACGCTGTTTAATGTCGGCGGGCAGTATCGTCGGAATATGTAATTTGTGGATTTTTAAGTAGCACCGCAGGCTGGTTTTGGAATTGATTACGGAAATCGCGGCGAGCACATCCTTGTGCGCTTGCTTCGGCATCCATGCCTCAGATATTTCCTACATCAAAGCCAAAACCAGCCTGCTCAGTCATATCATTAAAATCATCCACTCTGTTGGGTGATTTGTTTTTTAGCCAGAGAGAAATTATGAATATTAAAACAGTTGGCGTCATTGGCGCAGGAACCATGGGAAATGGTATCGCTCAGGTATTTGCAGCCTCCGGCTTTACGGTGGTGATGCAGGATATTGCGGATGCTTCGCTTGAGCATGGTGTTGCAACCATTTCTAAAAGTCTGGATCGTTTGATCAAAAAAGAAAAGATCACCGATGCAGACAAGCAAGCAACCTTGGCACGTATCAGCACAACAACCGATGTGAGCCAATTGGCTGATCTGGACTTGGTGGTTGAAGCAGCGAGTGAGAATCTTGATATCAAAGCGAAGATTTTCCAGCAGCTGGATCAAGTGTGTAAGCCGGAGACTATTCTGGCCTCTAATACCTCCTCGATTTCACTGACGCGTATTGCCCGTGAGACTCAGCGTCCGGATAAAGTGATTGGTATGCACTTTATGAATCCCGTGCCAGTGATGAAGTTGATCGAAGTGATTCGTGCGCTACAAACTAGCGATGAGACTTACACCGCGATTGATGAGCTATCTCGCCAGATTGGTAAGGTGCCGGTCGAAGTTAATGATAACCCTGGCTTTATCTCCAACCGTATTCTGCTACCAATGATTAATGAGGCGATTTTTGCCTTGCAGGAAGGCGTTGCTAAAGCGGAAGCGATTGATGAAATCATGAAGCTGGGTATGGCGCATCCAATGGGCCCACTGGAACTGGCTGATTTGATTGGTCTGGATACTTGCTTGTCGATCATGGAAGTGCTGCACGATGGCCTTGGTGACAGTAAATACCGCCCCTGCCCGCTCTTGCGCAAAATGGTAGATGCTGGTTATCTTGGCCGTAAAACCGGACAAGGTTTCTACACCTACGACGCTTAAGGAGCACGCTAATGACTTACGAAAATATCTTGCTGGAAACGGTAGAACCCGGAATTTACGTACTGACAGTGAATCGCCCCAAAAGCTACAACGCGCTGAATGCCGCCACACTGGATGATATTCACAGTGCCTCTCAAACAGTGGCTGCTGATCCTGACGCTCGGGTTTTGATCATAACCGGCGCAGGCGATAAAGCCTTTGTTGCCGGGGCTGATATCAAAGAAATGCAGAATTTCACCGGCATCGAAGGCAAGCGATTTAGTGAAAAAGGCATGCGCACTTTCCACAGCCTAGAGCTATTGGATATTCCCGTTATTGCCGCAGTGAATGGCTTTTGCCTTGGCGGCGGCTGTGAACTGGCGATGAGTTGCGATTGGATTATTGCTTCGGAAAATGCCTTATTTGGGCAGCCGGAAGTGAACTTGGGCGTAACACCAGGTTTTGGTGGTTCGCAGCGTTTGACGCGCTTAGTTGGCCGTGCGCGCGCCATGGAAATGCTGGTGACTGGCAATAATATTAAAGCAGAACAGGCAGAGCGTTGGGGATTAGCTAATCATGTTTATCCGGCGGCTGAGTTGATGGAAGAAGCGCTAAAGCTGGCTCGAACCATTAGCAGCAAAGGGCCACTGGCGGTTGGCATGGCAAAGCAACTGGTGCAGCACGGTCAGGATATTGATCTGGAAGTGGCTTGCGCGATGGAAAGTCAGGCATTTGGGTTGGCGTTTTCGACCCAAGATCAGAAGGAAGGCATGACGGCGTTTGTTGAAAAGCGCAAAGCGGAGTTTGCAGGCCAATAAACTTTTGTTGTCGGTGCCATGTTATCGCATAAACGCTGTGGGCCGGAGTCATGCTATCGCAGAAACGCTTCGCCTCCTGCGTCGGAAGGCGCTTATTCTGCGATAACATGGCTCCTTGTGTTGGTGGTGACGGTTGGATTTTTTTGTTTGAATTTTAGAAAATAAACAGGCCTATTTTTGAGCTTTTTTGGGCAAGATATTGTGAGACTGATTATCTAAAGGGAGAAAGAGAATGATTAGCAAATATTTTATTATTCTCTCTCTTGTTGTGAGCGGACTAGCAGCTGTCGCAGCCTCTTCTGATCCTGAAAGATAGGACCTATTGGTGGGGTAAGCGGAGGGTAATAAGGCTAAATGAATAAACAGCCCCCTATGCTACACAGTTAGCCGCTCATAGTCTTAAGACGATACTACAGCCTCAACTACCGCATCACCCTTTCGATGCCATAAGCATTTAGCTTTTCCTAAAAGAATCTCCATAACCCAATCCCGCGACACCACAAGGCGAATCATTCCGCAGAATAAGCGCCTTCCAACGCAGGAGGCGAAGCGTTTATGCGGAATGATTCGCCGCTACCGAAGTGCATCTACAATTCGGAGTTCCTTCTTCAAGCGCTCCACATCCACCTGAGCACCCCGATATTGCTGAATCATCACTCCTTCATGGTTAATGAGATACAACAGCGAGCGATGATCAAGCTGCTCACCATCCAATGGCTTCACTCCCACCGAAAACTGCTCAGTCAACTCATCAGTATCAGCCTGACTCGCCACTCCAAAGCGCCATGTTGGTTGATCAATTTCAAAACGCTTGGCAAAGTCTTTCAACTGCTGCGGCGTGTCACTTAACGGCGCAATGGTGATGGATACCAATTTAATACGGTCAGTCTTGGGCTCAAGCTTCAGCTCATTATGTACCCGACGCAAACCAATCGTTTGCACCGGACAGACGCTGGTACAACCGGCAAACATGAAGTTGACTAATAAGGTATCACCTTTTAGGTCTGCCAGAGAGAAGCGCTTTCCATCTTGATCGGTAAGTGCCAGATGGGCCAATTCAGCGGTATTCAGTGGACCTCTTACCGGAGCATCAGGCCTTAATAAATTAGCCGCGATTCGGGCGTCAGGGCCGGAGCCTTGTTCATCGATCACTGCTACGGCAGACTCAGTAGCCTCATCATCAGACACCACTGAGCTAACCGCTGCAAGCTCTGGCAATTCCACCGTAGCAAACGCAGCATAGCCAATCAGCCCCGCCAAACCACCAGCCAGCAGCAAAGCTTTTGGCAGGCTCATAGAAGGCTTTACCTCACGGAATCGAGTCACCTTAGTTGCTGACATTGATTGTCACCTCACCCCAGCTACTACGACCTTCTACATCTTCAAACACATACCAGATCTTATCTTCACCACTAAAGCCTGCCGGTGATCGGTAGGTCAGTTTATTGTTCACCAACGCCACGCTACCTGCCTTTAGTGAATAAGCATTCGGCGCGGCAAGCACTAAACCATTACCCACATCATTCGCCAATACATCGATGGTTATTAGATTACCGGAACTGGCACTCGCGCTATCAGGGTTACCAACCGGAGCAGGATTACCGCCACTGCTGACATTAATCGTCACTTCACCCCAACTGCCGCGCCCTTCAATATCAGTAAACGTGTACCAAATCTTATCTTCACCGGTAAACGTCTGTTGCGAGGTATACGTAAGCTTATTATTGGATAGCGCCACAGAGCCGCCTTTTAACGACCATGCATTCGGTGCATTGAGCACTAAGCCACTACCAATGTCATTACTCAATACATCAATCGTCAGTGAGTTACCGGAGGTTGCTGCAATGGTGTCTGGCGTGCCCACCGGCGCAGGATTATTCACCCCACCACTCACGGCAATCGTGACTTTGGCGCTATTAGTACGACCTAAGCTATCGCTAATCACATACCAGAATGTATCCGTTCCACTAAAGCTAGCCGATGGCGTATAAACCAGATTATTACCGCTTTTGCTAATCGTGCCGGCTTTTTCAGAATAACGATTGTAGTCACTCACACTCAGCGAGCTTCCGGTATCATTGGACAACACATTGATCGTTTTTGGGCTGCCCGCCGTAGCGCTGCTCGTATCTGCAATCGCAACCGGATACGCAGGCTCGTTATACACCGCCGTACTGGAAATCCGAATGATATGCCCTTCCGACGGCACGCCTTGGTTATCAATCAAAAACATCAGGTAGTGACCGGGAGTCGCAATATTAGCCGAGTCTGGAATCTCAGCGCGCAAGCCAAACGAGGTATCCGTGAACTCCAGCTCAATAAAGCGCTGCTCCATATTAAAGGAGTGCGTTACCGCGCCGGTTTTCACTAAGGTCACCCGACTAATTTGATTAGCGGCAGGGTGTGCAATGGCAACCGCCGCGCCATAAGGCGCTTCATCCGGCGCATTGCTAATCGTTGGTCTGGCCGCTGCGCCCGTGCTATTAAACAGGTACGGTGGTGAGAATATTTCGGCATTAGTATTGACCTCCGGCCCCGGTGCGCCGCCTCCGGCAACCAACACCCGACCATCTTTTAGCAGCATGGCGGTTGAATGATATAGACGCGGACGTAGTGAACCCGACATTAATGACCATTGCTCTGTAGCCGGGTCCCAGATTTCCGGCTTTAGCGAAACACCCTGTAAAGTATTTGCAAGCTGAGAGCCGCCAAATAATGCCACCTTACCATCCGGCAGCACGACACTGTCAGACCAGCGTCGGCCTGCCTGAGTAGGTCGGGATGTCTCCCGCACTACCGGATTAGTACCGTTCACATCCACCACAATCGCACCATTAGCCACGGCATTATTGCCATAACCAGAGACTTGTAAGATCTTGCCCGGTTGGTACATCACTGCCGTCGAAGTATTGCCAAAAGATACCGCCGGCAAGGTACCGGCATCCTGCAATGAGCCAATGCCATTGGGGTTCATAAAGTACATTTTGCGATCTTGCATACCAAACACGCGACCATTCGGGGTCACCCACAAGCGCGGATACCAATAGCCATAGTTGTTAGTTTGAATACCCAATAACGAGCGCCAACTATTGCTGGAGGGTGAGTAGATCTCTGGCGTCACCACCGGACGATTCTGCCCATCTCGACCACCGGAGAGCAAAATCTCACCATTCGGCAAAGCGATAGATGTGGGATACCAGCGCGCAAAATTCATATCTGGCGCACTGGATAAGGAGTTATTACCCGTATCAAAAATCGGGGCGGAGTTAATACCCGAGTTAACAAAGCCCTGAGGTCGCGCATCACCACCCGACATGAGAATATCGCCGGATTCCGGCAACATAATCGCGGCAGAGCAAAAGGAATCAACCCCCAGCGTATTGGGTAATGTGTTGTGTGATGAAGCCGTGGTGCCGGTAACCGGGTCCCACAAATCATACATAAACTGCGCACCCTGCACACCTGCGCGATTGGTTCCCCACGTGAATATTTTGCCTTGTGGCGTCATTACTGCGTGAATGGCGATCAGTGGCCAGTCATGCTGCGCACTCCATTGACCTTCCGTGTCAGGGGCTGCCTGTAGCGATGGCGCAATACAGGCAAACAGCAAAGCGGTGGCGCCCACTTTATTTATAATTTTCATGATTCTCTCCGAGGCTGGGGACTTTATCTCTCCAGACTAGGAATCAGGCGCGTGTACCACTATCACAACTGAGCCAGATGGCACTCACTTTCAGATAAGCAGTACAGCATCATTCAATCAAAACGGAATTGTTTAAAGACGGGATTGGCTAACGGCTTGCTGATAAATCTTCGGCGCAACGCCAAACTCACCACGAAACACCCGCGCAAATCGACTGGGGTTATCATAGCCGCAATGCTCCCCGACTCGCCCAACAGGAACCGCTTCGCGCAATTCAGCCGCGGCCAAACTCATTCGCTGCTTGGATAAAAACTGATACGGCGACAAGCCAGTACTTTGCTTAAACATGTGTGCAAAGTGATAGGTGCTCAAACACGCCTCATCGGCGAGTTGTTCCAGATTAATATCCTGATCGAGATTGGCCTGCATATAATCGAGCACTCGCGACTTTGCTTTAGGCGATAAACCGCCGCGCACCGGCTCCGGTTTACGTTGGCTGTATTGGCTCAATAAATACAGAATCAGCTGTTGCTGCACATCCTGAAGCAGCAGGCGATTACTCATATCCGTCGGGTGCATATTGGCCAGTAAACACTGCAAACCAGCAATCAATTGCGGATCGGATTCAAAGGTTAAATCCGGCAATTGCAGCAGACGCGGGTCCATATCAAAGGCCGTTAAGCCAAGATAATTGAGATGCGTATCGGTGAAATACAAATGCAATAGTCGTAGCTGCTTACCAACCACCCATTCCGAATAATGATCTGCTGGAAAGAAGCATAATTTTCCGGGGCCACCCAAGCGGTTTTTCATATCCGCACGGTAGGTATTTTGGCCACCTTCAAGGTACAAGCTCAGGGTGTGCAGATGCTTATTGTGGGTCGGCACATAGTCCGCCTGATTTTGCCAAACCGCCAAGGAAACATCATGCTGAACATCGGCATACACCAAGCACTCGGCCTTAGAGGCGAGCATGGCGGGCGATAGCAAACGCTTCGTCGATGATGGGTTAGAGGCAGTCATCCACCGAAAGTAATCTAATTCCACCAACTCAACAATAGCCCAGCCGACCACGCAGCGAAAAAGCGCAAGATTTGGTTCTAAAGTGCCGCGCATTCGGCTTTACACTGCATTTTTATTCCAGGCGTAACTGCAATGACTCTCTTTCTCTATATCGTCACCGTGTTTGTATGGGGCACTTCATGGCTCGCCATTACCTTTCAGGGCGGCTCGGTCGATACGCTGGTTTCGGTGTTTTATCGCTTTGCGCTGGCGACGGTAATCCTGTTCCCGTTTTTGCTGATCACCAAGCGCTTGCAGCCGGTGAAGCGTAGCGATCATCTCTGGTTTTTCCTGCAAGGTTGCTGCCTGTTCTGCTTTAACTTTATCTGTTTTTATAACGCCGCTCAGTACATGCCGAGTGGCTTGCTGTCGATTGTGTTTTCAGCCGCGATTTTTTATAACGTAATCAACAATCGGGTGTTTTGGGGCGTTAAACCCAGCCCGTCGATTTACACAGCTGGGACATTAGGGCTTGCCGGTTTAACCTTATTGTTCTGGCAGGAACTGCAACATACTGCTGCCTCTCATGAATTATTTTTAGGGATTGCCTTGGCTGCACTCGGTACCTTTGGTTTTTCACTGGGTAATATGATCACCGTGCGCCATGCTAAACACAATATCAATCCACTCACCGGCACCGCCTATGGCATGACGTATGGCTCGCTGGTGTTGCTGGCGATTATTACCGTTACTCAAACCCCAATTACTTGGGATAGCAACCCGATGTATGCCTACAGCTTGGGCTATCTGGCGCTGTTCTCGTCGGTGATTGGGTTTACAGCGTACCTCTCGCTGGTAAATCGGATTGGTGCAAATCAGGCAGCTTATGCCACAGTATTATTTCCGGTGATTGCACTGGGTTTGTCTTCGGTTTATGAGGGCTATATTTGGGGCGTGATGAATGGGTTGGGTTTAGTGCTGGTACTGTTGGGGAATGCGGTTGCTATGAGGTTAATTCGTTTACCAAAGAAGCTAACTGTAGCGCATATATGAAGTACATGTATTTGACGTGACTATCTTGCCAGTTGTGCTCCGGCTTAGCTAAGCCAAATAGAGCGCTTGATGAAAGGGTATTGACAAGATACAGCCAACAGGTTTACGTTTATAGTATAAATATTATTTTCATAAACCAACAACCTAAAGGAGGCCAATATGATCGGTGAGCGTTTAAAGCGTGCGCGGGCAGCATCTGGCCTATCCATGCAGGGATTAGGCAAGGCTGTTGGCGTCAGTGCTAATATGATCAAAAAGTATGAGCATGACCTTAGTATGCCAAGCTCAGGTATTCTCATAAAAATATCTAAAGCACTCGGCGTTCGTAGCGAGTATTTCTTTCGGCCCGTGCAAGTAGTGCTATCAGGCGTGGAATATCGGAAACGTGCCAATACTCCGCAGAAAATTCTCAAACAAATCGAGGCCGATGTATTAGATCAGGCAGAGCGCTGGCAGGAGCTGGCAAACCTCTGGCCTAACTTTCCACTCGCTGATTTTAAACTGCCTGCGGTGCTTCCAGAGCAAGTGGCTAACTTGGATGAGCTGGATCAAATCGCGGACAGCATCCGAGAGGCTTGGCAACTAGGGTTAAATCCGATACCAGACCTGATCGATGTGCTGGAACTGCACGGTATTTTGGTCATCGTGACGGATGTGGATGAGCATGAAAAATTTGATGGTCTGCAAACGTCAATTTCAGGTAAACCAGTTATCGTCGTTTCTGCTAATTGGCCGGGAGACCGCCAACGCTTCACGCTGGCACACGAGCTTGGTCACTTGCTATTGCATGGGCGCTTATCTACCGAGCTAGATGAAGAAAAAGCCTGTAACCGGTTTGCTTCCGCCTTTTTAATACCGGCGACAAGCATGTATCAACAGCTCGGCGAGCATCGACATAGCCTTGAGCCACAAGAGCTATATCTACTAAAGCAGGAATACGGGCTGAGTATGCAGGGTTGCTTCTATCGCGCCTTTGATCTGAAAATCATTTCGTCATCAGTATTGAAAAAATTGATTGTCCAATTTTCTAAAAACGGCTGGCGTAAACAGGAGCCTCGTGACCCTTACCCACAAGAAACAACCTTGTTGTTTCAGCAATTGGTTTATCGAGCACTTGGTGAAGGGATTATTGGCGAATCTAAAGCCGCTGAATTGCTGTCGATGCCATTAATGCACTTCCATCAGGCACGTAAGATGGAGCCACGCTGTGCAGTTACTGGTTAGTGATGCAAATATCCTGATTGACCTTGAAGAGGGTGAGCTATTAGACACCTTCTTCAAGTTACCTTTTGAATTCAGCGTTCCAGATATATTGTTCTATGAAGAACTGGAAGAACTGGAAGAGCAACATGCACACCTGATCGATATGGGTTTATCTGTTCTAGAGCTATCTGCCGAAACGATGATGTACGCCTTTGAGATCACCCAAAAAGCACACGGCCCAAGTCGTAATGACTGCTTTGCGATAGCGCTGGCAAAGCAGGAAAGGTGTCCACTGTTAAGTGGAGATCGCGACCTGAGAAAGCTAGCAGAAGAAGAGCTTATAACAGTTAAAGGTACACTCTGGATTATCGAAACAATGATTAAAGAGAGTTTACTGTCAGTCGATAACGCAAGAGTCGCTTATCAAAAAATGAGAGATTCCGGACGACGATTACCTTGGGATATCGCACTTAGAAACCTTGATAGACTCTAGGCCACTCAATAGGTCATCTGAAAACAATCCTCACCTCACTGTTCCCCTAAATCATGCTACAGTCAAACCATGAAAATACTCTGGCTAACGCTCTATTTTGCGGTGCTGATTTGGTCGGCTATCGCGCCAAAAGACTATCCGACATGGTGGCTGGAAGTATTGCCTGCGCTCATTGGTCTGGCGGTCATGGCGCTTACGTACAAACGCTTTCCGCTCACCCCGCTACTCTACGGTTTGATCCTGATTCATTGCATTATTTTGATGGTTGGCGGGCATTACACTTATGCCGAAGTGCCGCTATTTGACTGGATACGCGATGCGCTTGGCCAGTCTCGCAATAACTACGACAAAGTCGGGCATCTGGCACAGGGATTTATACCAGTCATGATCGCCCGCGAGTTACTCATTCGCAAGCAAGTAGTGAATGGTGAGGGCTGGATGCATTTCTTCTGCGTCTGCTTTGTGCTGGCCTTTAGCGCGCTGTACGAACTCATCGAATGGCTGGTTGCAGCCATCTACGGCGGTTCAGCGGAGGCATTCCTTGGCACCCAAGGTTACGTCTGGGATACCCAATCCGACATGTTATGGGCATTGATTGGCGGCATCTCGGCTCTGCTCCTGCTTAAAAACTGGCATAATCGGCAGTTAAAAGGCCTATGCAAGCCCGACAATAGGGGCTAACCTAACGCGCTTTAAGCGATGAATCGACGTGGCTAATCAACAGCAAACCGGCCTGATCTACGGACTGACCGCCTACATCCTCTGGGGTTTCTTCCCCATTTTCTTCTACTACCTCAACTCAGTGTCACCGGCTGAAATTCTAGCCCAGCGCATTGTTTGGTCATTCCTGTTTCTCGCCGTCGTTGTGCTGCTTACCGGCAAGCATCAGCGCATTTGGGAGGCTTTACGCAATCCAGCCACCCGCAAATTCATGATCGCCTCCTCCATTCTCATCGCCATCAACTGGTTAACCTTTATTTGGGCGGTGGCCAATGGGCGCGTATTGGAGTCGAGTTTCGGTTACTTCCTCACGCCACTGGTGAGCGTGATGCTCGCGCGGGTCATTCTCAAGGAACAGCTGGATATTTACCGGTTGGCAGCTTGCGCACTGGCGCTGATTGGCATTATCACTCAAGTCATCAATCTTGGTGGTCTGCCATGGGTTTCGCTCACCGTGTCGATCAGCTTTGGCTGTTACGGCTTAGTGCGTAAAAAAGCCGAAGTCGACTCGCTCTCTGGCCTGACCATTGAAACCGCCGTGCTACTCCCCCTCTCCGTCCTGTATATGATCTGGCTTGCTGCCAATGGCCAGAGCGGATTTATTAGCAATGGCATCTCCGTCAGCGTACTGTTGATGGTCTCCGGCGTCATCACTGCCGTCCCGTTATTGCTGTTTGCCACCGCCGCCAAAAAGCTCAGCCTCACCGCGATTGGCTTTATGATGTACATCAACCCGATCATGCAAATGCTATGCGGCATCTACTTCTTTAAAGAGTCGTTCGATAGTACACAGTTGGTGAGCTTCGGCTTTATCTGGATCGCGCTGATCGTATTTAGCGTGGGCGCAATTACTCAGCAACGGCGCATGCGTTTACTCGCCAATCCGATACAATAAACCCAAATCACACGACTTACTGATAACCAACACTTAGGAATGATCGCATGCCTGACACCCACCAGAAGACCAACACCATGCAATGGGAATGCATCCTGTTCGATCTTGACGGCACGCTGGTCGACAGCGAGAAGCTCAATTTTCAAGCCTATGCCGCGCTGATTCCAGAAATTACGGAGTCGCAAGTCTCATTAATCGAGCGCTACGAAGGCATGCAATTTGCAGCGGTGGTTCGTGATATTGAGCAGCGTTATAGCCTCACGATGCCGGATGATTTTGAAACCCTATTTCGTGATCATGTACGTGGCTTATTTGAAGATGGCTTACGGCCGATTGCGGGGATTCCGGAATTGCTACCGGCACTCTCTCAGCAGATTTGCGTGGCCTCCAATGCACCACCAAAGAAGCTCGCCCATGCCTTGCAAGTCACTGAGTTGGCACAACACTTTGGGGATAATGTGTTTAGTGCCTATGACATTAATGCCTGGAAACCGAAGCCGGATTTGTTTTTACACGCCGCTGAGAAAATGGGCTTTGCGCCGGAGCAATGTGCGGTAATTGAGGATAGCCCAACGGGTGTGGAAGCCGCGATTGCAGCGGGGATGCAGGTGTTTCATTACACGCCGAAACAACGTCGGGAGAATAAACCAGGGTATGTGAATATTGTGGATATGGCAGAATTGAGTGAGATTTTGCTGGGTCGGTAGTTTACAGATCTGATTAGCTATTGATACAGCCACTGCCATTATTAAAAGATTCAACAGGCAACCCCTGTTGAATCTTTTGGTATAAGTCGCTTATTAGAATGCAGGCATTAGCACTCGCTAACCCAAACTCCAACATCCAAGCTAGATTCCGCAACGCCTGCAAACGAACCAGACACTGGCGGAACCGACTGCGCCAAACGCGCAACCGCCACCGGAATATGATCAGGACCAACAATATCGCCAATCGTTGGATCAAAACCAATCCAGCCGCCGCCGGGTAAATATACCTCAGCCCATGCGTGAGTCGAGCCAACCTGAGCCGACATCAATGGGGCATGTAGATAGCCACTCACAAAGCGTGTCGCCAGTCCCAAACACTTAGCCGCTTCCATAAATAGCAATGCAAAGTCACGGCAAGAGCCTGAACCTAAGGTCAGTGTTTGCTCCGAGGTCTGCACGCCCGGCTCTTCTCTGACGGTATAGGTCATCGTTTCATAAATGCGCGTAGTCAGGCGTTGCAGTAGCGTATAGCTCTGCACCTGCTCATCGAACTTCCAACTCTCGAAAATCCAGTTATTTAAGCGTACTCTGGTTTTTTCATCTGGCAAAATTCGGTAAGGCGACAGCTGGATCTGGTCTTCCTCGGAGTAGATAAACGGGTAGTTGATCGCATAATCCGACACCATGAAATCCAAAGGCACTTCGTTGTACTGCTGAATGATGACTTCGCTTTCAATCGCCAATTGCCGCGTCTCGCCGCTAAAGCTCGCTGTCGCGACGGAGTTACTCTCAACGTCGCGATGCCACATGAGCTTGGCTTCCGGGGAGATTTTTAGATCAAAGGATTCGATGCGCAGTTCGTGGTTTTCACGAGGACGCAGTAGTAACTGGTGAGCTCCCAGCGTCACCATTTTGGTGTAGTTGTAGAAAGTACGGTGGATAATTTTGTATCGTTTCATAGTTATTAGCTCTGATTAGATTACGGTTACTAAATCGATAGAACAGAGAAATCAATATTGTTATGATCCATTTTTCTGAGGGCGTCTTGCTAATTATGTTCTTTATACTCTCAAAAGTACTCTCGTTTTTTCTTGTACCCATCAACTGCTTGTTTGTTTTGACACTGCTGTGGTGGTTTTCAGCCGCGATATTCAAAAAGCCCCGCCTGACCAAGTTTCTGGCGCGTTTCACGATTATCGCGTGGTTGCTTGTTGGCTATTACCCGATTCCAGATTACCTGCTTTCAAAGCTGGAGAATACCTATCCACAAGCCAGTGTTGACTATAAAGAACTAACTGGTGTGATTGTGTTGGGGGGCGGTGAAGGAAAAGGCAGTGTTGCCAAAGCTCGAAATGAAGCCTCATTGATGAGAGCGGCAGAGCGAATCACAGAGTCTACTAAAGCCTACAATCAAAATCCTCAGCTAAAGATTTTGTACACAGGTTATACCGGCCAGATTTTTCACGAAGGTTGGTCTGGTGCCGATATTGCGAAAAAGTTTTTAACTGAGCAAGGTGTGCCGCCGGAGAATATTATCTTGGAAGGCAGGTCTCGTAACACTTATGAAAATGCGCTTTATTCCAAAGAATTATTGGAAGCAACCGGCAATGAAGGGCGTTGGGGCCTGATTACTTCTGCCGCACACATGAGTCGCTCAATGAAAATTTTTGAACGTGTTGGCTTAGCTGAGCGTGTCATTGCTATTCCCGTGGATTATGAAACCTCCGGCATCAATGACTGGTGGCGATTTGACCTTAAGGACGGAAACGACCTCTGGCGCAACTACATTCATGAAACGCTAGGTACGTTGATTTATCGTTTAACGGGAAGGATTTAAGCACACTGCACCTAGCAAGTGACTCACTACGAATTAACAAAGCCAGCGATGAAAGTAGCGCTATACACCACTACCCCTGTATCAGCTACAATAGCGCTATCAAAAACACATTACGTTTAATTTTCAGGATCTGAAAAATGCCTAAGGCAAGTGAAATCAAAAAGAACACAGCGCTTAATTATAACGGTAGAACTTACATTGTAAGAGATATCGAACGTTCGGTTCCACAAGGCCGCGCGGGTGGTAGTCTCTACCGCATGCGCATGTACGATGTGGTTAGTAACAGCAAAATTGACGAGACGTTTAAAGACTCGGAAATGTTGGAATTGGCTGATTTAGTTCGTGAGCCAGTGATGTTTTCTTACATCGATGGCGAAGAATATGTCTTTATGAACACTGAAGACTACACGCCATACAATCTGAACAAAGATACGATCGCCAATGAAACGCCATTCATTACAGAAGCCACTACGGGTATTCAGGTGATTTTGGTTGATGACATGCCAGTAGCGCTTGAGCTGCCAACGCATGTGGAGCTGGAAATCACTGAAACTGATCCATCAATCAAAGGTGGTTCTGCAACGGCGAGAACCAAGCCTGCGATCTTATCGACTGGCTTGACTGTTCAAGTACCTGAGCATATTTCTACGGGTAACGTGATCCGTATACACGTAGAAGAGCGTAAATTCTTAGGTCGCGCAGACAATAAGTAATTAAGCCGAGGCAATCAATGCCTCGCGCAGCCATCGCCGGACCGACTCCACTGTCGGGCTCGGCGGTGTCGCTTGTTTGGGATACACAAGATAATAGCCGTGGCCATTCTCTACTTCGTGCTGCCATAAGCTAATCAAATGCCCTTGATCTACATGATCCCTTACTAAAAAGCTCGGCACCAACGTAATTCCCTGACCAGTAATTGCTGCATCAATCGCTAATGAGGTTTGGTTGAATGCCAGCATTCGGCGCGCCGGCTGTAGTTTCATCGCCTTAAACCACGTATCCCAATGGCCATGGCTGTCCTGAATCAGCCGCTGAATCACAAACTGTCGTGGGTCATCAATTTCAAAAGTATCCGGATCATCCTGAGCGCTGCGATAGTTATAGTGCTTTCTGGCATAGTCGACGCTGCAAACGGCCAGTAAGTGAATCGAGACCAATAGCTCTGCATGCAGCGATTTATCAAACGGCGGGCAACCGTAGCGAATGGCAATATCTACGCCATCAGATTGAAAGTCAGCCAGTTTATCGCTGGCGATAATGTGCATATCAATTTCGGGATGTGCCGATTCAAAGTCAGCCAACCGAGGTACCAGCCACTTCGCCGCCATTGAGGGTGTCATACTGACTGTGACCTGATTATCTGTAGTTGTAACAGCCTGTGTTGCTTCTTCGATAATACTCAACGCATGCCGAATCGCTTGATAATACTGCTTGCCACGCTCGGTCAATGCCAAACCACGCGCCAAACGATGAAACAGCTTAACGCCTAAATCCGCTTCTAACTGGCGCACCTGTTGAGCAACCGCGCCTTGCGTGAGGTGTAATGTCTCTGCGGCCAGTCGGAAGTTTAAGTGCTCAGCGGCCGCATTAAACATTCTCAGTGCTTTTAAATTGGGTTCTCGCATGGGTCATAAGCCAGTAGATTTTCTACAGTCTGAGCTGTGATAATGTGATTAGTCAAGGTCTCTGTTGTGGCAGATACTTCCGCCATCAAAACCAACGATGACCAGATGAGAGGACTAGTATTATGGAAGCTGTTTTACAATACATTGGACCACAAAAAGAGACGATCGCGTTTTACACCAAGTGGGTAGCATCGATTATCCAGATTCTGGGCTATACGGCGACGGCGTTCGAGTTTGCGCCATGGAATATTTATCTGTTTCTAGCCGGTATCACGGGCTGGTTGGCCGTTGGCCTGCTGTGGAATGATAAAGCCATTATCCTAATCCACGTCATTGCACTGACCGTCATGGTGGCTGGAGCAATCAGCTAAATATTACATGCTAAGGCTTTCTTCACGTTGCTTCGACATTCGCTGCACGATACTGGATTCAGTAGGTTCACTATCTTATGAGGGGCGACGTGATGAAAATGAATTTCCCAAGCTTTTTTCTGGTTCCACTGCTGGCTGCGCTGAGTCCGGCTTTGGCTACGGCTGAAAGTACTGCGGGCACTTCAGCGAAGACATTGACGAAGTCAGGCTGCCCTGCCACATTGGATTATTCGTTTCGCAAGCTGAGTGATGCCAAAAGCATCAACCTCTGCGACACCTACAAAGGCCAAGTGACGCTAATTGTGAATACCGCCAGCCGCTGTGGCTTTACGCCGCAATTTGCAGAGTTGGAAACGCTTTACAACACTTACAAGCCTCGCGGCTTTACGGTATTGGGCTTTCCATCCAATGACTTTGGCTCGCAAGACCCCGGTACGGAAAAAGAGATTGCCACCTTTTGCAGCCGAACGTACGGCGTCAAATTTCCAATGTTTGAGAAAACGCATGCGATAAAATCGGCAGCATCGCCGTTTTACCGAACCTTAGGTGAGTTAGCGGGCGAATACCCGCAATGGAATTTTCATAAGTACTTACTGGATAGAGAAGGGCGATTAGTGGCCAGCCTGCCAAGTCATGTATCTCCGACGGATAAGCAAGTCACCGATCTGGTTGAGAAAAGCCTGTAACAAATTAGCTAATGAGTGCATTCTCGAGATTAATACTTGGGAATGTGCTTAAGCATCTTCCAGCGCCCAAATGTCATAAGCCATTTCTTCATATTTATGTACGGCTTTTGCAGCGGCCAGTACGTCGGGCAGTAGCTCGCGCAAACACATCGTTTCGATACGATCTTCTAATACCGCCTCAAGCTTGCCAACCGTGCCAATGGTTGGAACCGCGCCCTCCTCAGGTAAGAAACGACCAACGCCCTTTGTGGTAAAGCTGCAGTGGCTGTAATTGCTGTCAGTTCGTTTACCCGCACCGGCTTTGCCAATCGCTTCACGCACGGCGTCGGCGTAATCTTCGGGAACAAAAATAGCGAGTTTTACGTATTTAGATGGCATTGGTTTACCTTAATTAGTCGACAAAGCATCATTTTCTTCAAGCGTCTCCGACGTTTTTGATGGGCTTAGTAGCCGAGTGAACTCTGTCTCGCAATGAGTGGTTAATAGCAGCTTTTCAGTAGAGCGAGTCATTGCTACATACAAGAGCTTCGCTTCGGTCACGACATCAAGATTTTTGGTTGGCATATATCCCAACCCTAAGACGATGACCATTGGAAACTCTAAGCCCTTGCTGCTGTGAATCGTCATAAGTTTAACGCTGTCATCGCGAAAGCAGAATGCTTTTTTAGCCTTGGAGTTAGATAACCATTGATGCGGAATATTCGCCTGTTCAAGTTTTTCTTCGATCTGCTGCCCTTGACGCTTATTTCGATACAGCAAACAAATTTCAGACCACTTAATTCCTCGATCTTCATGCCAGCGTAATAGCCAAGTGACAATAGTTTTCACCTCCAGCTCAAAGGACTCAAATTGCCTTAACTCTGGTGCGACGCTGTGTCTGCCAGCAGACTCTGGTTGTATTAACGGGACGAAGTCTTCTTCAGCTGAATGGTCCTTGAGATAATGCTTCGCAAAATCATAAGCAAAGGTGAAGACTTCATCGGTATTGCGATAGTTCGTTCTGAGAACAGTTGTGCGCCCACGTGCCTGAATCCCGACACTGGATAAGCTAAACCCAAGCTGATCTTGTTTGCTATAAATCGACTGCGCATCGTCATACAAGAGTAAAAGCTGACCATCCTCAGCATCAGCCATTCGACTAATTACACTCAACCATTCCGGCTCAAAATCATGGCCCTCGTCAATCATAATGGCACCATATAAATCTGGCTTAATGATGCCGTCTTCTACTGCCTGAATAACAGTTTCTTCCAGCAGCTTTATGTAATTATCATTGGCTCCAGCATTGACGGCTAAATCATTCTGTTTGAGTAGGTCACCACACCAGCCATGAAAATGGCGGACGATAACTTTTTCAGCCAGACCTTGTTCGTGCATCAATTCCTGCATGCGTGCGGCTAGTGTGATGTTATAGCAAAGTACCAAGACGGGCTTTTGTAACAATGGTGCGAGATATACGCAGCGATAAATCAGTATCAGTGTTTTACCGGAACCTGCAACGCCATGCACTACACGGTGGCCGCCTCCCATGCTGCGAGCAAGCTGCTCTTGCTGCATGTCCATTACTTTCATGAGTCCTGAGAGTGGTTGGTGCTCAGTGTCATGCTTCTGGATGGACTGCTCGCCGTTATCAAATAGACTGCCTTGATCGGGAATACGGATTTCCGGAAAAATATGCCAGCGTACTCTGTCGATTTGTTCTTTAGAGAGTGGCTGATTAAAGCGATGCTGAAACATATTCCATAGCCGCTCCTGAAACTGCTCAGGGTCACTATTTTCGAGCATTTCATCACGGCAAATTATCTGGCTTTTAGGAATAATATTTCCCAGCTTGTGATCGTTAAATTGCTTGCGAGTGATGCTGGTGAATACCACGCCGAAGCCATATGGAAATGCGAGTTTTCCACCATATTGCCCGGACTCCTGACGCAATAACGGATCTACTTCTAAAGTATTGACCAATTGGTAGGCGCACTGCCGAGCTTGCTCTACGGGATTGAGCACATTTTTCAGGCCACTTGGGGTTTTCAGTCCAACAGATGATTTATCGAAATGATCAATGGTGTCTATTTTCCAGTCTTTGACCTCCAGCAACAGCAGGCCACGCAGAGGATGGAATACAATAAAGTCTGAATACCGCTGGCGCTTCCCAACCGGCATGTCGTACCAACATAAATAGTCGTCTTCTAAAAACTGTTCCAGACGATTCGCAAAGCGCCGTTCTCCTGCTTGCATTCGGGCTGTACAGCTACTGAGAGATGGAATGAGTTTAGCCATTGTGTTTATATTTATTATTTAGGTATGACTCGATACTACTATAAGCCTCCTTGAAAAGTGATTAAATTATACAAACAAAAAAGCCGGAGCTAATGAAACGCTCCGGCAATGCACATGATAAACAATGGTTAAGCGATTTGCTTAGAAGAATCCAAGCGGATTTACATCGTAGCTAACTAATAAGTTCTTAGTTTGCTGGTAGTGATCCAACATCATTCTGTGGTTTTCACGACCAACACCAGACTTCTTGTACCCACCAAATGCCGCGTGAGCTGGGTAGTGGTGGTAGCAGTTGGTCCATACACGACCCGCCTGAATGCCACGGCCCATGCGGTAAGACAAGTTCATGTCACGTGTCCAAACACCAGCACCTAATCCAAACTCAGTGTCATTGGCAATTTCCAGCGCTTCAGCTGCATCCTTAAAGGTTGTTACTGAGACGACAGGGCCAAAGATTTCTTCCTGGAATACGCGCATTTTGTTGTTGCCTTTCAGCAATGTTGGCTGCACGTAGTAACCGGTGCTGTGCTCAGCGCCCATGGCTTCAACGCCACCACCAATCAATACTTCTGCGCCTTCCTCTTTACCGATTTCGATGTACTTCAGGATTTTGTCGTACTGTTCCTGAGAGGCTTGTGCGCCCACCATGACTTCAGTATCCAACGGGTTGCCACGCTTAATTTGCGCTGCACGCTCGATTACCAGACCAATGAATTTCTCGTAGATGGACTCCTGAACCAGTAAGCGAGAAGGACAAGTACAAACTTCACCTTGGTTGAAGAATGCTAATACCGCACCTTCAATACACTTGCTGACAAACTCATCTTCCTGATCCAGCACGTCTTCAAAGAATACGTTTGGCGACTTACCGCCAAGCTCAACGGTTGATGGGATAATGTTTTCAGCCGCGCACTTCAGAATGTGTGAGCCGACCGGTGTGGAACCTGTAAATGCAATCTTGGCAATACGTGTGCTAGTCGCTAATGCCTGACCAGCTTCTGCACCGTAGCCATTAACCACATTGATGACGCCAGCAGGTAGCACATCAGAGATTACTTCCATCAGCAGCAAGATTGAAGCAGGTGTTTGCTCCGCAGGCTTTAGGACAACACAGTTACCCGCAGCCAGTGCCGGTGCCAGTTTCCAGGCTGCCATCAGCAGTGGGAAGTTCCAAGGAATGATTTGACCAACAACGCCCAAAGGCTCATGGAAATGATAAGCGATGGTGTTATCGTCAATTTCACTAATGCCGCCTTCTTGTGCACGGATACAACCTGCAAAGTAGCGGAAGTGATCAACACATAATGGTACGTCGGCGTTTAGGGTTTCGCGAACCGCTTTACCATTGTCCCAGCTGTCAGCCACGGCCAGCAGTTCAAGGTTAGCTTCGATGCGATCTGCGATCTTTAATAAGACATTTGAGCGAGCAGCCACAGAGGTTTTACCCCAAGCGTCTTTTGCAGCATGTGCGGCATCGAGTGCCAGCTCAACATCTTCTGCGGTGGAGCGAGGAATTTGGCAGAACACTTCACCATTAACTGGAGAAACGTTACCGAAGTATTCACCTTTAACCGGTGCTACCCATTCGCCACCAATAAAGTTACCGTAAGTTTCTTTAAAATTAACCACGGCACCAGGTGTGTTAGGATTTGCGTATATCATAATCTCCTCCTTGTTTTGAGACTGTATAGATGCTAATAATCCACATGAGCATCCTAGCAACCTAAGGGTTGAATAAAGGTTGAATGATTGCAGCGACTTGAGGAGGTGGCCATGTTATTGAAGCAACGCAAGGAATTGGTTGAATCCCAATGGGATCGCTTCCTTCATAAAAAAGCGGTGAATGCACCCGGCATTCCCCAGCGAATCAGCGCCTCTTGGTCGCGCAGCCAAACCTTTGTTCCCACTCAAACCAGCAGTGTCCGGTTGGAAGATCCCCACGAAACTGAATTCCGTTGGCACGAATCCCCCATTCATGACTGCGCACAGCGCGAACTAGCCAAGTTGATGGATATTGTCAGCGAGGGTGAATTGGTTGCTGCGATTTCCGATGCCACTGGTCGATTACTTTGGACTTATGCCAGCCAACACATGCAAGACCGCGCAGGCGATGTGAATTTTATTGCAGGCGGCCAATGGGGCGAGCAAAGCGCTGGCACCAATGCTGTGGGCCTATGTCTGATTACTCATGAGCCGGTTACCGTATTTTCTGCCGAACACTTTCGCTCAGCGTTACATGACTGGGTCTGTTATGCCGCCCCCATTATTCACCCCCAAACCGGTGCTTTAGTCGGAACGCTGGACTTGTCTTCAACCTGGGAGCGACACACGCCATTAGGTCAGGCAGCAATTGAGCAGATGGCTAAATCCATTGCTCAAAACTTGCCAGATCATCAGCCACAGGCCGAGCTTGAGTTGTATATGCTGGGACAGCCACGGGTGATTTATAAAGGCGCAGCAATGCATTTATCTCTGAGGCATTGCGAGATTCTGTGTTTATTAGCATTAAATCCGCGCGGCCTATCATTAGATGCGCTACATGCCGCGTTGTATGGCGATGAGCCGGTTACCAAAAGTACCCTAAAATCAGAAATTTCAACCTTACGCAGTTTATTAGGTGGGAGCATTGCTTCGCGCCCATATCGCTTAGACCTTGGCTGTCGGGCTGACTTTGTTGATTTGTGGAGTGCTATTAATGCCAAGCGATTTAATCTGGCATTTAGCTTATATCAGGGAAGTTTGTTAACGAGTTCCAACTCGCCAGAAGTGGAGCAATGGCGGCATTGTATTGATGCGATTATGAGTAAATCGCTGAATAACTGCGATGATTTTGGAACCATGCTTAAGCAGTGTCACTTAGATGCGGGAGAGCTGGTTCGAGAGCGTTTGCTGGAGTTGGCGGACTACTAAAATGGCACATGTTTTAATCGGATTAATATCCAATAAAACATATGCCATCAGCTTTACAGCAGTTTCTCAGACTCGCTTAGCAAGCCATCAGAAGCATTTCTGCATTAAGCCAGCTTCGCTTTTCTACGACGAATCACAATCGGCTGAATCAAGCGGCGGTAAGCCAGTGCTAATCCGGTATACACCATAAAGCAGGCCGCCAGTGACGCCAGTCCGGCAATCGTCTGACCAATAATCCCTAATGACTCACCCGTGTGTAAGAAGCGAATATAAACACGCGCTTGCTGGCCCGGTGTGCGGCTGGAGAAGGGCGCAACCTGAACGATCTCGCCACTAGTCGTGCTGAGCTGCAGCTGAGTTTGTTTAGTCGGCTCACCGCCCGTACCCGTATCGACCGTTACCGCAACGGTTTGATCGCCCGGCTTAGGTAAGGTCAGGCTGACTGTTTCCCAATCAATTGAGTAGCCTTTAGCAGTCTCCAACAGCTCCTGTAATGGCAGGCTGGCAGTCGCTTCAGTTGCACTTTGATCCGTGTCACCTTTAGCCGATGGTGCCGCGTTACCCGGAGGCCCACGACGCGCTGGGGCTTCTTCACCATAAGCCTGATACACCAGCTTATTAGCCCAAGAATAAGAAAATACAACCGCCGTGGTAACAATGAAAAACAACGGAATCATCATCCAAATACCCAGCACATTGTGCCAGTTATAATCGCGCGCTTTGGCGTTCGGTAAATTACGGCGGAATACCAGTTTGAGTTTCACCAAATTCCAGCGCCAAACTTTTGGCAGCCAGATATAAATACCGCTGATAATAATAAATAAGAACAGCATATTGGCTAAATCAACAATGCTTTTACCCGTTTGGCGTGCGTCGCCAGAGAGTGCCAGCCAGCGATGAAAGTCGGTCACAGTACTGAAGAAATTTCTCAAGCCAGTCGCGCCATCGCCTAGCACTTCACCGGTGTATGGATCAATTAGCAGTTGCTCATTACGGCCAATCTTAGCCACTACAGGTGACTTGGGTGTTTCTGAAAACACCAGTGAAACGCCTTGTTTGCCGCCTGTGGCTTGTTTTACCGACTCACTTAATTGATCCAGAGTTAAAGGGGCTTGATCAGGCGCTGGCTCCACAAAGTAACTGCGCTCTGCCATATCAATCATTTGGCGCTCATAAGTAAGCAGCACGCCGGTTGCAGACATGGTAAAAATAATGACTCCGGCAAGGACTCCGGCGATTAAGTGCGCCCAGAATATTATGCGTTTAAAGCTCATAGCAGATTCTCAATGACCAGGTGATAGTGTAAAGCGTGCATTATCCTCCATTCGCACTTCTTTATGTGCTTTCGGGTAAGGATATTTTCTCGGTCTGACGCTCAAATTTAATCCTGTAAACCACAACCCAAAAGGCAGCCAACGATGAGGAAATCGATGGCTGCACTGTCTGGTAAAATGTTGCTGTTTTTTTAAGATAAACGAAGGACCGTACCAACCCGTAATTGATTCGCTTTGTTACCCCATAACTTATTCAGTTTGATTAAGCTGTTCACCGGCACATGGGTGCGGGCTGAAATCTTTGACAAAGTGTCGCCTGCACGTACATGGTAAGTTTTTGCTATGACTTTCTTAGGTGGTGCTTTTTTCACAACGACCTGCTTAACCATTTTCTTTGGAGCCGCTTTTTTCACAACGACTTGCTTAACCACTTTCTGAACAACGACTTTTTTAACTACTTTATGATCTTTATCTGAGCCATGGTTATTAGCCATGGCATTTCCTGCTAAGCCCATTGCTAAAAGTGCGGTAACGATTGCTGTATTAAGTGTTTTCATAACGACTTCCTTTAACTGATTTAATAAAATTATTCATGTCTGATTTAAGCTAAATATCGCTGAGCAACCCCGCTCACTCGATGGAATAATTGTGCAATAGGTAAACGTTAATGTGTGTTATCGGGATGTAAAGAACCCGTAAAGTAGAAAAAATCAACAATCAGCGAATAAACAAGCACTTGAATTAAACGAACTAGCGTATCTTGACGGATCAATGAAATGTGATCACAATTGTGCTAATTCGTCTGATTCAAACTAATTGACGATTTCCCTCACCTAATATTTGAGTACTTATCCATGAAAATCGGCATTCTTGAAACCGGCTTGTTACCGAGCGAATTAAGCACGGACTACGGAAGCTATAGCCAAATGTTTGTAACGCTGTTGGACGGCGATGACGAGCAGCTGAGCTTTGTTAATTTTCGGGTGATTGAAGATCAGTTCCCAGAGTCTGTCGATGAGTGTGATGGCTATTTAATCACCGGCTCTAAGCATGCCGCTTATGAAGACTTACCTTGGATTCACCGCCTGAAAGCCTTTGTTCGTGAGATTCATACCGCAAAGTTGCCAATGTTAGGTATTTGCTTTGGACATCAGGTGATTGCCGAAGCACTTGGTGGTAAAGTGGAAAAGTTCAGCGGGGGCTGGGGCGTGGGACGCCACGAGTATCAATTGCAAGCACCGGTGGTGGGGCTTCCAAAAGATCAGAAAACATTGACCATTAATGCATTCCATCAGGATCAGATTACGCAATTACCAGAGGGCGCTTCTGTATTTGCCAGCTCTGAATTTTGTCCTTATGCGGGCTTGAGCTACGGCGACAAGATTCTGACCGTACAAGCGCATCCGGAATTCACCAATCAATTTGAAGCCGCGTTGACGGCTTCGGAACGTGCTTCGATGGTGCCTGATGCCTTACGCACTGCAGCATTAGACGATTTGGCTCGGCCAGATGCTGCGATTGACACACCACTACTGAGTCAGATGATGCGGGAGTTCCTGCTTCAGGCGCGTTAAATCTTACATTTTATCGCTCTGATTCAGCAGGCATCCGGCCTTGGGGTTATACGCTAACCCCAAAAAATGATAACGGGGACATCATGATCCGAGCAATAATTGTAAGTCTGTGCTGTGCGTTCGCACTGAATGCACCAGCACATGCTGATGCCTTATCCAGCTTTTCTCAACTTAAAAATGCAGGCCTGCTGGTCGTCGATACACAAGGGCGTGCGATACGGGCTGATAACAATCAACGATCGTTTATCCCTGCCTCGACCACCAAGCTGGTCACCGCTTGGTTGGCACTCAATCGCTGGGGTGAAAATCACCGCTTCCAAACCAATTTCTATTTTGATCAACAGACCAAGACCTTGTCGGTATTTGGCGGTGGTGATCCGTTCTTGGTTTCCGAAGAAATCGCTATTATTGCCAGCCAACTGCGCCAATTAGGTTTGGATCGCGTTGATACTTTGGTTTTAGATGGCTCGATGTTTACCGATGGGCTGATATTGCCGGGCACTAGCCGCACTAACAACCCATACGACGCGGTGCCTTCTGCACTAGCGGCTAATTTTAATACCGTTAACCTCAAAAAGGTGGGTGGCAAGGTACGCTCGGCTGAAGCACAGACGCCACTCACGCCATTTGCGAAAAGCTTGGCAAGAGGCTTTAAAAAGAAAACATTACGCGTTAACACTGGCCGTAAGCCACAACAAGCGGAGCGTTATTTCGGTGAGTTATTATTGGCGATGTTGAAAAAACAAGGCATTCCAGTGAGTAACCGAATTGTGCATGGTGCCATCGCGCCACAAGCACCATTTTACCAGCACTCTAATAGCCGTACCTTGGGCGATATGATCCGCCCGATGATGAAATACTCAACCAACTTTATCGCCAATCAATTAGTTCTGATTATGGCGGCTGAGCATTATCAGCGTCCTGCCAATGCCCGTGATGTGCAGCAATATATGCAAGATAATCTGCGTGCTGACTTTAACTGGCAGCAGTTCACTTTTCAGGAAGGCGCAGGCCTGTCCCGTAAGAATCGCGTGTCACCACAGCAGCTGGTTCAGTTGCTGGAGCGCTTTAAACCATGGCGTCATCTGCTACCTGAAGTTGAGCCGGGCGTGTTTGCAAAATCGGGCACCTTGAAGAAAGTTAGTACCCTTGCTGGCTATATCGTGGATAATGGCGAGTGGAAACCATTTGCATTAATGATGAATCAATCGGTACCCTACAAGCTGCGTAACCGCATCGCAACTGCGCTGAGGCGCACGCTGTAGGCCGGTTTAGGTACTACACTTTGAGAGGAGAACTGATTCAGCTGGCTTTGAGGTTAAACCGAGTATACTCGACCCTCAGCGCCACCTATTAGACCGATTGATATGTCATTGAGAACCCTACATGCTCGACTGTTGCTAACACTAGCCTTTGCATTTTGCTTAGTGTTACCGTTGAGTGCTGCTCCAGCTGACAATATATCGTTGCCGCTTAGCAAGGCTGAGCGGCTTTGGCTAAAGGAACATCCAGTCATCAGACTTGGAATCGACCGCGCCTTCCCACCCTTTGGCTCTATAAAAGATAATACCTATATCGGTTTTGCGGCCGATTATATGACGCTGATTGCAGAGCGCCTAGGTATTACGTTCGATATTCAAAAAGACGTCCCATGGGCTGAAACGCTTGAAATGGCGCAGCGCCAAGAGATCGATATGATCGCCGGTATGGTGCGTACTCAAGCGCGCGAAGCCTACCTGAATTTTACGCCCAGCTATGTTTCCACAGCCTCAATCATTATCAACGATGGTCATAAGAATGGCTACGTAGGCGACTTGAGTATGCTGCGTGGAAAAGTTGTGGCCTTGGAAAAAGGCTCATTTTCCTCCGATATGCTCACCCAGCACTATCCTGAGATTAAACTGATTGAAGTTCAGAACACGGCGCTGGCACTGAGCTTGGTCGACTCTGGAAGGGCAGATGCCTATGTCGGTAATGCAGCCACCGTTAGCTATCTAATTAAACGCATGGGTGGCTACCGTAATCTGTTTTATGGCGGTAGAACCGAATACTCCAGCGACCACAGCATTGGGATTACAAAAAACAATCCAATCCTGACGTCGATTATGATTAAGGCCTTGGATTCTATTGATCAACAAACCCGCAATAAAATCTCTGAGCGCTGGTTTGGCATGCGTGTGTCCCCTTCGGTGCCGATCAAAGTCATTATTACACTGGCTGCTATTTCAGGCTTATTACTGGCGATCGCCGCTTATTGGATTTTCACCTTGCGCCGCACCCGTAAAGCCTTGCGTAGAAGCGAGCAACAAATACGGATACAGGCCGATTACGATACCTTGACGCGATTGGTGAATCGCCGTCGTTTTTATGAGCTACTGACCGAATCGATTATTCAGGCAGATGAAGCCGGCACTACGTTTGGCTTGCTGTTTCTCGACCTTGATCAATTTAAAGAGGTGAATGATACCTTAGGCCATTACATCGGCGACTCTCTGCTACAGCGGGCTGCCAAGCGTATTCAAACCTGTGTGGATGCCGGTGATATTGTGGCGCGATTAGGTGGTGATGAATTCACGATTATTATTCATGATGTGAAGTCCAGAGATGACCTGAATGGTGTTGCTAATCGCGTTTGTGAAGCGATGAGTGCTGAGTTTTTGATTCAAAATCACAGCATTTATGTGTCTAGCAGTGTGGGCATTACACTCTATCCTGAAGATGCGAAGACGGCTGATGAGCTACTGATCAATGCCGATCAGGCAATGTACGACAGTAAAGCTGGTGGGCGTAACCGCTATAGTTTCTTTGATGAGTCGATGCGCCAAGCGCTGATTGTTAAAAATCAGATGCTGAAGGATTTGCGCTATGCCATCACTGATAATCAGTTTGAGTTATTTTATCAGCCGATTGTTGATCTGAAGTCTGGCAAAATTCATAAAGCAGAAGCCCTGATTCGCTGGAATCATCCTAGCCATGGACTAATTTCTCCGGCGGACTTTATTCCGTTAACCGAAGAAAGCGGACAGATTCTGGAAATGGGCGAATGGATTTTCAAAGAAGCGGCAACCAAAGCATCAAAATGGCGTCGGGAGTTTAGCCCAGACCTACAAATCAGTATTAATACCTCGCCACTACAATACCGCGACAATGGCATCAATGTGAGCTTGTGGGTGCAATACTTGCATCAACTTGGCACTGATGGTAGCGCGATTATTGTTGAGATTACCGAAGGCTTGCTCATGGATAGCAGTAAGCTGGTAAAAGATAAGCTGCTGGAGTTGCGTGATTTTGGCATTGAAGTGGCGATTGATGACTTTGGAACGGGCTATTCTTCGTTGTCGTATTTAAAGCGATTCCATATTGATTGCCTGAAGATCGATCAGTCGTTTGTGGCGAACCTAGCACAGGACTCAGAAGATTTAGCTTTGTGTGAGGCTATTATTATGATGTCGCATAAATTAGGCTGTAAGGTGATTGCTGAAGGCATTGAGACCAAGCCTCAGCGTGATTTATTGGAGCAAATTGGTTGTGATAGCGGTCAAGGTTATTACTTCTCCAAGCCTGTTCCAGCCGCTTTATTTGAGAAGCTGCTGATCGAAGATAGTGCGCTTGATGAGAGTGCGCCTAAACTGAGAGTCATTCCGGCTTCTTGAGCTTGGTGTATTCATTATACTTTGGCACTCTTGGCATTAGCCTTGAGTATAAGGAAGAACTCATATATCTGTATATTGCTGAGACAAATGGTCTACACAATCCGCATATATACATCCTGGATGGCTATACCTGTTTGCCTTCGAAAATATCTTTCAGAGTATCCAGAAATAGTGACTTGCCAAAGCGGCGTGGGCGCGACAGGAAGTAGTAGTCGCCATTTTCAATCCGCTGTAATGCTAAGCCAGTTTTGTCCATATAGGCATAATCTCCAGAGCGGATTTTTCAAATGTTTGAATGCCGATGGGAAGCTTTGCCATGGCTACAGCCTATGATTCGTTTTTTGTAAATTGTCATTGCAAGATACCCCTACTTTGTACTTAAAAACCAACAAACAAACCCTACCTTTGTGCTATTTTAATAGGTAATTAACCCAACCTTTAGGAAAGAATGTTCCAGAGACGAATCTTAACAGCACTAAAAGACTGGTCGGAGAACCCTAACCGCAAGCCGTTAATACTGCGTGGCGCACGGCAGGTTGGCAAAACAACGGCAGTCTCAATGCTGGCTGAACAATTCGACCAATACATCTACCTGAATCTTGAACTAAAGGCAGACCGAGACCTATTTGAGCAGGATTACACTGCACCGGAGCTTTTCGAAGCAATCTGCTTTCTAAACAATAAAGATCCACAAAAGCACCGAACACTGCTGTTTATTGATGAAATTCAAAGCTCTGCAGAAGCCGTCGCAGTTTTACGCTATTTCTATGAAGAGCTTCCTCATATCTACGTGGTTGCAGCAGGCTCGCTATTAGAAAGTTTGCTCGACCGGCATATCAGCTTCCCAGTAGGGCGTGTTGAATACCTTCGGATGCATCCTTTAACTTTTGAAGAGTTTCTTGGAGCAACAGGAGAGACTCAAGCAGTAGAAATGTTAAACCGCATCCCGCTGCCCTCGTTTGCGCATGACAAGCTGCTAAAACTCTTTCACCGCTACACTCTCATTGGTGGAATGCCGGAAATTGTTCAGCGTTATGCCGAGTCGAAGAACCTCGCACAGTTAAAAACCATCTATGAAAGCCTGATTACTGCCTATCTCGACGATGTAGAAAAGTATGCAGACAAGGACTCTAAAGCAGAAGTGATTCGGCACGTGATTCAAAGTGCTTTTACTGAGGCTGGCAGCCGCATCAAGATGGCAGGATTTGGTCAATCAAACTACGGCTCTAAAGAAATATCGGAGGCAATGGCTGTGCTGGAGAAAGCGCTATTACTGCGCCGTATTTATCCGACAACCTCAACCCAATTACCACTCACGCCAAACTTCAAAAAATCACCCAAATTGCAGCTATTAGATACCGGCTTGGTTAACTTCTTCTCTGGCATCCAAACAGAGGTCTTTGGAAGTGATGATTTAAACTCGCTGTATGGTGGTCGGATTATCGAACATCTGGTTGGGCAAGAGTTACTGGCAAGCCATGACTCGATGCAATTTACCCCGTATTTTTGGGTGCGTGAGAAGAACCACACCAGTGCTGAAGTGGACTTTGTACTGGCACATAGAAATAAGATCATCCCTGTTGAAGTTAAATCTGGTGCAACTGGACGTTTACGCTCCCTGCATTTATTTATGGATCAGGTGGAGCATCACTGGGCAGTGCGCTTGTATGCGGGAAAACTGAGTGTTGAGGATGTGGAGACATTGGAAGGAAAACCTTACAAACTGCTGAATCTACCTTATTTCATGGCTAGCAGGCTTGAGGAGTATTTGGATTGGTTTGTTCGATGACAACACCTTCAGCAGCACGGCTATCCAGCCTACGATAAATACTGTGCTATAAACACGCTTTAATCGTTTATTTGGGCCATTACATGCACGCGTTATTACAGCAATATTTTGGCTTTAATGAATTTAGACCTGGCCAAGAACAAGTTATCCAGACCTTAGTTGATGGTCAGAGCGCAGTGGCTATTTTCCCGACGGGGTCGGGGAAGTCACTTTGTTATCAGCTGCCGGCCTTACAACTCCCACATCTCACCTTAGTCGTATCTCCTTTATTGGCATTGATACAAGACCAGCTCGACTTTCTCCGGAGCAAAGGCATCGCTGCGGCGAGTATTCAGTCAATGCAAAGTCATACTGAAGCTGCACAGGTTTACAAACGTGTGACTGCGGGTGAGATTAAAATATTATTTATCTCTGTCGAGCGTTTAAACAATGAGCGGTTTAGAACTTTTTTAAAGACGATACCTATTTCATTATTAGTGGTGGATGAAGCGCACTGCATTAGTGAGTGGGGGCATAATTTTCGCCCAGACTATCTGAAACTCGCCAGTTATCGTGAAGAGTTTGCGATTAAGCAAGTCCTATTATTGACCGCGACGGCGACGCAAAAAGTCATCGAAGATATGGCTGCAAAGTTCCGTATTGACCTCAATAATATTACCCTAACCGGTTCTTATCGCAGTAATTTAAACTTGTCGGTAGTCGGGGTAAATGAAGCGGATAAGCTATCAACATTAGTGCCTTGGTTAACTGCTCGTCAGCAGGAAGCCGGAATTATCTATGTGACCTTACAGCACACCGCAGAACAAGTTGCTGGCGCATTAACTCAGCGGGGCATCGCTGCGACTGCCTACCATGCCGGTTTAGGCAACGAATTACGGCAAGACATTCAACAGCAATTCATGAGTGGACAGCTGCCTTTAATTGTAGCGACGATCGCCTTTGGCATGGGAATTGATAAAAGTGATATTCGTTTTGTCGTGCATTACGACCTCCCTAAGTCAATTGAAAACTATGCACAGGAAATTGGTCGTGCAGGTCGGGATGGTGAAGCATCTGACTGCCTTGTGCTTGCGAATCACAACAACCTGAATGTGTTAGAAAATTTTGTTTATGCCGATACACCCGAAGGCTCCGCCATTGACTTTATTATTAACGAAATAAACCAGTCAGAAGGCGATTGGGAGGTTGTTATGAACAGCCTGTCGAGCCAATCCAATATTCGTTTGTTAGCGTTGAAAACCTTACTCGTTTACTTAGAGCTAGAACACGTGATTCGACCCGCTTATAGCTATTACGCGGAGTATAAATACAAGTTTTTAGTGCCAGAAGCAGAAGTGCTAGCCCGCTTTCAGGGTGAGCGAGCGCAGTTTGTACAAACGATATTTGCCACGTCTGACAAAGCACGGACATGGTCTTCCTTAAACTTTGAGAAAATGCAGCAGACCTATCAGTGTGAAAGAGGACGAGTGCTAACGGCAGTTGATTATTTAGATCAGCAAGGTTTGATTGAGCTACAAACAAAGCAAATGACTCAGGTCTATAAAGTCGATAAAACACAGATAAGCGCTCAACTGCGTGATGAATTAGCTCAGCGATTTGTACAAAAAGAAGAGAGTGAAATCAAGCGCATTCATCATTTGTTGGGCTTCTTTGGGAGTACGCAGTGTTTGAATTTACAGTTAGCGCAGTATTTTTCAGACACTAATTTACAAGGCTCCTGCGGGCATTGTTCTGTGTGTTCGGGGCATCCCGCACAGATGCCTGTAGTGGCAAGTTTAAAAACTTTGTCACACTACAATGCGGATGAGTTAAGTACTGAAATATCTGGAAAACTAGGCGTTAATGACAGTGCGCTTTTAAGGGCTCGATTTTTCTGTGGACTGACGACACCTATTTTTACACGCTTGAAAGTGCGTCAGGTATCTGGCTTTGCTTTGTTAGAGAAGTATCGATTTTCGGATGTATTGGCTTGGTTGGAGCGTTAAATTGGGATAACGAAAAACAGCTTGTCTTCTCTGCCTCAAATCGCTCTAAAGAGGTGATTTCCATAGCATCATCCAATACGGTTTATCACCTTACATACTGACGCGGGTAAGAAATAATGCTAGTTATCAGACCCGCCCGAACTACTAAGAAATCCTTAGTAGTCGGTGTATTTTATAGTGATTGATACTCTCTGAGCTCCTGATCAGCAATTCAAATTCGCCATCAAAAATCTGTATCGAATACACTTTCAATATCCCGTGCAGCATGTAGTACTCGTATAATTTCGATCCACTCGCTCTGCACTCTGTAGAAAATAAGATAGTGCTGATAAGGAAACACACGCAGGCCTTCGATCAAATCATCTCGTTGCCTACCTACTGCCGGATGTGACCCAATCATATCGTGGCAGATCACTTCAATCTTGCCAATAAACTGCAATGCTGCTTCTACATTATTCTGAGCAATATAACGGCCGATTTCAATTAAATCTGATTCTGCCTTCTCCGCAAAACGAACCTTCATGAAGTAATAGATTTTTTAAGTTTTTCCCAGAACTCTGGGGTCGCCTCTTTATGCTGACCATTATCCAGCTCATCTATACCTTTCTGTAGCTCAGCGAGGAGATCCAGCTTCTTCTGCTCCATCAACTCAGCACGTTTACGTAGTCGTAAATGCTCGCCACCGAGTAGTTCGTAATCTTCGATGGAAATTACAATAGCCACGTCTTTGTGGTTACGAGTGACTTTTACTGGCTCACCTTGCTGAACAGTATCCAATAAGTTGCCAAAAGTGTTGCTTGCTTGTCGGGAGCCAATGGTTTGCATAGCTATATCTCTCTGAAGTTACATAGGCCTACTGTAGCTCATGTAGCTACAAATTCAAAGTTCAGGAAATTTAGCTGACTCAAAAATTCCATAAAAAAAGCCCCCAAAAATCGGAGGCCAAACATTTACAAGGTATAACTATTTAACTAAGCCGCTTCAGTTTTCACTTTTTTTTTGATATCGACCAAGTTAGAAGCCTCTGCCTCTACCGGCTCAATCGCCTCAGCAACTTCTTCAACAGCCGCCTCCTCCACTTTCTTACCATGTCTTTCATACAAGAAGCTCAACACCGCTTTACGACAGCGAATATATTCCGGTGACTCCGACATCGCGACCCGATCACGAGGTCGTGGCAGATTAATATCCAAGATCTCACCCACGGTCGCCGCAGGGCCATTAGTCATCATCACGATACGATCAGACAGCAATACCGCCTCATCCACATCATGCGTGATCATAATCACGGTATTACCCAAGTCCTTCTGAATCTCCATGAGCGAGTCCTGAAGGTGCGCACGGGTTAATGCATCCAGTGCGCCAAATGGCTCATCCAGTAGCAGAACCTGAGGCTCCATTGCCAAAGCACGCGCAATACCGACCCGCTGCTTCATACCGCCGGAAATCTCATCCGGCCGCTTATCCATGGCGTGATCCATGTGCACAAGGCTCAGATTGTATCCAATCCATTCCTTCATTTCGGCTTTGCTTTTCTTACCTTTGAATACGCGTTTTACGGCTAGCTCTACATTTTCATAAGCCGACATCCATGGCAGCAAGGAATGGTTTTGGAACACCACTGCCCGCTCCGGGCCCGGCTCATTCACTTCTTTACCATCCAGAATAATGCCGCCTTCAGTGGCTTGGTATAAGCCTGCGACGATATTCAACACGGTGGATTTACCGCAACCGGAGTGTCCGATAATGGAAACGAATTCCCCTTTGGCGATTTTCAGATTGACCTTATCCAGCGCACGGTACGGGCCGTTTGGCGTCGGAAAATCAATCGAGGCTTGGGATATTACTAAATGTTCTTTCTGACTCATTGTCTTCTCTCCGCTTAACGCAAGGCTTGGCTTTTATCCCAGGAAACGTACTTCTGAACCATCAACATACCGCGGTCCAATAAGTAACCCAGAATACCGATGACGATGACCGCCACCATAATACGACCTAGTGAATTGGAGCTGCCGTTTTGGAACTCATCCCAAACGAATTTTCCAAGGCCGGGGTTTTGTGCCAGCATTTCTGCGGCAATCAATACCATCCACGCAATACCAAATGATAGGCGTAAGCCGGTAAAAATCATTGGAATGGCGGATGGCAGTACAATTTTAACCACATGGGTAAACCAGCTCAGGCGCAGCACTTTACTCACGTTCTGCAAATCCTGACTGATATTGGCGACACCGACGGCGGTGTTGATCATGGTGGGCCACAAGCAACACAGCATGACGGTGAGCGCCGAGGTAACGAATGATTTGTCCATCATCGGATCCTCAGACACGTACACCGCGCTGACGATCATGGTGATAATGGGCAACCAAGCTAAGGGTGATACAGGCTTGAAGATCTGAATCAGCGGATTAATAGCGGAGTAAACCGTTTGGCTTAAACCCGCCACTATCCCCACTGGAATGGCGATCAGCGAGGCAATCAAAAAGCCTGCTGTCACCGTGAGTAAACTCGTCCAGATCTGATCAAAAAAGGTCGCCTTGCCGGTGTATGCGCGAATCTTTACTTCTGCGTCAGGGTCTTTTTCCAGCTTCTTGGCATTACGCACTTCTTGTCGCTTAATAAAAGCGTCCTCTTTTTCGCGTGCTTCCTGATGCTCATCCACTAGTCCGACAAACTGCTGGAACACTTGAACGGGCCCCGGTACAGCGCCTAGTGAGGTGACAATTTTGGGCGCACCCATTTGCCAGATTACCAAGAAGATAAAAATACCAATTAACGGAACGGTTATTGTTTTAATCTTTGGGAGTAACCATTCCATTCCCGTTTTTGCATTTGTATTGTCGATTCGCTCAGACATATCATTCACCCTTTTACTTTAAAACAGCCTTACAGCTTGTCATCACCTTTCAGACCAATTTTAAAGGCCTTCAGGTAGTCATTCGGCTTTGTTCCATCAAACGTGATTTCATCAATAAACTCAGTTTGTGGCGGCTTGTAACCTGTTTCTGTGGCGAAATCAGGGAAGTCTTCAGCCTTTAACGTGCCCGCTGCAATCAGCTCTTTAGCGGCAATTGCGTAGATATCCGGGCGGTACACACTTTTGGCTGTTTCTTCAAACCAAGCATCATCTTTAGGATCTGCAATCTGTCCCCAGCGGCGCATCTGCGTCAGGTACCAAACCGCATCGGAGTAGAACGGGTACGTTGCGTTGTAACGAAAGAACACATTGAAATCAGGCACATCACGCTTATCGCCCTTCTCGTACTCGAAGGTTCCGGTCATGGAGTTAGCAATAACTTCTTCATCGGCTCCCACGTATTCAGGCTTAGCCAAAATCTTCACGGCTTCCATGCGATTGGCATTGTCGTTAGCATCTAACCACTCGCCTGCACGGATCAGTGCTTTCACTAAGCGCACGGTCGTATTTGGATATTTTTCAGTGAACTCCTGAGTCAAGCCGAACACTTTCTCTGGGTTATCTTTCCAGATCTCGTAGTCGGTGATGACTGGCACACCAATGCCTTTAAAGACGGCTTGCTGATTCCATGGCTCACCCACGCAATAACCGTTAATGGTTCCGGCTTCCATGGTCGCTGGCATTTGTGGTGGTGGCGTAACTGACAGCTGCGCATCGGCATCAATCTGGCCGGTAATGTCATTTTTATGAGGTGCGTAGTAACCAGGATGAATACCACCTGCGGCTAACCAGTAGCGCAACTCATAGTTGTGAGTCGATACGGGGAATACCATACCCATTTTGAAGGCTCTGCCCTCTTTTTTGAAATCATCAACCACTGGCTTTAAGTAGTCGGCTTTAATCGGATGAACCGGTTTGCCGCCATCCATTGGTACATGCGGCTTCATTTTTTCCCAAACTTCATTAGAAACGGTGATGCCATTTCCATTCAAATCCATTGAGAACGGGGTCACGATGTGGGCTTTAGTTCCGAAGCCAATTGTCGCAGCAATAGGCTGACCGGCTAGCATGTGTGCGCCATCTAACTGACCGTCGATTACGCCATCCAGCAGTACCTTCCAGTTGGCTTGGGCTTCGAGTGTGACGTATAAACCTTCGTCTTCGAAAAAGCCTTTTTCATAAGCAATGGCAAGTGGTGCCATATCAGTAAGTTTAATAAAGCCAAATTTTAGCTCTTCTTTTTCTGGCTCGCCGACTTCTGCAAACGCTGTGCTCGTTGTGAATAGTGCTGTACTCACGGCAACGCTAATTGCCAATGCAGTTAGTCCGCGCTTTAGTAGTGAGCGACGTGTAATCTCCTGATCTTTCAACATGTGTGATACCTTTTTCATCGTTCAGAAACAAAAACGCCCCGAACTCTACAAAGCGGTGGCCGCGCTTAGCAGTGTTCGGGGCGTCATTACCCTGTATGTAATCCCGAGCAACGCTGCTCAGAATTTTATTGATCAATCATCGTTGATTGACTGTTAATTTATATAATGCAATTACTGTGCCAATTTATAAAACCTTTGAAAGTCACGTTATTGGCTAAGCGTTTACTTAGTTTAAAGCCCGCATCGCACCATTTAAGTGATTCCGTTAACGCGCATAGCACGTGAACAGTGCACACTCTAATTAAGCCTTATTCAATGCAATGAGTTGATCACGCAGCTGTTGCAAGGTGATATTTGAGCTTCCCATCGCAATCGATTGGCTGGCTTTTTGCAGCACCCAAGGCGACTGGTTAATCACTTCCTGTTTCACATTATCCATCGGATACGGCAACCCCAACGCTTCTGCAACACCACGGTACAAGTCCAACTGATAGACCTTATCCAAGATATTGCTCGACGCCACCTGCTCCTTCAGCTGACCGGTATGGCGCATTTGTTGGAGAAAGAAAGCGCCGTGAGAATGCCATGGCACTGTCGCGCCGTAGCGGTAGAAGCAGTTAAAGTCTGGCAAGTTGCGCACTGGCTCATCCCCTGCATACTGGCACTCACCCAGCAGCGGGCCGCTAATGTATTCAACTGGCATATTGAGGTACTCAGGTCGCGACAGCCACTCGGCTAGCTCATAACGACTATTTGCCTGATCGGACCACTGTGCGGCTTCCAGTAAGGCGGCAATCAGTGCTTGATGGGTTTGCGGGTGCTCAGTCGCCCACCACTCAGTTACACCGAGTACTTTGCCGGGGCCATTATTCCAAATCTCGTAACTGCTAATGGCAATACAGCCAACACCTTGCTGCACTGCGACCTGATTCCATGGCTCTCCCGCGCTATAGCCATCAATCTGACCACTGGCGAGTTGGGCAACCATTTGCGGCGGCGGAATGACTTTAAACTCCACATCATTAACCGGATCAATTCCCGCATCTTCCAACCAAGCATGTAGCAGATAGTGATGCTGGGAAAACGGGAATACATGGGCAAATACTAACTTTCGTGAGGGATCAGCACGTAATAAAGCCTTTAAGGCGTCGGCTTTAAGTGGCGATTCTAAAAAGCTATCCGGCGCAACTGCACGCATTTCTTTAAGCAACTCACAGGACAAGGTAATCGCAGAACCATTGAGCCCCATACTAAAGGCGCTCTGCATGGGAATACCAAGTCCATCAATCCCCAAACTGGCAGCCAGTGGCATCGGTGCCAACATGTGCGCGGCATCTAAACTGCCAAACGCAACCCGATCCCGAATATTTGCCCACGACACTTCCCGCTCTAAACTGACCTGCAGGCCATATTTTTCAAAGAGACCACGCTCTTGTGCGGCGACTAAAACGGCACAGTCGGTAAGTGGCAAGAAGCCAATTTTTAATTCTGTTTTTTCGGGTGAATACTGCGGAGCGAGCGTCATCCAGCACCTCCGAGTAAAGCCATCGCTGCAATGAAGTTGCGGGCGGCTTCTCCGATTTTCATATTGCGGTCCATCGCCATTTTACGCAGCAGCTGATACGCCTCTTCTTCGCTCAGGTTCCGGTGCTGCATTAAAATGCCTTTGGCTTTGTCCACATCTTTGCGGTCTTGCAGGCGGAGTTTGCAATCTTCCAGCTCAGTTTTCAGTGATTGGAATGCTTTGAAGCGAGCGATTGCCACTTCCATGACTGAGCTTAGGCGGTTTTCTGAAAGGCCGTCGACGATATACGCACTCACGCCGGCATTGATTGCCGCTTGAGTGGTTTCGTAATCGCTGCGTTCAGCGAAAAACACAACAGGCTTGGGGAGTTCACGATTGACCGTGCGTAAGGATTCAAGAGTGTCCCGATCGGGACTTTCCATATCGATGATAATGACATCAGGCATATGCTGACGAACCTGTGCCATCAGGTCACGACTGCCATCAACGCACACGACTTCTAGCTTGCCGGCAGACAGCAGTTCGTTTTGCAAGACACTCGATCGTTCGGCATTACCGTCAACCAGCATGACTTTAAACATGTTCGCATGGCCCATTTGCTTGAATTAACCTAACATCAAGCAAAAAATATGCCATAAGGGCAGTGGCCAGCCATAATACAAACAAGCCGAGGCGCTCATCTCTGAACGCCTCGGCTTGTGATTACAATAACGGTTTTTACTTAGACTCGCTCGAACAGCAAATCCCAAACGCCATGGCCTAACTTTAAACCACGGTTTTCAAATTTAGTCAGTGGGCGGTAGTCCGGACGCTCAGCATAGCCGCCTTCTGGCGCTTGGTTTTTATAATCTGGCGCAGCACTCATCACTTCCAGCATCTGCACGGCATAATCTTCCCAATCAGTCGCCAAGTGCAATACGCCACTTGGCTCAAGCTTGGTCGCTAATAAGGCAACGAATTCTGGCTGAACAATCCGGCGCTTGTTGTGGCGCTTTTTATGCCAAGGATCAGGAAAGTAAATTTGAATACGATTGATCGAGCCATCCGGAATCATCTGATTAATGATTTCCACTGCATCGTGGTGCATAGCGCGCACATTCTTAAGGCTACTTTCACCAACAAGGTGCATTAAATGCCCAACGCCGGGGCGGTGAACTTCAATCCCGAAGAAATCGCGCTCAGGGGCGGCCTTTGCCATTTGTGCTAAGGAGTCGCCATTACCAAAGCCAATCTCCAGCGTAACCGGTGCTTGACGGCCAAACTCGGCGCTCAAGTCTAGTGGCTTGCCTGTGAACTCAATGCCGAATATAGGCCATTGCGTTTCAAGCGCGGTTCGTTGACCGGTAGTAAGACGCCCTTGGCGAAGAACGAAACTGCGGAGCGGACGGTGTTTAATTGGATCAGTCATGGTGCTAATGGGTATCTGGAGGCGCTAAAACGCGAATAGTAAACTGAAATCAGTACGGATGGAAATTCGCAATCAAAAAAAACGGAACTGCTTTTGGCGAGTTCCGTTTTTGTTTCACTTTAAAAAAGTGCTAGATCACTTTTATCGGAAGTTTGCGAAAAACTGCAAACCAACGCCGGTACAAAATACACCGGTCTGGCCATGGATACTTCCCGCTGGTATCTCTGCTGCTTGCCAGTTCGGCAGATCTGTTACGTCAAAGCTTGAGACGTAAGGGTTAGCTGCCCAGTAATCCGTCATGGTCGTCGTATTACTGTAATAAACCACCGGATCCGTTGATGCACCACATAACATAGTTGGAGCCGCTGGCTGCCAATCGCGCATATCCCGCTCGGCAACTAAGGCTCTGATAGGATAAACTGGTGTATCGCCATTCGCCATTAGATCTGACAGATAAAGTGCTCTGAAGTCATCAGATAACAGGTGATCATCTCCGAACCCCATTTGATTTAATGGATTTGCATCTTCTGGTGCCTCACCACTAAACAGCGCAGTAGCGGGCAAACCTGATGCCGCAAAACCACCAGTTCTTGGGAGCGAGTTCTCTGCAAAATCAGCATAGGCAGCATCGTACACTTCAGATGGATCACTATAAATGGTATCTGATTTTTGCATGGCGGTTAACACCATCGGACTATACTGGGTAGCGCCACCGCTTACATAACCTGCGAAGAGCGCATCAAAATAATCCAGTATCGCATAAGGGCCTGAGATCGGCAGTGAAGCAGTCACCGTTTCACCTTTAGCCTCTAGTGCTTTGTGAGTTGCCATAGCAACATAGCCCCCCTGCGAGGCTCCGGCGATAAATAGCTCTGAGGACAAGTCAGCACCAATTTCATCACTGTACTTACGAACATGATCCAGCGCGTCCATCATTTCAGTGGATTGCTGTAGTTCGTCCAGATAAGGGTGATACCCCAGTGAGGAGAATGAGTAACCAGCATAGTTTGGTGCAATAACCGCGTAACCATTTGATGCGTAGGCTGCCAGTAAAAGCATTCCCTCACCCGCTGCATCATTGCTGGAATTTGAGATCATCTGAGATAAGTCATAGCCACGATCAGTCGAAGTACCATGAGCATAAAGCACAACCGGGCGCGGGCCACTACAAGCTGGGTCATCACCGTGCGGCAACATAAATACACCGCTTGAAGTCGTAGACTCCCCTGCCCCACCGACCGTGTCGTAAATCATCCGGTGTATTTTAACGTCGCACAACTCATCGCCTGACTCTGTTGCGCCAAAGCTTTTAAATAATGTATCAGCATCTTCTGAGCTGGTTCGAATACGAGCATAAAGCTCGGAACCAACATCGACTAACTGATTTGGTGCTTTGATGGTTGGGCCGCTATCGCCTGACTGACAGGCCTGTAGGCCTAGCATGCTGCACACCATTAACGGCAATACTTTAAAATTGGTTTTCATTTCGACTATTCCTCTCTCCAAAGGCTTTAGAATGAAACAAAGGCCTGCCTAAGCTAACAACTTATTTAGCTTAAACAACCTTTGAAACCATTCAATCAAACGACTGCGGCGCTTTGTGGCGCCGCAGTAATTGGTGTGACTACTAGAATTTGTAGTTAACGGATAAAGCTAATGCAATTGCATCCGCTTCTACATCGGCGCTGGTGTAGTAACCAGTGGGATCGCTGTCTGTTGCACCTGGTGCGGTGTAATCGATCGTCGTATCTTCAGGATAGATATAAGAAAGGCTGGCATCAACACCTAGCTTCTTACTGAACTGATGAGATGCGCCCATAGAGAACCAGTATGAATCGGAGCGTGGTGCACGTGGAGTACGGTGCTCAGCAGATGGAGTAGGCGTTGGGTCGAAAGCAATACCCGCACGTAGCTTGGTTTTTGGATTCAACTGATAAGTCATACCCGCACCAACACGCACAGTATCTTCCCAATCAAGAGAAGTTACAGAATCAGCCAAAGCGGTATCTGGAAACTCGATCCGAATTTCAGGCATTGAAGACCATTGAGTCCATGTCACGTCGCCATGCACGGTTAACGCATTCGTCATTTTTGTTGCAAACGAGAATGACGCAGATGCTGGAAGCTCAAGCTCGGCTTCTGCATCCTGATCACCTAGACCTGAGGCATTCAACGTTGCATCACCCAAGCCCGCTAAGTTCTTGTGTGTGATGTCAGCCTCACCTTCCAGATCATATTTAACCGAAGAACGGTATCCGAAAGAGAGTGTTGTAGACTTCGTAGGGTGATAAGCCGCACCGATATTGGCACCAAACGCAATACCGCTAGCTTCAACACTAATGTCGCTATCGGTTTCTGCGTTTGAATATCCTGTAAAGCCTAACGCGCCACCATCGGTAGAGCAGGCAGCCGCAATGCTAGCAGCAGCTGGTGACCCTCCGGCTGCAGCAGCACCCGCAATACTTTGACAGGCTAAAGCACCATCAATAGCCTTTGCCAGAATCGCATGACCATACTGAAGGTTCAGACCCGCACCAAAATCCCATTTATCATTCGCTCTCCATGAAAGCGCTGGATTAATGTTGACGGTAGTTAAGCCAGACTCTGTGCCTTCGTAACGTGCGAAACTCACATCGTCATATTCTGTCGCCACACCGAAAGGAATATTGATCCCAAGACCGAACGCGACCTTTTTCTGTGCGCCGATATCGCGCTTATAGAACAGACTTGGAGTGGCAGATAAGCCGCCGGGCTCAGCATCATTGGACGCAGTGCTAGGCTCATCATTGGTACCCACAATCGGGAAACCGTTTAATGGACCTGTATTTTCACCTAGAGTACTACCAGTATTTTTAACAGATAGATCCGCATGAGTGAACGCGACACCAGTATTGACCTGCGTTCCCTCAATCGAGGATAGCAGTGCTGGGTTGTAGAACATTGCAGAAGCATCTTCGGCCATCGCATGTCCTGTAGCCGCATTACCTCCGCCAGAAGCACTTTGTATTGTTACGCTAAAACCGCCAGCTTGCGCAGCAGATGAAAAACAGCACAAAGATATAGACGCAGCCAGAATGCTGCCTCGATTCATTTTCATAAGATAATACTCCTCAGTCTATCTGTTTTCTTGTATGGATTATTTTTTTACGCCCACGGAGATATGCCACCCGCTGCTTAACTTACAATCATACTAAATTTTTTAACCAACCATTAACAAATTGCAACAATTCTACGCATTCGCCAATAGCAAAACTCGCCATAGTTGATAACAAAACTGTTCTGACCTTATGCGATGACACCTCCCATGAAGCCACCGATGCACTTGCTTAGCATTGTTGAGCGCTCTGGATTACGTAAGCTCATTAAGACCTTCTGGCGCATATCTGGAAGTGTCATTAAATCAACCAGCAGGATATTAAATACGGTTTGCTCCTGAAGCGCTGCCGCCTCTAAAAAAGCCATCAGCAAGGATTCATCCTGCAAATCATTCCAACAGCGACCGGAAACCGCTGCCAACACATCAATTTGCTCCGCGAATGGCGAGCTTAAGATGTTTTCGAGTAATCGCATGCGCTCAGCTTTCGCTTCACTACCGGATAAGGCTCGGATCAATGAAGCCATCAAAGGCGCCTGGGGAGAGTCTTTGGCCATTTCAGACGCTAAGCGTTCAGACACAGCCATGCTCAACTTGCCAGAGTACCGTACGTTTTCTAAACACTGCATGAACGTATCCAAGGGCACATCCGGCAGTTTCTCTACTGCCTGAGCTAATGCTTGCGCATTATTATCAACCTCCAAACGTGCAATAACATCCGCGACACCCTGCAAGCCCAAAAACTGCCACTGATCAAAGCCAACTTCGCCCGATAAGTACGACTTTGCATGAGAATAATACTGCGATGGCGCTTGATTTAACTCAACCGTGGCCAATGCATGGAACATCGCCAAACGATCTTCACGTGGCTTGAATGAAAACGGACTCTCTTTCATCGCATCTTGAGCCGCACCGCCCTGCTGATGCGCTTTGATATTGCCATCCACATTGGTTAGCAAATCACGCAAAAAGGAGTCACGAGACTCCAGCTTCAAAAACCCCAATTCATCAATTGGAAAACTCAGAAACCAAATCACTGGCTCGGCTTTGGTTTTCTCATCCCAAAACAGCACTGACAGCCACGCCTTTTGCTGAAAGGGATAAGGATATTGAAATTTCTGCGACTCGATATCGGCAAAGCGCTGATTAGAAATGCGCTGAATCTTTCGCCCCAGATCAAATACCCGATACTGAAAACCACTCATTTTCAAAAAATCACTAATTGTTTCCAGCTGTTGCTGCATCACACACTCCGAAGCTATTAAACGTAAGCTGCGAATAATCTCACACTCGCATCCACCTGTCCCCAGCGATATACTCAACGCCCACCTAAAAACAGTCTGAAGTTGATCAATGATTAATCTACGCAAGCAATTTCCGCACTATCTTAAGCTCATCCGCTTTGACCGCCCGATTGGTAGCTACTTACTACTTTGGCCGACGCTCATCGCTTTATGGGTTGCCGCGCAAGGTGTGCCTGATTTACGTATCTTACTGATTTTTGTGATCGGCACTTTTTTGATGCGCTCTGCCGGTTGTGCCATTAATGATTACGCCGACCGCGATATTGATGCACACGTTGAACGCACCGAAAACCGCCCGCTCGCCAGCGGAGCGATCAGTGCCAAAGAAGCGCTTGGCGTATTTGTCGTGCTAGGCCTGCTGTCGTTTATTTTGGTATTACAGCTCAACTGGCTCACCATTATTTTATCGGTTGTTGCGCTCTTACTCGCCTCCAGCTATCCCTTTATGAAACGGGTGCACATGTTGCCGCAAGTGCATTTGGGCGTCGCCTTTGCCTGGGCCATTCCCATGGCGTATACCGCGATCAATAATGAACTGCCTAATTTCAGTAACTGGTTGATTTTTATAACCGCCGTGATCTGGACCACTGCCTACGACACCATGTATGGCATGGCCGATCGTGAGGATGATCTCAAACTCGGCCTTAAATCGACCGCTATTTTATTTGGGGATAATGACCGCCTGATTGTTGGTTTAATGCAGCTGGCAGTAGTCATCCTGCTGTCTATTCTTGGCGCACTGGAGTCCTTTGGGTATATCTACTATCTAGCTCTGTTTTTCGCCTCGATATTTTTTGTGTATCAGCAGTATTTAATTCGTGAACGTGACCGAAAGCTCTGTTTCCGCGCTTTTTTAAACAATAACTGGTTTGGTATGGTGGTATTTATTGGCTTGGCGCTGGATTATTTTCTGCAATAAGCCCGCTAGTCAGGTAAAATGCCGGTCACAACGCATTTTATTACACTCAAAACCGCGCTATCTGGAACAAGAATATGTCAAGACAAAGCAGCTTTACCTACGAAGAACTTCTCAAATGTGGCCACGGCGAACTATTTGGTGAGGGTAATGCCCGCCTGCCGATCCCACCCATGCTGATGATGGATCGCGTAACTGAAATCAACGAAGCTGGCGGCGAGTTTGGCAAAGGTGAAATGATTGCTGAGCTGGATATCAATCCAGACCTGTGGTTCTTTGATTGCCACTTCCCGACTGACCCGGTTATGCCAGGCTGCTTGGGCTTGGATGCAATGTGGCAGATGATTGGATTCTACCTTGGTTGGTTAGGTAACCCTGGTCGCGGTCGCGCACTGGGTTCTGGTGAAGTGAAATTCACTGGTCAGGTACTGCCAACAGCGAAAAAAGTCACTTATCGCATTAACATGACCCGTGTTATCAGCCGTAAATTGGTAATGGGCGTGGGTAACGGCACCGTTGAAGTGGATGGCCGCGTGATCTACACCGCGAAAGACCTGAAAGTAGGTCTGTTCACATCAACTGAAAATTTCTGATCTAATCCATTCGAAATTGAATCAGCAGATTGCCGTTGCGACTTATGCGCGCAGCGGCAATTCTAATTGCTCCGGCATCCCCGGCGGCGAAAATTGCACCCCGACTCCGATCAAACGCACCGGACGTTTTCCGCGCTGCCAAGCCTGATCACACAAATGCGCAAAGCCAGCTTCACTCGGCACCGTGCCCGCCATCTGAATGGTTGTGGTTTCAAAGTCATCAAATCGCAATTTCACAAATAAGGTTCTGGGCCGTAGCTCCATCCGCTTTTGAGTACGTGCCAAGCGCTCAGTAAACTCCTGAAATAAAATGGGGATTTCGGCAAGGCAAGCCTCCAAACCCGGCAAATCCTGTGCGTAAGTCTCCTCAACACTCAGTGATTTTGGCGTGCGATGACTAACCACTGGTCGCTCATCAATGCCACGCGCTAATTGATATAAACGGGTACCGAAGATACCAAACTGCTCGCACAAACGCGCCTCGCTAAACGCCTGCAAATCCTCACAGCTCTCAACCCCCATATCAGATAAGCGCTTGGCGGTGACCTTGCCAACCCCGAAAATCCGCTTGACCGGCAGCTGGCGGACAAATTCATCTACCTGATCTGGCCGCACAATGCATTGGCCATTCGGCTTATTCCAATCACTTGCAACTTTAGCCAAAAACTTATTAGACGCCACACCCGCAGACGCCGTAATACGCTCCATTGCAAAGATACGCTGGCGAATTTCTTCAGCAATCAAGGTCGCACTGCCACGACAATGTGGGCTATCGGTTACATCTAAGAAAGCCTCATCCAATGAAACAGGTTCTACTAAATCGGTATATTGATGAAATAAAGCCTGAATTCGGGATGACACTTCTTTATATAAAGCCATGCGTACCGGCAGCAAAATCAGTGACGGACATAAACGCAAGGCACGCGAGCTGGGCATTGCTGAGTGCACGCCAAACTCTCGCGCCTCATAAGAACAGGTCGCAATCACTCCACGTTGACCACCCGAGCCACCCACGGCAATCGGCTTGCCTTTAAGCGATGGATTCTCCCGTGTTTCAACCGCCGCATAAAAGCAGTCCATATCAATGTGAATTATTTTTCGCAATAATTACAACCTTTCTTCTAGTTTCAGCGACATACGCAATAGGCTAATATACACCCCCAAACGAGATTGGAAAAAGGTTTCACTTGTCTGGTTAATTACACCTGCCGAGGTGCATTAACGGGATTGTTTGTACCTTTGATTGCTTAATCCGTATAATACGATTGGCTGGTATACACAAGGAAACGAATGTGACGAACACCCCGAAAGGCACTACAAATACTACTACCCATCAAGCGGCGAGCGTCGGTCCACTCAACGAATGGCGCCGCCTGAACCTTAGGGTGAAGGGGCAACCGAAGCACTTCAAGAACCATAGCCAACGGATCTTATTTGCACTTCAACATAAACTGCACCAGTACCTTCCGGGTGCCTTGCAGGATTTGTTTATTGCATTGGGCGATAGCGGACGTCCATTACGGGTTCGTTTGTATAGCCTCGTCCTGCCATTATTGGATCAGCACGATCGTGAATATTTTCACGAATGGCTGGCGCACGACTCCGATGCCACCCTCGGTAGCTACCGCTTTCCGGGCTCGGTGCTTATCAGCCAAACCGCTCACCATGAGCAAACTGAGCCTGATCCGTATTCACCACCAGATGCTGGCACGGTGATTGAGCGTAGTCGCCATGCGATTACCTACGGAAGAACAGAAATTGCGCAAACTTTACTGGAAGAAGCTTGTCTCAACCAAAGTACTCGCCCGGATATTGGCCTTGTCGAGGAGCTTCTAAGCTTCTATGCAGCGACTCGCCAACGGGGTGCATTGGAGCAATTTGCCAATTATCTTAAGCAACAACACAAGTTCAACCTGTCAGATCACTGGAAACAGGTTCTGGAATCAGCCAAGGAATGGTAATATCCCCAGCCTGAAAGGGATTAGCCCTTTAAATCATGAGAAAAACTCACGTACCGGATGACACTCGCATGCCAGTAATTAGCAATCTGTATCGCCCCTCTAAACTTTGTGGACTCGCGTTGACCTTGTGTCTGGCGAGTACGCTGGCCAATGTCGCCTTTGCCGACAGCCACGTAGAACGCACAGTTAAGGCGGTAGGCACACTAAGCGCCATCGTTAACAAGAACTACATCGATGCAGGCGTTTCAAAGAATCAGATTATGGTTGCCATTTTGGCGGCCAACCCTAGCGCTTTTAAAGGCGGTAATATCAACAACATGCTGGGAGGCGCAGACTTACGCCTACCACCAGTAGAAATGATCAAGAACATCTCTCAAAAAGATGCTGATAATTTGCTGAAACAGCATTATGCCTTTTTCCGCCAAGGAAAGACCGGCAACCTGCCACCACCAACGTTCATTACCATCACCAGCCCAGAGACAGTCAAACAGCTGGTTGAGGAAAAAGAAGAGCAGTCTGAAAAACTCGACTTGCTGCAAAATGAGCGTGAGCGTTTAAACGCACTGGTCAAGCGTCTTGAAGATGAGAAAGCCAAGCGTGACTTCGACCTTGAGGCACTGGAAGATAAGATCCAAAGCCTGCAAAGCTCATCCAATGCACTGGGTTCTACTACCGCAGACCTGAAACTGAAATTGGCCAATGGCGAATTAACCGGTGAAGGCGCAAAGGTTTTAGAAGAGCTTCAGGAGAGAAACCAAAGCTTAAATGCTCAACTGCAAGCGGCACGTAGCGAAATGGCAGAAAGCACCCGCATGGAAATCTCTCTGGAGCGCCGCATGGGCGATATTCAGGGTGAAAATGCGCGGATGTCAGATGCATTAAAAGAGCAAGGCATCGCACCTGAAACCATTAAAGCTAGACCACCTGAAGAAAATAAAGCGGCAACCCAAGACACAGCCCCAGTAACAACCACAACGGCTCCGGTGGCTACTGCACCTCAGAACAGTGGTGGTTTTAACACTAACTGGCTGTATCTGCTGATCCCGATCATTGGTCTGTTTGCAATTGGTTGGTTAGCTTGGCTGCTATTTCAACGCGCTAAAGACAAGAAGCAAAATCAGCGTCGTCGCCAGCAGGCACCGGCTGTTGCACCGTCACTGTTTGTTAACGATGGCCGCATGATTGATCCTGCTGCTGAAGTTGAGCAAGAGCCACCTTTGGAAGTCAGTATTAAGCTGGATGTGGCACGTGCCTATGTTGAAGCAGGCGATCTGCCATCAGCACATGAAATGCTAGATGAAGTAATGGATGAAGGTAATACGCAGCAACAACTTGAAGCCCAGCAGATTCTGGGTGAAATTGAAGCCGCGAATAACAACTAAATTCATCACAGCAATACGCTAGTCAAAACCTGTCGTCGTACTCATGTTGCGGCGACAGTTTTTTTTATGCCGCCGCAATCACTTTCTCAATTACATATTTGGATAGCTTGGACCTCCGCCACCTTCCGGAGTAACCCAGGTAATGTTCTGGCTTGGATCTTTGATATCACAGGTCTTACAGTGAACACAGTTCTGGCTATTGATCTGTAGCGCAGGATTACTATCTCCCACAATCTCATACACACCCGCCGGGCAATAACGTTGCTCCGGAGCGTCGTATACTGCCAAATTGGTATTCACCGGAATCGCTGGGTCAGTTAGCTTCAAGTGACAAGGCTGGTCTTCTGCATGGAAGGTATTCGCCAAGAATACAGATGACAGTTTATCAAAGCTCAGCTTACCGTCTGGCTTGGCGTATTCAATTTTGCGCGACTCAGCCGCTGGCTTCATCTGTGCATAGTCAGGCTTGGTATCGTGCAGCGTAAATGACAACTTACCCTGAAACAGCTTCTGATCTAAGTAGTTATACGCACCACCCATCAACATGCCAAACTTGTGCATGGCTGGGCCAAAGTTACGAGACTCGTGCAGCTCTTGTCCTGCCCATGAGTCACGGAACTGCTGATCAAAATGCGACAATACCTGACCTTCCGCACCATCAGCTTTCAAGTGCTCGAATAACACGTCAGCCGCAACGATACCGGACTTCATAGCAGTATGTGTGCCTTTGATTTTCGCAAAGTTCAGCGTGCCAGCATCACAACCTACGAGTAATGCACCCGGCATACTCATTTTTGGCAGTGCGTTTAAACCACCTTTTGCGATTGCGCGCGCGCCATAAGACACGCGACGACCACCTTCCAGCGTTTTAGCAAACACGGGGTGATGCTTCATCTTCTGGAACTCATCAAATGGGCTCAGGTACGGGTTGCTGTAATTCAAATCGATGATCAAACCCACTACAACCTGATTATTTTCCAAGTGATACAGGAATGAACCACCGGTTGCATCATCTAGCGGCCAGCCAGAACCGTGAACTACTAATCCAGGTTCATGGTTTTCAGGGCTGACTTCCCACAGCTCTTTCAGACCAATACCGTAATGCTGCGCATCAGAGTCTGCATCCAACTGGAAGCGGCTCAATAATTCTTTACCTAAATGACCACGGCAGCCTTCTGCAAAGACAGTGTATTTTGCATGTAGCTCCATGCCCGGCTCATAGCTGTCTTTTTGCTCGCCATGCTCATCGATACCCATATCCTGAGTGGCAACACCTTTGATGCTGCCATCTTCATGATACAAAATCTCAGCCGCTGGAAAGCCTGGATAAATCTCAACTTCCAACGCTTCTGCTTGCTCGCCCAACCAACGCGTCAGATTACCAAGGCTGGCAATGTAGTTACCTTCATTGTGCATGCTGGGTGGAATCATGAAGTTCGGCATTTTCACCGACTTGCGCTCATTGGTGAACAAATGCACTTCGTCGCGCGTTACCGCCGTCTTCAGTGGGGCTTCCAGCTCTTTCCAGTTAGGAAACAATTCTTCCAGAGCACGCGTTTCGATTACCGCACCGGATAAAATATGAGCGCCAATTTCAGAGCCTTTTTCTAATACACAGACTGATAGCTCGTGATCCTGCTCAGCGGCCAGTTGTTTAAGGCGGATCGCAGTGGATAAGCCTGCCGGCCCTCCCCCAACGACGACGACATCATATTCCATACTTTCGCGTTCTGCACTCGTGCTCATAACTTAACCTTGTTGATATTTATCACTAGGATTATTTATTATATTTACCTTGACGTAAAGGTAAACTCCAACATTACAATTGCACTTCGATTGTAAATGACAATATGACTGACGTAAAAAGGAAAATCATCAAACAATTTAGGAGCTGAGACCATGTCAAAGATTAGCATTCAGCATTTTCAGGATCTGATCAAAAACGAATTATTCTGGGCTGATGATGTTGGCCTCTCTCTGGAGCAAGTCAATAACGGCCATGCCGTCATACGATTGCCTTATGATGAGCGCTCGGTGCGCCCCGGCGGCACCATCTCAGGGCCACATATGATGCTGTTAGCGGATGCTTGTATGTTCGCGGTAGTGCTCAGCATGATTGGCGATGTGAAACTGGCAGTGACTACTAACCTCAATATTAACTTCTTAAGAAAGCCCAGCCAGAGTGACTTGTTAGCCGAAGGTAAAATTATCAAACTGGGTAAGCGCCTGGCGGTTATCGAGGTTTCGTTATTTACGGCTGATGAGAATGAGATCGTGGCGCATGTCACCGGCACCTACTCCATTCCACCTCAAACCGGCTAATCATAAAAAAGGCCGCTGGCAGTTTCCTACTCAGCGGCCTTCTCTAATTCAACTGATGAAATTACTCAGCTGCTTGATCAATATCCGGCAGCACCAGATTCAAGATAATCGCCAACATAGCCGATGGAAGCAGACCCGTCGTCAGCAGCACTTTCAGGGTTGATGGCAAGTGTTGCAGCGCTTCAGGCACCAGCTGCAAACCTAAGCCTACTGACAGCGAGATCGCAAAGATCAGCATGCTACGACGGTTCCAAACCACGTCAGACAACATGCTAACACCCGCAGCCGCTACCATTCCGAACATCACAATCACACTACCACCCAATACTTCGATGGGAATGGTTGAAATGATCGCGCCTACTTTTGGCACCAAGCCCGCAACGATCAGGAACAGTGCTCCGATGGTTACAACGTGGCGACTCATCACACCCGTCATTGCAATCAAACCGACGTTTTGGCTAAAGGAAGTATTTGGCAAGGCACCAAACACACCGGAAATTGCACTACCGAAACCATCAGCATAGGTCGCACCAGCAATTTCTTTATCCGTCGCTTCACGACCTGCACCACCTTTGGTGATACCTGATACGTCACCGACGGTTTCAATTGCAGACACAAAACCGAGCAAAATACAGCCAACAATCGGAGCAAACTCAAAGCTAATACCAAAGTGCAAAGGATCAGGAACCATTATCCAAGCGGCATTACCGACATTGTCGAAACTCACTTCGCCCATCACCAGTGCAACTAGGTAACCAACGATAATACCGAGGAACGCGGCACCAGTTGAAAGCAGACCTTTGGTGAAAAACTTGAAATACAGCGTAGCAACAATCACCACAATCGCCATAAACCAATTAATTAAGCTACCGAACTCCGGCTTGCCTTTAGCGGGCACACCACCGGCCGCATACTCAATACCGACTTTAATCAGCGCCAAACCAATCATCAGAATGATTAATCCGGTTACCAATGGAGGCAACCAGTTGCGAATCTTGTTAATTACCGTACCCAAAAAGCCCTGCACGATACCACCAATCAGGATACCGCCCATTAGCGCAGCCATTCCCTCAACACCTTGACCAGCAACTAGGGGAATCATGATTGGGATGAACGCGAAACTAGTACCTTGCACGATCGGCAATCTGGCCCCCATGGGGCCTATACCGATGGTTTGAAACAGTGTGGCAACACCGGCGAAGAACATCGACATCTGGATCATGTAGACCATGTCGCCCATGCCCGGTGTGCCGAAACCGAAACCGGCAGCACCCGCGATAATAATAGCTGGGGTAATGTTACTGACAAACATTGCCAGAATGTGTTGAAGACCTAAGGGAACCGCCTGAGCGAGCGGTGGGGTATAATCGGGGTTGCGCAAGTCGGCAGCTGTCGACATAGAGTCTCTCCTATATATTTAGATAACTTACTTAGTGCAAAATGATTCTCCGGGGACATTCTCTGCAAACCAGGCAGCCAGCCGAAATTCAGCAATCCTGTGAACTTGTTCCAATGCAGTTTTAAATTCTATTTCACGGCTATTATTTAACCGCTCTTCGAAGGCAGCTAAGATGAGATGCCGATTAGCGCCCTTTACCGCCATAATAAATGGGAAATCAAAGCGCGTGGTATACGCATCATTCATGCTCTGGAAGCGGGCAAACTCTTCAGCATTACACTGATCCAAGCCTGCTCCGGCTTGCTCTGAGGTACTTGCGGCGGTGAGCTCTCCCGATACGGCGGCTTTTCCTGCTAAATCCGGGTGCGCCCTTAAGAGTGCTAATTTTTGATCGTCACTAGCCGAGTCGACCTCTTGACGTAGGGCTTTAGTGAGTGCATCAATATCCTGAACATCGACCGGTGCACGGTCATATGCTTGCTCAGCAACCCATGCTGAGTGCTCGTAGATGCCACCAAAACACTCAATAAACTTCTGACGGTCCATTACTACTCCAAAGTGGGATTGATTACGAAGGGGCAAAGGGGATTTGCCATGCATAGTTACACTTAGTTGATACTAACTATTAGTCACCATGGCATGCAAGCGGAATTCATCATCAAATTTATTAATACTAAACGCCCATAAAAAAGGCCGGGAGATTAGTCCCGGCCTTTTCTTTGATTACTGATTACACAGTAACCATGATACAAACAGCAGTTTAGCGCCAGACAATAGCCTGAGGGCCACCACCGCGTCGCGCCACTTTAGCGCCCACTTCTAAGGTAAATACCTTATAGATCGGTGCGATATCAGGATCTTTAAACCAAACCACACCAACGACCGCATCAATATCATTCGTGACATCCATTGTGCCGCTATAAACGCCACCTTCTAATGGAGACTGCACAGTACAGCTGCCATAGTCGACATCAAAATCACCATCTGTCTCAGTGTACTGAGTACACACTGACATCAAACCAGGTGACGTCCGTGCCTGCTCTACATCAAAATCGATAGCAATAGCGCGTGATGTGTCAAAGTTAAAATCAGCAGAGCTTCTCAGGTCCGCAGTGTATTCCAATGTCGGTACTGTACCTGGGTTTTCACCGCTAGGGCCAGAACCATCAGCCGTGTCACCAGTACCGGCGCCACCGCAGGCTGCTAACAAAAGCGCCAGTGATGAGATTGTTATTAAGTTCTTCATTGTTATTCTTCCTTAATCTTTAAACAGAATGCTATCAACAGCGTTCTTCAGCGAGAACCATGATGGGTTTTCTTCACCCTCACTACGTACAAAGCTTGGGAACTGAGGATAAGCATGCGTTACATCGCGGTATTCTTTCGGATACTGCCAGCGGTTACCCATCTCCATTGCCCATGGCATACCATTGGTAGTCTGGAAGAAGTGCTTATCATCTGGGTTTGATGCATCCTGACCTGAGCGATTCATAAACTTATAGTTGAATGCTTCAGTTGCATGTTGATTTTTCAGGTGGATTTCATAGCTACGACCTGGTGGTGTTTCAAAGTGATCGCCGTGCCATGCGCCCGGTGTTGCAAACATAAACGGATCAAATACGCCTGAGATATCGCTTTCAACCGGCGTCTTGAATGGAATTGTGATGTTAAAGCGCATCTGAACATTAGAGCCACAGCCCTCTTCAGTCCGGTAGAACACGCAGTCCTCACCCGCACTCACATAACTCCACGTGTTATACGCCAGAATAAAGATTGCTTCATAACGACCCGCTTCCAGTGGTGAGTAGTTTCTCACTTTGCGGTCATTGATCGTGTAATTGATATTATCTTCATCAATCTGGTCACGCAGTACATCCGGCAGGCGAATACCAAAACCGTTGTGATACGCGGCACCAACAGCAGCTAACTCACCAGAGATATTCACTAAAGTGACTTTGTCATCGGTACGGAATACAGTGGTACGCATATAAGTGACTAAGTCATTCATATCGTAATCACCTTCAAACGGCCAGTTATCTTCAAAGGCAACGGTCGTCCAACCTTTGCTGGATGGGTAGTAGTTAACCGCTGAGCCTTCTACAGTGATCTCGACATTGTAATCCTCAACCTCACCATCACTCACACCACCGATTGGCTCCATACCTACGCTTGAAGATAAACGGAAACGTGCCCAGGTAGAACCCGGCAATGAGCCTTCAGGAACAGTGATGTAGATAGGTTGCTTACCTGCTTCAACAGCTTTATCCGTGATGATTTGCTCATCCGCATCAAACTGACCATTCTGATTAGAATCCAACCACGCACTAAGAATACCCGCTTCAGATGACTCAACCATGACAACGGCAGTATCGCCCGCTTGCAGATTGGTCGCGAACTGCACACCATCTTCATCGTCATTAGAATCTGACTCATCATCTGACAATGGCAACGGTTTACCGTCACTCTCACCATCAACGCCTTTACCTAGGTATAGCGTGTTTTCATCTTTCAAGCCATGGCGAGCACCATTGTCTTTCAGTAAGGTACCGTAAGAGTCTGGCGCATCACCGAAATCGATACTCGTATCTGATACATCGACAACAGGAGCTAAGGCACAACGTGCACCATCGTTGATACTAGAAGATGGGCCTAATGCAAATAACTGAGCACTGTAGTTTTCAACACCAATAGCAATCTTGAAAATTTTGCCGTCGCTGTTACGGCTGATATACAGGTTTTCATCAACATCGAAATACACCGCACCAAAAGTACCTTCTTCGCCAGTGTCAGCAACCTTCTCGGCAGTACCGTTTTCGACGTTGATACGCATCAGGATTCCGGTCTTATCAACCGCATAAGCAAAGCCATCGGTTGGATGGAAAGCCATATCAAAGATCTTAAGACTCAGCGTCTTACCATCAGTAATCTGCTTCATCTGCAAATAATCATCTGCACCTTCATCCAGTGAAATCGCGTACAAACCCTTCGCACTACCCGGACCATAAACATAGTAGGTATTGTTCGTTAGCGAAACATCACCTACATAGAAATCAGAGTTTACGATGCCGTATTTTTCTTTATCTTCTGAGCTTATTAATGGCTCAATAGTGAAGTCGCTGTGGATTCTAGCGGGCACATGGTGCTCGTAACTCCAACCATACATGAACTGGTCATTCGGGTTAAAGCCGGTTGCATTCACCTTGCTTTTGGTGTCCATATCATCTTGAGCCAGCGCATAATCACCAGTGACCAAGTTCACACTGTAAGTGTTCGCAACGGCACCTTGGGTCAAATATGCACGGGATGGGCACTCCATAAAGGGATCAGCCCAAGCGGCCTGGCTACCTAGCAGCAGACTTGTTAGTAGTAATCGACGCATTGTTGAATTTACCTTATTTTTATAATTCAGACTCGTTATAGCATTTATAGTATTAGCCACTCATGAACAAAGCAACGCCACTCATCCGAATGCTATAGCATGCGATGTAACCAACGAATGCGTAATAAGTCTAAAAACATGGTGATTGCGTCTGGCAAAGGGTCGACCGTTGAGCCCTCTTTATGATGCCACTCAACACCTACTTCTTTGATTTTGTAGCCTGATTTTTTGGCGATGTATAAATGCTCAACATCAAACCCAAAGCCATAAATACGCTGTAAGGTCGCTACCTGATGTGCAACTTCTCTACGGTAAGCTTTAAAGCCGCACTGAGTATCATTAATTCCCCGAATCGAAATCAGACGGACGGCGGAATTGAATAGACTGCTCATCAGGTTTCGGTACCAAGGTTTTTTTTCCACCTTCGAATCCTGCATACTGCGGGAACCAATGGCCACGTCATAACCCTCATCAAAGCAGGCTAGTAATTTTGGCACCTCGCTGATTGGCGTGGAAAGGTCTGCATCGGTGAATAAGATAATATCGCCGGAGGCCCGCATCATGCCACGGGCAATGGAATAGCCTTTGCCGACGTTTTTATGATTTTCCATCAACGTGCCTTCATCGTGTTCATTAATTTCTTTGCCGTAAATATCAATGAATTTCACGATTTCGGTGGTCAGGTCATTACTGCCATCATCCACCACAATAATTTCACTGCGATAAGGCTGCGCGGAGAGGTAGTCTTTGATCTCGTATAAGGAGTCAGCGATCCGCGACTGTTCGTTGTAAGCCGGAATGATCACCGATAAATAAGGTGTTTGTTCACTCATGACAGGAATTCCCCGGTGGTAAACGTGCAATAACAATCACACCAGCAATGATCAGCCCAATGCCTAATGTTTTTTGTAAGGATAGCGTTTCGCCCACGGCGGACCACCAGAATGCGCCGAGATAAACGACGATGTAACCCAGGCTCAACATGGGATAAGCCATACTTAGCGGATACACCCGCAGCACCCGTATCCACAATAAAACCGCGACTAAGTAGCAGCTAATTCCCGCAATCACCCATGCCAGCGAGGTCCAAACCGGGAACTCAACGTGCTGGATAAAGGCCTGTACCGTCTCCGACAGTGGAGCTAATTGCTGCATGCCTGCTTTCATCATGAGCTGCCCAAGCGCACCGGCAATGATCGAAATTACTAAATAAACCGATGCGCGCTGCATCAGTTTCCACCCATTAAACAGCTGATACCTAACATAATTAAACCTGCTCCGAGCCAGTGTTGCAATGATATTTGTTCTTTAAACAGCCATCGCGCCAATAACATCACCACAATATAGCTCAGACTTAGCATGGGATACGCCTGACTTACCGGCATCACACTCAGCACAACCAACCAAAGCAATAAGGCAACTCCCAAGCTCAAGAAGCTCAGCAATACATAGGGATTGGCTAACATAAATGACTTTTCACCGTCAGTTTGCAAAGCCGCCAGCTTTTGAAAAATCTGTGAGGCACTAGAGCAAATCACTGATAATAACAGTGCTGCATAAATAATCGGATCACTCACCGCTCGCCCCTTGTTTAACTGATTTTAAGCCCTTTCCCCGATCAAATAATTCATCATCTGTCAGAGAAACCCGTGGCATTTCCATGCGCTTATACAAGCTCAGAGTACCTTGTGTTTGCCTGCTCATGACTGAACTCAGCTGATACGACTGAGTTATTAACTCCTGATAACCACGCATTTTTAATATTTTACGGAGCTTCTTATTTAGGCTTGGGTGCAGTTGATCATTGAGGTACACATAGCTGAATTTCATATCCCAGATGGCATCAACCACATCTTTGGACTCGTAGCGACCATCGCGATTATTGTCTAGCCAATTGGACTCTTTGATATGGTTTTGTGGAACGGACTGACCGACAAAATAACGGAATAGATAAGGGTCTTCACTTAAGATGGTGATTTCCTCATCCAGCGCTTTCGGCATGGCGCTTAGTACTGGCGAGACATCCGCATAGGCGGCTTCCATCTTTTGTAATTGTTGATAATTGAGTCCGGCAAATAGCACTAATGCCAAGGCCAATGCAGCCTGCTTTAGCCAACGGTAATCCACTTGCTCCAGTAACTGTGTGAATAGCCAAGCGCAGGCCGGCAGTAAAAATAACTGTGCATACACCAAGTGTTTAAATAGGGAAATCATATTCAGCGCATTCAAGTGATACGCCACTAATGGCAATGCGGCAAACAGTAGCGCCACTAATACCAAGCCCGTGCGATGCGCCCAAAACCGCAGGCCTGAGCGCCATAAGCAATAAGTAAAGGCAGCCGTCCAACCCAGTAGCGCAGGCCACAAGTAGCTACCAATCGCTTGTAACATGTACTCTAACGAACCATTTCCTGCACCATGCACACCCTGAATTTGCACCCGATACAGCACCTGCAAATCATCCCAATGCAACGTTACATAGCTCAGCAAAAATACACTAACACCTACGCCATACAATACCGCTATTTTCGGTGCTCTAATCAACGCCAGAATACCCAATACCGGCAAATACAAAACCACTACATACTTACTGGTGACTGCCATGCTAATCAGCACAATCGCCATGAGTAAGTAGCCATAACGAGCACGTGATTTCAGTTCGCAAGCCAGCAACAACGGCGCTAAAGACAGAGTAAAGCAGGCAAAACTAATAATGTCGTAAGTCGCAAAGCGGCTAATAAATAGCTGAGTGGATTGCAGCGCCAGTAATCCCACAGCAATCAGCGCGGTTAGATGATTTCGCCATAAGGCATATACAAAGCCATAGGCACCTAATAATGACAGCAGACCAAAGCCAGTCGCCACCATGCGCGCACCGCTTAGCCCGCCAAGATAACGCTCACCCCAGCCCAATACATACCAGTTAAAATCCGAACCAAAAATATAGGTATAACTTGGCCAACTCGCGCCCGATAGCAAGCGACTACCCACAAATAAGTAATCATACTCATCCATATGGCCAGCATTAAAGTCAAATTGGAGACGCAGATAGACAGAGCCGCAAATTAGCAGCGCCATGATAGCCAGGAAGAACAGCGGCAAACGCCGTGATAAGGCAGACATGGGTATTAAACCCCGTTTATTTTTATTATTTGTCTGCCAACACTACAAAATTATGGTCAATCTAGCAACTTAATCCCGCTGAAGGGCACGCATCTGCGCGACCACTTGCTCGGGGATTTCAACGCTACGCTGCGTCTTAAAATCAAAATACACCATCATCCCCGTGCCTTCAGCAACCACCTTTTGCTGCTGCTCGCTAAACACAGAGTACTCCATGCTCACGCGCTTAGGCTGCAGATCATAGGTGCGAGTGGCAATGTGCACAGTGTCGGGGAACAACACCGGCGCACGATACTCGCAACTGGTTGATGCCAGAACTGGCCCCGTCTTACTGGTCTTCATCAGCTCCAGCGAGCCGATCGCTTCCAGATACGCCAATCGTACATCCTCAAAATAGCGGAAATAGATTTTATTATTCACGTGCTGAAAGGCATCCATATCGCCCCAATGCACATCTTGCGTAATAATAATCGGGTACTTCTCTTTCCAGTCCTGCATACATCAACCTGTGTGTTTTATTTTGATAAGTTTAGTTGGTAGATCGCAAAGCCATCCGCATCGGTTTTACCCGTCGCTTCCAGCTGAGGTAGAGTCTTGGCAAACTCCGCCGCTTCTGGCAATGGCGAGGAACGCAATGTTACAACTACCGTTTCGTTAACTGGCTTAAAGCTCCAGTTATTATCGGCTGATGGATCAAAGCCATCGGCATTTTCTTTTGCCATTTCAGTGATGTATTCAGCAACCACCTGACGGTTTTCATTTGGCGCGCGAATCGCAATCGTATCAGTATTTACATTCGGGAAATTACCGCCGCCCGAAGCACGGTAGTTATTAGAAACCACCAAGAATGGCTTCTCTTCATCGATAGCCTTACCGTCAAACTGCAGGTTCACGATGCGATTAGCTTTTTCATTCGCCACGCTGCCATCTTTGTTGTATTTGGCTGGCTGTGTCAGATCAATCTGATACGTCACGCCATCAATCACATCAAAGTTATAACTTGGGAAGTCCGTATTAATCAGCGGTTGCGATTCAGTGCTAGCAGCATCAATCTGATTAAATTGACCGGCTGACATCTCTAACCACTCACGAACTTGCGAGCCCGTTAATTTCAGAATTTGCAGCGTATTAGGGTAGATATATAAATCCGCAACATTACGGAATGCGATATCGCCCGCAGGGACATTCGTGAAGTCACTAGGGCCTTGGCGACCCGCACGGAACGGTGCTGCTGCCGATAACACCGACAAACCATCGTACTCAGTGCCCTGAATCAGGCGCTCGCCATACCACATCTGCGCATCGCTCACGACTTGAATGGATGGGTCATCCTGCGCAAGTGCAAAGAAGCTATTCACCGGTGCGGCGATTTTTGCAAATGGCTCGCTCACCCACTTATCCGTCGCGGCATGCTCATCAGCAACAGAGGCCACAACAGACTCATCCGCCTTGGTTTCTGCAACCGAGCGCAGTTCCGTACTAAAGTCTTTAACCGTCCACTTGCCATCGACATAGGTTAGATTCAAATCAATCAAGCCAATGTGATTGGCCCAGAACCCAGGCATAACCGCAGGCACACCATTAATGCTACCTTTAACGTTATCCACGCCCTGCGCTTCAAAGCCGTTATAAGCCTTGCCACCGGGGAAAGTGTTATGCGCATGACCAAACATAATCGCATCAATGCCATCGACTTTAGACAAGTGATAGGTCGCATTTTCCTGCATTGCCGTGGCATCGGTAATTTCTAAGCCAGAGTGCGGAATGGCGACAACAAGGTCTGCACCCTTCTCTTTCATTTCCGGCACATAGCGCTTGGCCATTTCTACCATGTCTTTAGCGATGACATTGCCGGTCAGGTTTGCTTTGTCCCAATTCATGATTTGAGGTGGTACAAAGCCAATAAAGCCCACCTTTACCGTGTGCTCATCGCCTTTGGCATCTTTTAGCTTTTGCTCGCTAATCAGATACGGCTGGTAGTAAGGCTTGTCATTGCTTGGGTCAGCATCACCGTCATCGACGAACACGTTAGCACTGATGTATGGGAAATCAGCGCCCTTAATGGCTTGTCCTAAGAAATTCAGACCAAAGTTAAATTCGTGGTTTCCGATATTACCCACTACATAATCCAGCGGATTCATGGCTTTGTAGGCAGGGTGAACTTGATCTTTCTGCAAACCAGTACGCGCCATGTAGTCGCCCATCGGGCTACCTTGCAGCAAGTCACCGTTATCCACCAATAAGCTATTAGTCACTTCTGCACGCGCGGCTTTGATCAGGGTTGCCGCTTTTGCAAAACCAATTTTCTCATCCGTTTTACCGGTGAAATAATTGTAGTTCAGCAAGTTCATGTGAATGTCGGTAGTTTCCATCAAGCGCAATTTCAACTGAGTGTTCTCAGCAGTCGTATCCGCATAGCCGTTTGTTGCAGTGACTAACAAAGCCAACATCACGGCTTGGCTTAAAGGTTTTATAGTGTTCACAGTGCAAGACCCTTCCTTCAAATTGGTTAATAGCTATATCCTAATGAACCCAGATGACAACATGGTGATATCAGAACACGCGATAAGCAATAGCGGTGTATATCACACCGCCAGATTAGCCCAATTTAAAAAACAATCCGGAATCAATCAAGCCTTATTGACCATTCGCCGCAATTGCTACTCGGCTAATGTCACAATTCCCAGAAATTCAGTCACATCCTCATAACTTTTGTTCAAATGACGCAATGGTTGTGCAATAGAGCCTAAAACTTTGATGTGCTCAGTCTTGGGATAGAAACGTGTGCGTACATCGGTACCAGCTTCTGCCAGCTTTTCAGCAAAGGTACGCGTGTGATATGGCAATACGCGGGTGTCATCCAGCCCATGAATCAACAATACCGGTGGCAAATCAGGTCGAACAAAATCAATCGGCTGTGATTTATTGCCCGCGCCATCAAACACGCCAATAACTTCGGGGTTTTCCAGTGTTAGATCATAAGGCCCGGCCAAACCAATCATGCCAACAACCTGTGCATCGACCCGGTTTTGCCAAAGGTAAGTGCGATCAGTCGTAATCAAAGCAGCGGTATGCGCACCGGCGGAGTGCCCCATAATCACGAACTCGCGTAGTGGCCGCCCTAGCAAGCTAACGTCCCGCAACTCAACGGCTTTGATGGCTTTAGCGACGTCATCTACAAATACCGGGAACTTCACCGCAGGATACAGCTGATAATCCGGAATAATCACCGGATGGCCTAATTGTGCCAGCGCATGACCCACAAATTTATAATCCGTTTTGGTTCCGGTTCGCCAAGCGCCACCATACACAAACACCACCGGCACTTTGCCTTGGTCAATTTTGGGCTTGTAAATATCCATTGATTGACGGGGTGAGTCTCCATACTTCACCGTAGTCATTGTGTAGCCATTGGTATCTAGCATCGAATTGATCTGCTCGGCAGGATTGATAGAACAGGCGCTAATCAGCACCGACGACAAACCTGTAAAAATCAGCAACAGACTTAAGCGAACCTTTTTAATACTCATAATGCTCCCATGCGTTGAGTTGTTAAACGTTCTACCGGCTTCTCCTGAATAGGCCAATGCAAAAGCGCCGCCACCAGAGACAAACCAATACCAATCCACCAAACTAAATCATAATTTCCGGTGCGCTCATACGTCCATCCACCGAGCCACACCCCACTAAAACTGCCTAACTGATGCCCTAAAAATACGAAGCCGTAGAGCAACGACATATAACGGGTACCAAACATCATTGCCACCATGCCTGAGGTCGGCGGTACCGTTGCCAACCACAACAGGCCCATTGCAGCGCAAAAGGCGAACACACTCACCAAGCTAATGGGTATCAGCATAAAGGCTGTAATCGCTACCGCTCGCAGCAGATAAATCCAAATCAACACAGAGCGGCGTTCGCGCCTGCCGGAGATAATGCCTGACATATACGCACCAAACACATTAAACAGGCCAATGGTTGCTACACTCCAAGCCCCGATTTTGGCATCAAAGCCAAGATCTGACAAATATGCAGGTAGATGAGCGGTAATAAATGCCACGTGGAAACCGCAAACAAAGAAGCCTGCGACCAGCAATACGTAAGAACGGTGCCTAAAAGCTTCACTCAAGGCTTGGCGCATGGTTTGCGCAGGCACATTAGTTTCTGACTTCCCGCCACCGGCATAAGGCGCTAATGGCATGGCCAAGACAGCCATCGCAAAGGCGGAGAGGGCCAGAATATGCAAAGCATTCACCCAGCCCACATTATCAATTAAGCCTTGAGAGATCGGCACCACCAGAAACTGCCCCATTGAACCCGCTGCGGTTCCGACACCGAGTACCCACTGCCTGCGATCTTCACTCACAGCCCGCGCTAACGCCGGCAGCACAATGCCAAACGAGGTTCCGGCCACACCAGCACCGACCATCATTCCAGCCGTGCTGTGCAGCATCCAAGGTGCTGTCACATGTGGCATCAAGCCCATGCCCAATGCGTAAATCACCACACCTGAAATAATCACCCGAACATTGCCAAAGCGGTCAGCTAAACCACCAGCGAATACCGCGACTACGCCCCAGACTAGGTTTTGGATTGCCATTGAGAAGCCAATCACATCACGCCCCCAGCCATTCGCCTCGCTAATTGGCTTAACAAACAGGCCAAAACCTGAGCGATAACCAAAGGACAGCATTACCAGCAGGCAAGCAGAAATCAGTAACAACCAAGTACTGGACGGAATTTTGGACAGAGGCTTATGGGTAGACATGGAGGGGCTCATATTGGGGCCAAAGGGAGGGAGTCAAAAGTATAGCCTTCAACGCTCTCACCATAAACCACAACCATCGCATTCCTTAGCAATTGGCGTTAGTATCGCTGGCTCTTTAGTCCAACCCCAATGCTGTGACTGCTATGCAAACCAACTTATTAGACCGGGCTTCACCCTATTTACTGCTGGTACTCACTACGTTGTTCTGGGCTGGCAATATCAATTTGGGTCGCGCCATTTCCGGCGAAGTCCCACCGCTGGGCTTATCTTTCTGGCGTTGGATAGTGGCATTTGCCTGCCTGCTTCCTTTTGCCTACAAACCCATGCAACAGCAGTGGGCAACCCTGAAATCTCACTTATGGTTGGTGTTAGCGCTATCGGCTACTGGCGTCGCGGGCTTTAATAGCTTTGTGTATCTCGGCTTGCAAAGTACCTCAGCGACCAATGGTGTTTTGATGCAATCCATCTCGCCGGTGCTGATTATTCTGCTATCTACCCTGTTTTTTGCTGATAAGGCCAACCTGCAGCAATGGATTGGGGTGTTGGTGTCATTAGCAGGAGTCGGCGTCATTCTGATCCAAGGCGACATTCATACCTTACTGACATTGTCTTTCCAGACCGGTGATTTGTGGGTTATAAGTGCCGTTATTATTTGGGCAATATATACCGTATTGCTCCGCAAGCTCCCACCTGCGTTGAAAGGCTTACCGTTTTTAGGCTACTCCATGGTGTTTGGTACGCTGATGATTCTGCCATTTTATTTGCTGGAATCATTTAACGGACGGCCTATGCCAATTACTACTACCTCAATAATGGCTGTGACCTATGTATCAATCTTTGCTTCTCTGCTAGCCTTTTTATTTTGGAATAACGCCACCTCACGGCTAGGAGCCAATCGCACGGGCCAATTCATTCACCTGCTACCAGTCTTTGGACTCACGATTGCGACTTTGATCTTAGGTGAGCGCCTGCAAGGTTTTCATTATATCGGGATTATTTTAGTCGCTAGCGGGCTGGTCTTAGCCAACTTAACACGTCGTCAAGCATTGGTCGCTAAAGCATGAAAGCACTGAAGTACATGGGCTTTGTGCTCACGCTAAGTTTGCTGGCAGTGGTGTTACAGCACTTTAAAGCACCGCCTCCGTCCTCTCCGGAGTCCTGCAATCTAAGCGGTGAGATCACCAAAGTTACCGATGGCGATAGTGTTGAAATCACAGATGAGGAAGGCACTGTTCAACAGATTCGTTTAGCGGGTATTGATGCGCCAGAGTACAACCAATCCTACGGGCGTGCGGCGAAGAATTTTTTAGCCGCGATCATTGATCAGCAGTCGCTGTGTATTGAGTGGGATAAAGCTGATCGTTATAAACGGCTAGTCGGTAAGATTTGGTATCAAGGTCAGGATGTGAACCTTCAGATTGTTGAAGCTGGACTGGCGTGGCACTACAAATACTATGAAGATGAGCAAACAGCCGCCGATCGAAAGTTATATGCCCAAGCAGAGAAACAAGCCAAAGCCGCTAAAAAAGGACTCTGGCAAGGGAAGAAAGCGGTGGCTCCATGGGATTGGCGTAAAGGTGAGCGCTAGGTTTTTAAACCTAATACATGGCCCACAAGCTGCCTAAGTTTAGCACTTGGGTTAGGTCATACTAAACGTGACTCAAACCTAATCAGGCATTTGCTCAAGCAATAACTGCCCAGCCTGTGCACCATATTGCTGAATCACAGAAGCAGAACTCAAGCTGCCCCATAAAATCTGCGTCGCCAGATCTTTGCCATGCAATTTCGCAGAGATCAGCCCCACTGAAAATGCATCCCCCGCACCCAGACTATCCGTCACTTCCACATCAACCGGTGGCGCCCAATAATGATGTTCGCCATCAAAAATTTGCGCTCCACGACAGCCATCCGTAATACACACAATCTCAACGCCTGCTTTTAAAAAGGCATCCGCCAAGCGCCGCACATCGGTAATGCAAGTCACAGGTTTGGTCGTATAATCCCCAACCACCGGCTCACCATAATGCTCCGGCTTTGCCTCATCCACTGACAGCACATCAAAAGCCAATCCCGTAAAATCACGCGCCTCTTCAGCATTTAGAATCAGCATATCAATCAGTGGAAATACATCGCGATATTCATCAAAGCCATGCTGAAATTGCGTTTTACCCGGATTCCAACCGATCAAGCGCTCTTCATCGGTATATTTCGCCGCTAAGGCATGCAGAATTTCATTGGCATTCTGTTGGAGATGGCCAATATAAAAGGCTTGGCTTTCGGGTAAGCCGTCAATAATCGCAGAGGTAAAATGTTCGCTCTTCAGGCGCTTATGAAGCACTGTGCGCCCGCCGGTCCAATCACTTAAGATCACTGATAAGCTACAGCTTTGGCCGGGTTCAACAATTAGGTAGTCGGTATTGATATGTTGCTGCTTAAGGATATCCAGCACGAAGTGAGAATTAACATCATCCCCAATCACGCCGACCGCAGCGGTCGAAAAGCCCAGCTTAGTAAACCCCGTTGCAGAGTTTGAAGCGCCACCACCGCAGAGCATTAAGGCATCCTGTATCGGAATCTTATCGCCCAGTGGCAAGGTCATGCTGGCTTCATTTTGAAACTCAGACAGGGTAATTGACTCCCCTGCCTGAAGCTTTAGCAAGACATCCAAAGTAATGGAGCCGAAGGTCAAAATATCAAATTTCATCGCCTCACCTCCCCACTTTGGGTGTTAAGTCTTAGGCGTAAATAGACTCTTTCTTAAAGTGCTTAGCCAACAAGTAGTACACCACGGCGCGCTGCTTGTTAGGATTTGATTTTCCGTATTGCTCTAGTACTGCAGCGATTGCAGAATCCAGCTCTGGGCCATCAGTTAAACCTAACTTCTTGATCAGAAAGTTGTTTTTAACGGTTTCCAGCTCTTTTTTATCGCTACCAGCCACTGACGCTGAGTCTTTATTATAGATAGAAGGACCACAGCCAATCGTGACCTTAGTCAAGAAATCCATATCTGGCTCTACACCACATTTTTCTTTTAAGTCTACGGCATACTTGGCAATTAAATCGTCTCTTTTACTCATGACATCCTCTGTTTTAAATTAATTTGTCGCCCTACTGTACATTAGTAGGAGGTGACAGAACAGAGCATAAAAGGCCGACAAATTCATATTTTTTTCATTTACACTATATCTCTGGCCCAGTGGATAAAAAGCAGCACCCTATGAACTACGACATTATCGGCGATATTCACGGCTGTCATGACTCTTTGACGGCCCTACTGCAAAAGCTCGACTATCAACTTATCGATGGCATTTACCAGCATCGTGACCGTAAAGCCGTATTTTTAGGCGATTTTGTCGATCGCGGGCCACACCAATTCGAAGTGATTGAAACTGCTCGTGCCATGATCGAAGCGGGCCATGCCTATGCGGTCATGGGTAATCATGAGTTTAATGCGATTGCCTATGCCACGCCTGACCCAGAGGATAATGGTTTTTTACGCGCCCACACCGAGCGCAATACCCGTAATCATCAGGCATTTTTAGATGCCATGCTCGATCATCCCGAGCGCTATGCCGATACCATTGACTGGTTCCGCACCCTGCCGCTCTGGTTGGATCTTGGCGATATCCGCATTATCCATGCTTGCTGGGACCGTGATGTGATTGCGCAAATCCAACAACATTACAGCGAAGATGGCCTGATCAATGAAACCCTGCTAAGGGCTGCAAGCAATCCGAAATGCTGGGAGCATGAAGCAATTGAAACCTTACTTAAAGGTAAAGAGATTCGCCTAAGCGATGGCGCCAGCTTTAAAGACTCCGGCGGCATCAAGCGCCATTACATGCGCATTCGCTGGTGGGATAGTAATGCCACGACTTATAAGAAAGCCTTTGTCGGGCCGCCAGCTGCGCTTAGTCATATAGAAGATGACCCAATTGAAGGCGATCACCTGATTGAATACGGACATCATGAAGTGCCGTTATTCATCGGCCACTACTGGATGCAAGGCACACCAACCCCATTAACTCAGAATATTGCCTGTGTGGATTACAGTATTGCACGACGCGATGGCAAGCTCTGTGCCTACCGCTGGGATGGTGAGACGGATTTGGATACTAAAAAATACGTGTGCGTATCCCGGCTGGAGCCGTAATAATGGCCCAGCCGAGAGGCGGTCACTGATTAGAGTTTAGAGTCTTCGTTCAACGCTTTTAAACGATTTCTACGCTCCTTTATATCCAGCTCTTTAAGTGCTTTAACCTTGGCATAAAAGACAGTCCAGTCACCATTGGACTCTTCCAGCAACTGCTCAAAGGCATTCACAAAGCCATGGTAAGCGCCAAACAATACTAAGGAAGCATTATTCATCGGCTTCTTAAACCATCTGTCATAGCCTGTCGTACCGCCGCCTTTCTTTCTCAGCTCCAGATAGTCTGCACGTAAAGCATCAAAGCCTGCTTTTTTCGCCGCAGCCAATGCTTTGGTATCGGTCGCTGGAATCGCTTGATAGGCATTCTGGATTTTCTTGCGATGCTCCAGAATCAGCTTAACCACCTCAGCTTCCTTACCGCGCTGCTCCCAATGCTGAAGTACCTCTTTGCTGTATTCCCCGCCTTTGAACGTGGCCAGCCATTTTCGTACACCGACTCGCTCAACCGTGGTGGCAAACGACTCATTAAAGGCGGCATCGCCTTCGGCATAGACTTCTTGATGCGCTAACTCATGAAAGATCAGGCCGACTAGTCCCAGATCACTGCGGCGTAACATCGTACTGAGGACCGGATCAGCAAACCAACCCAGCGTAGAATACGCCGGTGCGCCAATCACAATGACGTCATAGCCTTTATTACGTAACTGCCGACCATAGGCTTCAGCAGCCGGCTTATTAAAGTAGCCACGGTACGGCACACAGCCGGCAACCGGGAAACAATGTTTGATTGGGCTAATTTCATAGGCCTTGGTAGCCACCACATTCCACACCACATACGGACGCTCAATGTCGACATACTGTAGATAGCTGCCATTGTTAGGAAGCTTCAATTCTTTAATACCAAACACGCGGGCTTGCTCGACCAGCTTTAGCTTGTCGCTAACTTTTGGGTCGGTTTTGGGGTCATTCAATACATTGACAATCGGCTCTTGCTTGAGCATCACCTGGCTGTGCCCCGCAACACTTTGCGAGTAAAACTTCATCGACTCACAGGACGTCAAAGTCCCTGCGGTTGCCGTCAGCAACACTATCCAAGCCGCTTTCCTTAAGCCCTTCACCATTCATTCGCTCCTACTGTTGTGACATCCGTACTGCTTATTCTTGCGTATATCAGTACTAAGTTTACGTCATTCTGAACTGCTGACCGGTGAATGGTCAAACAATTAAGCATTCCTAATAAAAAGGTAACATAACGATGAACAATAAGCTGATTGCAGGCTTGAGCCTGTTAATGATTTCCTCTGCCAGCCTCGCTGATAGTACCCGCATTAATATTGGGGAATTCTCCTCCGGATCGCTAAAAGGCTGGGAAAGTAAGTCATTTTCCGGCACTACCCAGTACAAAATCGCCGCAGAAGGTGGCCGCAAAGTACTCAAGGCCAGCACTAATGCCGCCGCTTCAGGCCTTGGCCGTAAAATGCGTATTGATCTTAATAAGACGCCCTTCTTGAACTGGAGCTGGAAAGTCGACAAGCCGTTACCTCCTTTGAAAGAAGCAACGAAAGCCGGTGATGATTACGCTGCTCGCGTGTATGTAATTATTGATGGTGGTGTGTTTATCTGGAAAACCCGCGCCCTAAACTACGTCTGGTCCAGCACGCCAAGTAAGGGCAATAAGTGGAACAATGCTTTCGCGCCGAAAAATGCACGCATGCTATCGGTGCGTGACAGCCGCAATGGCCCCGGCCAATGGTTGAGTGAAAAGCAAAACGTCGCCGCTGACTTTAAAAACCTCTACGGTTTCCAGCCTCGATTTATCGATGGTATCGCGATTATGACGGATGCCGATAACAGCCGTGGCAGTACCGCTGCTACATATGGCGACATCTTTTTTACGGCCCAGTAAACCGACCGACACCTGAATCTCAGGGGGAAAACAGAGAAAATCCCCCTGATTTGATACCGCTTATCTTTTGCTCAGTCAAAAATAACCACTTATCCTGACACAGGATGCACGCTTATCGGTAGCAGCCTATCTTTCACTCAACAGCAACGAAGTGCTTCCCCCGACCACTTCGGCGTCACAGAACAAGACGCGGCAATAACTAATAAAAATTATGTCAGAGGGCCGCCAAAGAGCGTGCTCCAGGAGAATAAAAATGAGTGTCACAGTAAACCAGTTAAACCAGAACAACACTAAATCAATCAACAGCGCTCTTGCTAGTAACTACCTGAACACTAAGCGTGTATTAGATGTTGTAACTATCATTGCGGTGTTACCGTTTGTAGCCGTATTAATGGCAGTGACTGCACTGGCTATCAAATTAGAGTCTTCAGGTTCCGTTTTCTTCTGGCAGAAACGTGTCGGCATGAACGGCAAGACATTCAACATGATGAAATTTCGCAGCATGACCTCTGATTCAGAGCAGCACGGCTCACAGTTTGCTCAAAGCAACGACATGCGTGTTACCCGTGTTGGTAAGTTCATCCGTAAATTCCGCATCGACGAGACGCCACAGCTGTGGAACGTGATTAAAGGCGACATGAGCATCATCGGTCCACGTCCTGAGCAGGAAAGCTTTGTTAACGAGTTTAACCAAACAATTCCTAACTACTCACTGCGCCACTTAGTTCGCCCTGGTATCACTGGCTTGGCACAGACTGAACAAGGCTATGTTGCAGATGCAGATGGCACGGTAACTAAGCTTAAGTATGACCTGTACTACATCAACAACCTGTCATTCATGACTGACTTACAGATCACACTAAAAACGATTTACACTATTCTGACGGGGTTTGGGGCTCGCTAATTAGCGTGTTTTTCTCAGAGCAGTACTTGGGGCGATTTATTCGCCCCTTTTTTTGCTTTAAAATAAGCCGACTACTCACGTCATAGCGGCACTCCGGTTGCAACTCCGGAACCGGGCATGCATAAAAGCGAGGCTTAGCAATGTCTAACGAACAAATTCTTCCCATTGATCAGCGTAAACTGCGGATGCTACTCACACCCCGCTCCCGCGATGCACACAAAGGCTTATTTGGTCATGTGTTAGTGGTTGGTGGCGACTACGGCATGGCTGGCGCTGCGCTAATGGCTGCCGAGTCGGCCGCCAGAACCGGCGCAGGTAAAATCAGCGTCGCCACCCGAGTGGAGCACATTGCCGCCTTTGTTGCCCGAAGACCAGAAATCATGGTGCATGGCATTGATGCCACCAGTAATCTTAAAGCCCTGATCGAGTTAGCCAGTGTCGTGGTTATCGGCCCCGGCCTTGGCCAAACCCGCTGGTCAAAAACCCTAATGCAAGCTGCACTGGAAACCAAGCTACCATTAGTAGTCGATGCCGATGCGCTGAATTTGCTCGCGCATGATGAGATTCCGAAGCAACGCGATAACTGGGTTCTAACCCCGCACCCCGGCGAAGCCTCCCGCCTACTAAAAACCAAGATTGAAACCATTGCCACTGACCGCCCACGATATGCTCGCGAGCTACAACGAAAACACGGCGGCATTGCCATCTTAAAAGGTATGGGCACGCTCATCGCCGACCCCGAACACATACACCAATGCTCCCACGGCAACCCCGGCATGGCCACTGGCGGCATGGGCGATATCTTAAGCGGCATCATTGGTGGCTTGCTGGCTCAGGGATTTTCACTGGAGGATGCCGCTTGTTTTGGGGTAGAGCTACACGCCGCTGCCGCAGACATCGCAGCTAAAAAAGACGGCGAACGTGGACTAATGGCAACAGACTTATTACCCCCTCTGCGTAGCTTGTTAAACCCATGAAGTGTTAAGCTAGGCGGTCACACACGAGGATAATAATATGAAAACAAAACAAGAAATCGTAGATAACTGGCTGCCCCGTTACACTGGCCTGAAGCTTGAAGAAATTGGTTCCTACATTCTGCTGGTTAATTTCAACAGCTATGTAAACCTGTTTGCCGAGTGGAATAATGTGCCGGTTAAAGGCGGCAACCGCAATATGATCAGCGCCACGGCGAATGACATTACCATTATCAATTTTGGTATGGGTAGCGCTAATGCGGCCACCATTATGGATTTGCTAATGGCCATCAAGCCGAAAGCCTGTCTGTTTTTGGGAAAATGTGGCGGTCTAAAGCAAAAGAACAAACTTGGCGATCTGATTATTCCAATCGCAGCGATTCGTGGTGAAGGTACATCAAACGACTACTTCCCGCCTGAAGTCCCTGCTATGCCAGCGTTTAGCTTGCAAAAGGCTGTTTCTTCAACGATTTGCGAATACAGCTGCGACTACTGGACAGGCACCGTGTACACCACCAACCGACGGGTTTGGGAGCACGATGACAAATTCAAAGATCACCTGCGCCGCCTACGTTGCATGGGAATCGATATGGAAACCGCGACCATCTTTATTGCCGGTTTCCACAATGAAATCCCAACGGGCGCGCTATTGCTCGTCTCCGATCAACCAATGATTCCGGATGGCGTAAAAACCGAAGCCAGCGATGAAGTAGTTACTGAAAAGTATGCACATCGTCACCTGAGAATCGGTATAGACTCTCTGAACGAATTGAAAAACCAAGGTGTTTCCGTAAAACATCTCCGCTTCTAGGAACCCCATATGCAACAGCACATCACGGCACTTACCGAACTACTTGGCGCAGCCCAGCTATTAACTGGAGCCGACGTTAGCCAGAAGTATCAGGCGGATTGGAGTAATGAAAATCCGCAGCTGCCAGAGATCGTGGTTCGACCGCGAGATACGGCAGATGTAAGCGCCCTGCTGAGCTATTGCAATACTCATCACTTACCGGTGGTCACTCAAGGTGGCCTGACCGGGTTAGCCGGTGGTGCAACACCCAAAGCTGGCGAGATTGCTTTGTCGATGGAGCGCTTGAGCGGTATTACCGAGCTGGATCATCAGTCGATGACCATCACGGCAAAGTCCGGCACACCGCTGCAAGTGATTCACCAAGCGGCTGAAGCGGCTGGCTTTCGTTTACCGCTGGATTTAGGCTCGCGCGGCTCCTGCAATATTGGCGGCAATGTATCGACCAATGCCGGTGGCAATCAAGTACTGAGCTTTGGCATGACGCGGGCCTTAGTGCTCGGTTTGGAAGCCGTACAAGCGGATGGCACGATCATCCCCGCCTACAATAAAATGCTGAAAAATAATGCCGGATATGACCTCAAGCAATTGTTTATCGGCAGTGAAGGTACGCTCGGCGTAGTGACTGAAGTCGTCTTACGCCTATTTCCACAGCCACGCAGCAAGCACACGGCACTGGTTGCACTCAATAGCCTGACTGATGTAATTGATGTGATGCAAACCTGCCAAGCTGAATTTTCCAGACTCACCGCTTTTGAAGTGATGTGGGATGACTATTTCAGCGTTGCACTGGCGGAAAATGCCAACGTAAGTAACCCCTTCGGCGAGCACCACCTATTTTATATTCTACTGGAATCTGAAAATGACACGCTAGAGCGCTTTCAGCAGGTGTTATTTGAACAATTGGAAAAAGGCAAATTAGTCGATGCAGTGATTGCCCAAGCTGGTAAAGATACCGAAATGTTCTGGGCTATTCGCGACTCTGCGGGTGAGATACTATCGAAAATTCCTGACTTGGCTAACTTCGATATCGGGCTACCCATTAGCCAGATGCAGGCCTTTTTAGAAAAGGCACACCACGCGCTACAAGATAACTTTGAGAACCTGACGACCCTTACGTTTGGACATTTGGCTGATGGCAATATCCATATGATTGCCTGGACTAACGGCGAGAAAAGCAGTGAAGCCATTTACAAAATGATCTATAAAATGCTGAAAGAATATGGCGGCACCGTCACCGCAGAACATGGCATTGGCGCGATCAAAGCGGATTACTTAAAACTCTGTCGCAGTGAGGCGGAAATCGCCTTAATGCGCACGCTAAAACAGGCCATGGACCCGAATAACATTCTCAACCCCGGTCGGGTTTTATCAGCGGACGTGTAATGCAGGCTGATTCCCGCGAGATTTACAGTAATCAAACTGGCGTGCATGACAATCTTGAGCAGGTGGTGTTAAAGCACCTGCGTCATCCGTTTTTAAAGCCGCCTGCTGAGCATACCCGCCAAGCATTTGCTGCAGTGAGTGAGCGCATTAGTGCTGCTCCTGCGCCATTGATTTTGGATTCCTGCTGTGGTACTGGCGTTAGTAGCCGCCAGATTGCGCTACAGCATCCGGATAACTGGGTGATTGGTTTAGACCGCTCAGCCAAGCGACTGGATAAGGAATACGAAGATGCGCTGCCGGATAACCTACTCATGGTGCAGGCCGATTGCGTGGACTTCTGGAAACTGGCGGTCGAGGCTGGCTGGCAGCTGCAAAAGCATTATCTGCTATACCCCAACCCCTACCCTAAGTCAGTGCAATTAAAATACCGCTGGCATGGCCATCCGGCGTTTGCAGATTTATTACGCTTAGGTGGGCTATTGGAAGTGCGCAGTAACTGGCAGTTGTATATTGAGGAGTTTAGTCAGGCACTAAAGCTGGCCGAACAAGCCACTGAGGGCTGTGAAGTAATTGACCCCGCCGGACAGTATCTTACGCTGTTTGAACGTAAGTACTGCCAAAGCGGGCAAACGGTGTATCGTTGTTTAAGCGCTCTCAGCTTCGGAAACGCCAGCTGATTCAAAGCTCGCCATACCGTTTAGAAACGCTACGGCACTTTTGATCAAGGGATAAGCCACAGCACAACCGGTGCCCTCACCTAAGCGCATACCCAAATTAACCAATGGCTTCACTTTTAAGTGATCCAGCATCAGGCGATGGCCATTCTCATCCGAGACATGACAGAAAATCGCATGTTCGCGCAGCGCAGGGTTCAGTTCAACGGCCACTAAATAGGCAGCAGTCGCGATAAAACCATCTACCATCACAACCATGCCGTGCTGCTGAGCGGCCATCATCGCACCGCAAATCTGTGCAATCTCAAAGCCACCGTAAGTGCTTAACACTTGGCTAGGATTTTTAAACTTGCCATGCAGTGCCTTGGCTTCAGCCAATAGCTCAACTTTACGCTGCAAGCCAGCATCATCCAGACCCGTTCCACGACCCACACAGCGCTCAATCGGTAACTCACACAGCTCGCTCATGATCAGGCTGGCAGAGGCCGTATTACCGATCCCCATCTCACCAAAGCCGATAACATTACAGCCAGTCGCTGCCACATCCGCCACAATCGCAGACGCTTTATCAAAGCACTCCTGCAGCTGATCAGCACTCATGGCTGGCTCAGTCAGGTAGTTCGCGGTGCCTGCGGCTATCTTGGCATTGATCAGTGCGGGTGAGGCTTCAAAGTCGAAGTTAACACCGGCATCAACTACTTTCAGAGCGATCTCATTCTGCTGGCAAAACACATTAATCGCGGCGCCGCCATTTAGAAAATTCATCACCATCTGGAAAGTGACTTCCTGAGGGTAAGCGCTCACACCGGCGTTAGCTGCGCCATGATCACCGGCAAAGGTCAGAATCGTTGGCTGCTTAAGGCTTGGCGTCAATGTTTGCTGAATCTTAGCTACCTGAAAGGCAACCGATTCCAACATTCCTAAAGCACCCAGCGGCTTAGTTTTAGTATCAATTTTATGCTGGATTTGCTGTTCGAAGCTTAGTGGAGATTGCATCAGAACTGTGACTCTGGCAAATGTACGATCAGTCCTTCCATGGCATCGTTCACATGGATCTGGCAGCTCAAGCGGCTGTTGGCTTTTGGCTCGTTAACCACTTCCAGCATGTCGACTTCCATTTCGCTGGCAGGCTCAACTTTTTCGACCCACGCTTCGTCCACATACACATGGCAAGTTGCACAACTCAATGCTCCACCACACTCCGCCAGAATGCCGTCGATGCCGTTATTCACTGCACCTTCCATTACCGTGTTGCCGTTTGGTACATCTGCTTCAAACTGCGCGCCATCGTGTCGAACATAAAAAATCAAAGCCATTGGGGTCTCCAGATCGTTATAGTGAATACGCGGCGTAGTGTAACAAGCTTTCATCCTGCGGGACAAAAGACTATTTAGTCCAAAGGGCTTGCTTTAATATACTGTGGCATAACTTTAGCCATTTCAGACCATACTGCCATGATTACTCAGACTCTGTCCCGACTCTTGCTACTGTGTGTGCTGCTTTGCACCAGCAGCGTATTTGCCGACACCCAACGCCCCAAAATTGGCCTCGTGCTTGGAGGCGGTGGCGCAGCCGGAACGGCCCACGTTGGCGTGCTGAAAGTGCTGGAGGAAAACCAGATTCCGATTGATATGATTGCCGGTACCAGTATGGGCGCAATCGTCGGTAGCCTGTATGCCTCGGGTTTAAAAGCGACTGAAATCGAAAAAATTGTCAACACGCTGGACTGGGCGGAGCTCTTTAATGATCAGGTTTCACGCCGCGATCAGAGCTTTCACCGCAAACAAGAGATGTCGAGCTTCTTTGACAGCTTCACAGTGGGCGCAAATCGCAACGGCGTTCAACTGCCACGCGGTGCGGTAAAAGGCCAAAAGCTAACCTTTGAATTACGCCGTCTGCTTGATCATGTCAGCCATATTCAAAACTTTGATCAGCTGCCAATCCCCTTTCGGGCTGTAGCAACTGATATCGAAAATGGTCAGGCCGTCGTGTTGAGTCAAGGCAACTTACCAACCTCTGTGCGAGCCAGTATGTCGATTCCCGGCCTGTTTCCTCCCGTTGAAATCAATGGCCGTTTACTGGTCGATGGCTTTGTTGCCAATAATATTCCAGTGAATATTGCACAGCAAATGGGCGCGGATATTCTGATTGTGGTTGGCATCCCGACTGAATATAAAAACAAGCAAGAACTTGGCTCAGCGCTCGATATCGCATTGCAATCCATGCGTTTAATGATGGCAAAAAGCAGCACCCCACAGCTGCAAAATATTTCACAACCACACATTATTATTCAGCCGAATATGGATGGCATTGGCTCGCTGGACTTTGACCGGGTGAAAGATGCAATGACTTTGGGCGAAAAACAAGCCCGCGCACAAGAGCCAGAACTACTCAAGCTCACGGAAGGTTTACGCGGTAAAGTCCAACAACAAACCGCCACCGCGCCAACTCGGGAATCGTTTAAAGGTGTGATTGATAGCATCAAACTCGAAAACAGCTCAGTACTAAAAGATGAGATTTTGACTAAGCGCTTAGGCTTAAAAGCCGGTGATGTGTTGTCACTCAAGAAACTACAAGAAGGACTGGATGCGATTTATGCATTGGGGTATTTCGAAGTAGTCGACTATCAGCTCATCCCCACCAAAGACAACCATTTCCAACTGATTGTGAATGCCCAAAAAGACCCGATTGGTGACCGTACTTTACGCGGCGGCTTCTCCTTATCCGATGACTTTGATGGCAATGCCACTTATCAAGCCGGTTTAGAGTATTCCATGAAAGGCTTGAATCCTTTAGGTGGCGAAGCCAAAGCCAGCGTGATTATCGGAGACTCAACCGCACTGAGCGCCGAGTTTTTCCAACCGCTCAATAAGTACAGTGGCTCCTTCTGGAATCTCACGACCAACTACCAAGAATCGGATGTATTTATTTATGAAGATGGCAGCAGTGTGCGCACCGCCGAGGCTCGCTTAGCAGAAAGTGGCGTCCATCTGGACTTTGGTCGTGAGTTTGATAATACCTCCGAGGCACGGATTGGTCTGTTTTACCGCAACCTTGATGCCACACTTAAAACCGGCTCGATAGAGTTTCCATCAGACAGCTTTAATCTGGCTGGACTATCTTTTGAATACCATGAAGATACTCTAAACGACCGGAACTTCCCCGATGAAGGTCTCTGGAAAGACGTCACGCTAGACCTTGGCCTAAGCGCACTGGGTTCAGATGATGACTACCAACGTTTAGATATCCAAATGGGTAAAGCCTGGAAAAAGGACAAGCACCACTTTATTGCCTCGGCCTCTGCCGGCACCACCTTTGCTGACGATACGATTATCACCGAGCGCTTTGAATTAGGTGGCTTTGCCCGCATGTCTGGTCTTGAAGATGGACAGCTTCGAGGTAATCACTATGCGCATGGTGTCGTTTCGTATTACTACGATGTGATCGGGCTGAGCAAGATTGCCAATGTGAATGCGGGTGTTTTGTTAGAAGCAGGTAATACCTGGATTGAAGCCGGTGATATTGACCCGAGTGATTTAAAACTCTCTGGCGCCGCATTCCTTGGTGCGAATACATTGATCGGACCGGCGTATCTGGGAGTGGGTATGACAGAGGGCTATAACCAGCGCTACTTCTTGCAGTTTGGGCGGGCTTTCTAAAGGCGTTCAGAACGAACGCTTTGGTTAACTTGAAACGGGCTTATTAATAGCCCGTTTTTTATGCGATTAACGTGGATATAAAATCATCTGCGTACAGCTAAAACGCGCAATAATTTTGCCGGTATCGACATGCTTCACAATCGACTCCCAAACCTGCGTGGTACGCCCGGCATGCACACAACTGGCGTCGCACACCAACATACCCTCACGCGCCGTACCCAACATATTGCTCTTAAGCTCAATGGTGGTAAAACTGCTCGCGCCTTCCGGCAAGCTTGCCATGCAGCCATAGCCCGCCGCAGTATCGGCCAATGAAATCACCGAGCCTGCATGCAAAAAGCCATTCGGTGCCATTAACTCAGGGCGCACGGCCATTTCCATTTTCGCACGGCCAGATTCGATTTCCAACATGTGCAAGCCAAGCAGCGCAGGCAAATTTTGTGTGCCCTGATTATTGATCACGTCGGGGGTTAACTGAGTCATCTTATCTCCAAATCCTGATAAATCTTATCCAGATCCTGAATTGTGTGTAAGCCATCGCGCACATCCGCTTCAATGGCTGCACGCAAGGCCACGCTATCTCGCTGGCGAATGGCATCAAGCGCTTCATGGTGGCGGTCGTGTTGGTAGTAGCCGTCTAACTTACTTAAACCAATTCGCACAAAGGGGCCAAGCTGCAGCCATAGGCTTTCGATCATGGGCAAGCAGACCTGCACCGGGTTTTGTGCATAGAGGTAACGGTGAAAGGCTTGATTCGCCAAGGTCCCTGCTCCGGCATGGCCTTTTTCAAACTCTTCATCAATCGCCAGATCCAACGCGGCTAATTCATTGATTTGAGTTTCAGCGAAAAATGGCAGCGCGGTTTCCGCCGCATGGGTTTCTAATAACACCCGCAAGGAATACAGCTCTCTGAATTTATCTCGTGAGATCACGGGTACTGAAATTCGGCGATTATTTTTAACTTCAATCGCCTCCTCGCTGGCCAGCTTTTGCAGCGCCTCGCGAACCGGCATCGGGCTAACGTCCAACTTCTCAGCCAAGCCTCGAATCGTCAACGCCACGCCCGGACGAATTTCACCGCACAGAATACTCTGGCGCAGCGTTTGATAAACCCATTGATTGACATTGAGTTGTTCGGTCTTTTCGACCAGTATCAGTGAGTAGACATCTTTCGTCGCCATTCTTCCGCCAAGACATATAAAATAGTAAAGATACAATCAGCCGACTTTACACGGTTAAAATTGTTTACTCAATCTGACAGCGCACCAGAATGGGCTGTCCAGCGGCAATGCTCGCGGAATAGATTGACAGAAATATTGTGATCACATTAAAATCATCGTGATCACAATGAATATCAATTATCGCTGTGAGGCTTGCCGAATTTCTGCTGAACCTATTCCCGAGAATGTTTAATGAGTAACAGTAATTACTACACGAAGAGTGTCAATTACCCTGATAGCTACTATGCTGCGTCTGCCAATGCTGCGCCTGAACGCCCTGCACTGGATGGCAAACTGGAAACTGAGATTTGCGTCGTGGGCGCGGGTTACAGTGGTCTATCAACCGCATTACATCTAACTGAAAAAGGTTACTCGGTCACGGTGATTGAAGGCGCACACGTGGGCTGGGGAGCCTCTGGTCGCAACGGCGGACAAGTGGTTAATGGCTTAAACGCCAGCTTAGAAACCATTCAAAATCGCTATGGTGACGAGACTGCTGCGTTTGTTGGTGGCTTATTGCAGGAAGGCGCACAGGTTATCTATGGCAATATCGAAAAATACGCCATTGAGTGCGACCTGAAGCCAAAAAATATCTACGCGGCTTACACAGCCAAGCACTTAAAAATGCTGGAAGAGAAGCAGGCACTTTGGCGCAAGCATGGCATGGATGACCATGAGATGCTGGATAAAAACCAGATGCATCAACACGTAGCAAGTGATGCCTATTGCGGCGGCATGATCGACCACTCTGGTGCACACCTACACCCACTCAATCTGGCATTGGGCGAAGCGGCGGCGATTGAACAAAACGGCGGCAAGATTTTCGAACAAACCAGCCTGCTAACTATCGATAAGCAAAACGATGGCCGCTTGCTGCTCACCACTGAAAAGGGTGAGATTTTATGTAAGAAAGTCGTGCTTTGCGGTAATGCTTACATTGGTAAAGCCATTCCGGAATTAGTGAATCGCGTGATGCCGGTTTCCACACAAGTTTTGGCGACTAAGCCACTGGGCGATCTGGCGGATGAGCTAATGCCGACGGATGTGTGTATTGAAGACGTGCGTTACATTCTCGATTATTTCCGTCTCTCTGCTGACAAGCGCATGCTGTTTGGTGGTGGTACGGTTTACGGCGGTACTGACCCTTCAGACATTCGTAAAAAGCTAATTCCGAATATGGAGAAAGTATTCCCGCAGCTTAAAGGCATTGAAATCGATTATGCCTGGAGCGGTAACTTTGCGCTGTCGTTCTCTCGCGTTCCGCAAATGGGTATGCTGCAAGACAATGTGTACTTCGCGCATGGCTACAGTGGTCACGGTGTAACGGGTTCGCATCTGTTTGGGCGCATTCTGTCTGAAGCGATTGATGGCGATACCACACGCTTTGATGTGTTTGCTAAATTGCCGTGGATTCCGTTTCCGGGTGGCCGCACGTTCCGTGCACCTTACTCAACGGTTGGCTCTTGGTGGTATGCACTGCGTGATGCAGTTGGAATGTAAGCCGGTAAGACTACGCATAGCATAAGGCCCTTGTGATTAAGGGCTTATGATGACTGACAAAGCCCTAGCTCAAAGCCGGGGCTTTTCATCATTAGAACTGTGATAACAGTTTGCTTTTATATTCGGTTGGCGTGCAACCGTACATATTTTTAAATCGACGACAGAAGTGACTGGGGCTACTAAAGCCAAGGTCATAACAAATATTAGTAATCACCTCGCCTCGCTTTAATCTCTTGCCTGCTTCTTTTAATCGAATCTGCTGCTGCAGCTCCATTGGGGAGCAATCTAAACGCAGCTTAAACTCCGCATACAAGCGACTACGGCTCATGCAAGATTCACGACACAGTTTATCGATATCCAATGGCTCACTGAGGTGATCACGAATCCACTTCAGGGCAACCGTTAAACTACTGTAGTCCGGTGTTTGCAAGCTATGGCTCAGCAGAAAGCCTCGCTCCTGATCGCGCAACATACGGATCAATAACTCAGAAATATTGAAATCAATCAACATATCCCGATCGGGGTGATTTTCGGTAAACAGATTAACAATACGGGCTAACAGCCGTTGGGTCGCTGCGCAGTGATGGGTGTGTAGAACAGCACCAGACTTGCTCCAGGTATCTTCCGAAGATAGCTTAATCGCGCCTTTGTCGAAAAGCCTCTCAGTCACATCCAGCACTTTTTCTCTGGAGATTTCGACGGTTAAACAGGTTGTGGGATTGCCTATTTCAGCTTCAGGAAAGTCAATATGGACGGCTTCCCCAGGCGCTAAAACGTAGGATTCGTGGGGTAAAAATACTTGGTCCGACATCAGTGGAGAGTGCATGACTTTTTTGCCACTCACCATGCCACAATACATTAGTTGATCAGCATCTAAACGCACTAAACTCTCTGGCAAATAAGTATCATAAACACTTACGACAGACTCCGGGCCAACGAAGCTTGTGCGGTTCTCGACGAGATTTTTAGGTCTCCTCATTTCTTGAATATGAGATAATTCCATCCACCATCCTCCTTTTTAATATCTGCTGCGTGTATATCGGCGCAGATACCTTATTAATATCATCAGATACGGCAAAAAGTCAAAGTTTACATGAGGATAGGGCCCAATATAAAAGTACCGCCGGGAGGATGAGCACGGAGGAATGCTCTCCACCCTAGCGGCCTTATTTTTAAGAACAGAATTGAATCACTTGTTACTTAGAAGACATCATCTGTGGGATTTTGAATACCCAAACCGAACCACCTTGGTTCAGATGACTAACACGTTTTGCCACTTCACCACCCCAAAGCGGTACAGCACCACCCCAGCCTGAAGCTACTGCCACATATTGCTCACCGTCTTGATCCCAAGTAATCGGCTGACCCACCACACCAGAACCGGTTTGGAATTTCCAAAGCTCTTTACCTGTCTTCGCATCAAAGGCTTTTAGGTAACCTTCAGGTGTACCGGTAAAGACTAGGTCTCCGGCAGTTGCCATCACACCTGCCCAAAGTGGCGCATCGTTCTTATATTCCCAAACTGTCTTACCAGTATTTGGGTCGATCGCTTTAAGAGAACCGATGTAGTCATCAAAGATTGGCTTAATGGTAAATCCAGAACCCAGATACGCCGCACCTTCTTTATAGCTAACCGGCTCGTTCCAGATATCCATGCCCCATTCGTTGGAAGGCACATAAAACAGACCGGTGTCAGGGCTGTGCGCCATTGGCATCCAGTTCTTACCACCTAAGAATGAAGGCACGGAGAATACAACCTTACCTTTACCGCCATCTGCTGCGTCGGCAGGGTTACCCGGGCGATTCTCTTCGTTATAGATTGGGCGACCGGTTTTAGGATCAATTCCTTTAGCCCAGTTGATTTGCTTAACAAATGGAGAGGCTGAAACAAATCCACCATCTTTACGATCGAGTACGTAGAAGAAGCCGTTTCTATCCGCCGTGGCATAACGCTTGTTACCGTCTTTATCCACAAACGGTACGACTTCGTTTACACCATCAAAATCCCAACCTTCACGAGGGGTAGTTTGATAGTGCCATTTGATTTCGCCATTTTCAGGGTCGATACCAATGCGTGACGCCGCATATAAGTTATCACCAGAACCATCCGTTTTATCGCCACCACGTAACCAAGAGTTCCATGGCGCAGGGTTTCCGGCACCAAACACCAGCATATTGGTATCAGAGTCGTAAGAGCCACCTAGCCACGTCGCACCACCACCGTTTTTCCATAAATCACCCGGCCACGTTGCATTGAGCTTACCGGTCATGGTGCTCTCTTTGCCATTGAGCGTACCCATATGGCCTTCGATAACCGGACGTGTCCAAACCAGTTCGCCAGTCTCAGCCTTACGAGCCTGCACTTCTCCGACCACACCAAACTCACCACCCGAGTTACCGGTAATAACCAAGCCATTCACAACCAGTGGCGCGGCGGTGTAGGAGTAACCCGCCTTATAGTTTGCAATTTTATCTTTCCAGACAACATCACCGGTTTTGCGGTTGAGTCCCACAAGGCGTGCATCCAGCGTACCGAAAATAACGATGTCGCCGTAGATTGCCGCACCACGGTTGATTACGTCACAGCAAGGCAAAATCCCTTCCGGTAAACGTGCGTCGTACTGCCAAATTTCCTCACCCGTTTTTACATCAATCGCATATAAGCGAGAGTAAGAACCAGTGATATACATAATGCCATCATAGACTAACGGCTGTGCTTCATTGCCTCGCTGCTTCTCTCCACCCATTGAGAAAGACCACGCAGGCACAAGGTACTTAACATTGTCTTTATTGATACTTTTCAGGGGGCTAAAGCGTTGCAGGTGACGCCCCATGCCGTTGGTGACGACCTGCGAGGTAATAGTACCGTCGTTGGCGATATCCTCTTCAGTCACGCCAGCCGCATAAGCCGATGTGGAAGCCAGCATGCACACTGCCGAGGCTAATAATAATCGTTTCATCTAGATCTCCTCTCTGATTGAATTCAACACTTCACGTTGCAATTGACACACCAAAACTAAGCCACTCAATTCAGGTATATCGACAATTTCAACATAGCATAGGACCCCACCATGATTAACAGCCTACAGGCAGCTGTGGATTCTGAGCTTACAGATACGGACTGCTGGTTTAGTAAGTTGCAAGGTGGACTGAGAATATCGGGTTATTGACTAACCTAAAGGCGAATTGGGTATCGGTAACGTCAAGCACTGTGGCCTGACTCATATTTGGGACCACACAACTAAAAGGAGAGAGAAATGATCAGAAGCCTGTTTATTGCGGCAGCGTTGTTATTGAGTTCGGCAAGCTGGAGCGCTGAGCTACCCACCATCCGCCTCGGTGCACTGGCCTACGGCACAGTAAACTGGGAACTCGATACCATTAAGAACAACAAGTTGGATGAGAAATACGGCTTTAAGCTAGACGTGATTCCCATGGGTGGCGGCAGTGCCTCTGACATTGCCTTTCTGGGCGGCGAGATCGATGTGATGGTTTCCGACTTTATCTGGGCTGCTGCGCAACGTGCCGAAGGCCGCGACCTCAAATTTATCCCCTACTCCACCGCCGTCGGTGGGATTATGGTGAAAGCCGACAGTGGCATTAATTCATTAAAAGACCTTGCCGGAAAGCGCATTGGCGTCGCTGGTGGACCGCTTGATAAATCCTGGCTAATCCTGCAAGCCTATGCCAAACAGGAAGGACTGCTTGATCTCAAAGCCGATACTAAACAAGAGTACGGCGCACCACCGATTATGTTTAAAGCGGCCATGAGTGGCGATATTGATGGCGTAATCAATTTCTGGCACTTCCAGGCTAAAGCTAAAGCCGCCGGGCTCAAAGAAATTATCTCGGTACAGGATGCTGCTAAATCCTTAGGACTTGATCCTTCCGTGCCACTGCTGGGTTACATCGTAAACGGCAAAATGGATACCAAATTATCCCAAGGTTTATTCGCGGCTTCGCGAGATGCCAAAGCAATGCTGAGCAATGACGATGCTGCCTTTGATGCCGTCAGAACGCGCATGAAGCCTAAAAATGAGGCGGAATTTGAAGCCCTGAAAGCAGGCTTTAGAGCCGGCATTCCCACTGGCACCACAGTCGATGAAGCCGCCGTTGATAACACCCTGCAAATGATGGCAAAACTCGGTGGCCCCGATTTAGTTGGTAAAGCGACCACGCTCCCCAAAGACCTTTTTATCTCACTAGACAACTAACTCAATGCGCAACGAGCATTTAATTCGTCTGGTTTCACTGGGGATACTCCTCCTCTCCTGGAGTATCCTTTCAGTGGTGATGGCTGACCCTCAGGTGCTGCCATCGCCCCTGATTGTCGGGCAAAAGATGGCTGAGCTTTGGGCCACTGGCGACCTTCAACTGCACCTGATTGACACCACTGTCCGGATCATCTGGGCATTTTCGCTTGCCATGATACTCGGTGGCATACTCGGCTATTTGATGGGCCGCTACCCGCTATTAAATGCCTGGCTTGATCCGTGGCTGATCGTGTTTCTAAACCTTCCTGCGCTGGTGTTAATCGTTCTGTGCTATCTGTGGATTGGCCTAAATGAAACCGCCGCCATCCTCGCCGTTACGCTGAATAAACTGCCGCTGGTAATGACGCTAATCCGCGAAGGCGCACGCAATGCCTCATCCGAGCTTCGCGATTTAGCCCAAGTCTTCAAGCTCTCGCCACTGGATAAATTCCGACACATTATTCTGCCAGAGCTACTGCCCCATGTCGTTGCAGCGGCGCGTACCGGTTTATCGGTGATTTGGAAGATTGTGCTGGTGGTTGAGTTCCTTGGTCGCAGTACCGGCATTGGCCGACAAATCCACACCCAATTCTCACTGTTTAATATTACAGGGGTATTGGCTTATGCACTGAGCTTTGTGGTGTTCATTCTGCTCATAGAGTTCCTGATTATGCAGCCCTTAGAACGGTATGCCACACGCTGGAGGCAACATGATTGATGTTGATGTATCGGGTAAAACCTTTGGTAAGCAGCAGATATTAGGTAGCTGCAAGCTGAGCTTAAACGCAGGATCACGGGTCAGCCTACTCGGGCCTTCAGGCATTGGTAAGTCGACCTTATTGCGCATTATCGCAGGGCTGGATACCCGCTATGAAGGCAAAGTGAATCGCCCTAAAAAGATCGCTTATATGTTTCAGGGGCCAAACTTATTAGAGTGGCGAAACTGCTACCAGAACCTGATGATTTTTCATCCCGATGCCACTCAGTCAGATGCTGAGGAAGCGTTGAAACAAGTGGGGCTGGGGGATAAAGGCATGCACTTTCCGAGGCAACTTTCGCTGGGCCAACAGCGCCGACTCGCACTGGCCAGAACCTTTCTCAGCAAGGCGGATCTTGTGCTGTTGGATGAGCCATTCACCTCTCTCGACCCGCAGCTGAAAGCCGATATGCTCAGCCTAACCCGCAACCTGCTGGACCAATCAGATGCGACACTTATCCATGTAACCCACGATGCGACGGAGGCGAACACGCTTGGAGCAAAGGCTATTCAAATGCAAGGCACGCCGGCAACCCTGCAATCACCCTAAGTGGCCTGTGGCGCTGGGCTTGTTAATCGCTTGCCTGCTGCTGGCGCCTGCCACTTGGGCGCATGGCGTTGCCGGTGGTGATGCCGACTATTTGCAGCAAGTCAGCGGTGTGCAAATCATTCCCTTTATCTATCTGGGCGCTAAACACATGGTCACCGGCTATGACCATTTACTGTTCCTATTAGGTGTGATCTTTTTTCTCTACCGCATGAAGGACGTTGCACTGTATGTCACGTTGTTTGCGGTCGGCCATAGCATCACTTTGCTGTATGGCGTGCTTAGCGGCCTGCATGTGAATGCCTATTGGGTGGATGCCATTATCGGCTTATCGATTGTGTATAAAGCGCTGGATAACTTAGGCGCCTACAAACGCTGGTTTGATTGGCAGCCGGATACTCGTTGGGCAGTGCTGATTTTTGGCTTGGTGCATGGCTTTGGCTTGGCCAGTAAATTGCAGGATTTCGCCCTTGGCGAAGATGGCTTAGTGATGAATATTCTGGCCTTTAATCTCGGCGTTGAATTTGGCCAACTACTGGCACTGGCCGTTATTTTAATCGTCATGAATCTATGGCGACGCTCCTCTCATTTTCTCCAACAGGCGTATACCGCCAATGTTGTGTTGATGACATTGGGATTCATTTTGACCGGCTACCAGCTAACGGGCTATTGGCTCACCTAAAAGGGGAACGCTATGCGAGATATCTCTGATATGAATAGACAGGCATTGCCCTCTGGTAAGCAACTATTGCTATCCATGCTTATTGCGCTGGTGGTGGCTGCCGTCGTGTTGATAACGGCTGTTTTGCCGGCTGAATATGGCATTGACCCTAGCGGTTTGGGTAAGCGAATCGGCCTCATACAACTGTACCAAGCTGATAACAGCATCAACAAAGCCACCGCCCCAACAGCTCAGAATAGCGCCGAGTCGGGACAAGTTTTGGGTGACTCAATAAACAAGTCATCCGGCCAAGCTTTAGACGAATCACTAAGCAAGACAACAGACGAAGTGGTGGATAAGGTGTTACAAAAGCACCCTGCAAAATGGCTCTCCGATAACATCAAACTCACTCTGCTCCCCAAGCAAGGCATGGAAGTTAAAGCCCACATAGAGCAAGGCAATAAAATGCTATTCCACTGGGAAGTTAGCGAGGGCACCGTGAGTTTTGATATGCATGGCAATGTCATTAACGCCGCCGAGAATGACTTCACCAGCTACTGGCTAAGCAAGGGTGAAACCCAATCTGCCGGAACCTTTACCGCGCCCTTCTCAGGCTTGCATGGCTGGTATTGGGAGAATGAAACCGACCTACCCATCACCATTAAGCTGACAACAGAAGGCTATTATCAGGGGTTGGTGACACATTGAAGAAACAGCAAACCAACAGCAAAAGTGCCAACACCTTAGCCGCCCCTCACACGCTAATCAGCTGGCTATGGCTGGCCGGACTATTGTTATTTATGGTGATGGTCACTTGGGATATTGGCCTGCTGCCTGCGGTACTTTCTGCTGACCAAACTCGTATTAGTCTGGTGTTACTTCTCCTCACCGCGCTGACTAGCCTGCACTGTGCCTACCGCAGTTACCAGCTATCCCGGCTGGAATCAGAACTACTATATTGGCAACGCGACTTCATTAGCGATAATGGCAATCAGCAGAAATCAAGCAAGACCATCCTCAGTATTTATCTGCCGCTAATGATAAGCGATGGCACACAAAAACAGCCCGACAACCTATCCCTCAATGGCGAGTTGCTAGCTGAACATTTTCACTATCAACATGCTTTTGGTTGGTTTACCGCCGGAGCCATGATCAAGCTCGGATTACTCGGAACCGTGATTGGTTTTATCATGATGCTAACCTCCATTGGTGGGTTGGATTCATTGGATATCGAGCAAGTGCAACGGCTAATGCAGCAGATGACCCAAGGCATGATGGTGGCACTGAATACCACCCTACTAGGCTTGGTCGGTAGCATGATATTGGGCATTCAATATTTGTTGCTTGATCACTGTGCGGATCGCTTGCTAGTGCGCACCCTAACGTGGGTGCAGCAAACAGCACAAGAACCTAGCTTGGAGAGCCGTAGCTAATGGCTATGTTCCGCTCACGCCAGCGCATGAGTGACTCCGGTAGCGACCCGTTTACCGATTTGCTATTTAACGCCCTACTGACCTTTACCTTTCTATTCCTAATCTCCTTACTGCTAATCAACCCACCAGCAAAAAGCGGCATCATTAACCCAAAGGCGGAGTTTCTAATCACTGTCAGCTGGGAAGACGGCAATGCCAACGATATTGATACCTGGGTACAGGGGCCGCAAAACACGCGAGTCTGGTTCAAGCAAACACAAAATGGCCTGATGCATTTGGATAGGGATGACCGTGGCCTCACCAATGACACCCAGCAAGTAGATGGGCAGGAAATTGTGAACCCGCTAAACCAGGAGGTGGTGACGATTCGTGGCCGCCCTCCCGGCGAATTTATCGTCAATGTTCACTACTACAAAAGCACGGATCAACTGGAAGTCCCTGTTACGATTTATGTGGCCGAAGTAAACCCCACTCTCAAGGTATTGTACTACGCCACGCTCAGCCTAAAACAGGAAGGCGAAGAGAAAACAGCGGTGCGCTTTACGCTGAATGCTCAAGGCAAGGTCGAAAACATCAATACCCTACAAACCTCACTGGTTGGTGATCGCAAATGAATGAATCTATCCTGCTACTTGTTGCTGTTAATGTCGTGGTGTTGGCCCTGTTAGCGCTGGTGCTGATTTACAGTCACCTGCATTGGGTATTACGCCTGCTGCTGGTACTCATGGTCAGTGGCAGTTACTGGATAGCCTATCAGGGCTGGGATCGTGCTCAAGGTTGGCCGAGTAGCAATCCAGTGCCGGAAAAATTCCTACTGCACGGCGCTGTCATTGAAGAGCCGGATAAAGAAAACGGCGTGACTGGCACGATACACCTGTGGCTAACTGACCTCTCCACCCATCAGCCCGCAGAGCAGCCACGCGCGCATGTACTGCCCTACTCCAAACAATTGCATAGCAAAGCTCAGGAAGCCTTGCGGAATATGCGTAACGGTGAACTACAGCTCGGCACGCTTCAATTAGAAGCTGGTAATAAACAAGCTGCGGGCGGTTATGCAGGGGAAAATCCACAAGTCATCGAATTCTCCGACTTACCCAAGCAAGCCCTACCGGAGAAATAACCATGTGGCGGAGCATACTCATCATGCTAATCGCCTCGGTGGGGTTGATTGGTTGTAGCGACAAACCGAAATCAAACGATTACTTCCCATTGCAGGAAGGCTTGAGCTGGCAATACCGTTATCAACTCACCACCTCAGCCAAGCAGGAACAAGGGCTTTATACAGTAACGAATCTGGGAACGACTAAAGTTGGAAACGAAACGCTAACCATACGCCGTACCAGTACCGACCGGGACTATTATCTGCTGCAAAAGCCGGATGGTATTTATCGCTATGCTAGCCGAACACTATTTGAAACGCATCCGGTAGTTGATGAACCGGCGCGTCTGGTGCTGCCGACGCCTTACCTTGGCAGTTCCGAGCGGACTTGGTCATCCACAACTACCAGTTATGTCATCCATCGAACCGGCCCTTCGACCATCGCCAGTGCCAACGCGACGAAAGATTTTGTGATGAATTACCGCATTGCTTCGCAGGATGAAACGGTAGTTGTTCCGGCGGGGAAATTTGAACATTGCTTGCTGGTAGAAGGTGACGCCACCTTGACCATTTTTGCTGATCCGATGACGGGTTATACGGATGTGCCGGTTAAAACGCGGGAGTGGTATGCCCCTGGTGTTGGGATGGTTAAATTAGAGCGGACTGAACCGCTGGAAACGAGCGTTTACAAGGGCGGGCGCTATGTTTTTGAATTGATTTCTAACTAAATAAAAAACGGTAATAAATAAAAGTAAAAAAACACTTGATAAATTCTGGGAAAGTTCTATTGTATAAGTCGTAGGCAGGTAATTAGTTTCTTAGGTTACGCTAGCTTACAGTGTATATTTCTTTTAATTGCTTAGTTTAGGAGGATTTATTACGAAAAAGATAATTAACTCTCTCTTTGTTGCAGCAATCTTTTCTTTAACCATTTAAATGTTTTGTAGTACGTAAAATATAAAAAGCATTATTATTTTTGGACGATTAAAAATTTAATGCCTATCTTAAAAACTGCGACTAGAGAAACCACAGTAATATGTTTTTTAATTATTGTGATCGTTTAAAAAGTAAAACGTTACATATCAACTGCTCATTTCAAGTGAGCGGTTAAATCTAGCAAGACTAGCTTAAATGAATAAGGAAAAGCTGTGGCTCAGCCGCAGCTTTATCCTTTCTAGCTTTAGATCTCTTCGTGACACCCTTTGACTATTCTGTTGATTAGCTTATAATCTGCACTACTCTTCCCAATAATCAGACGCTCAAAATACTAGTTAATATTTAAGGCTCAAATACGCTTGCGATCTGATCATAAGGAATAGCGATCACATCATCACTAAACTCAATACGCTCCCCACTGTAAGCAATTACTGATCGATAAAGCGATGAGTTCTTCTCAGAAAAGTGTACCAAGCCTTTCTTAAAACGATGGTGCCATGTCGATGCCGCTTTGATTTCAACACCAATAAGGTCTCTGCCGGACTTAAACAATAGGTCGACTTCATTGCCAGCCGAATCTCGGAAGAAATAGAGATTCGATGTGAGCCCTTGGTTATAGCGCGTTTTTAACGCTTCCAACGCCACAAGGTTTTCGAACATATTACCGATCAATGGATCGCGTCGTACCTGCTTAACGTTTTCAATATCCAATAAATAGCAAAGCAAGCCTGTATCGGTGAAATAGTATTTCGGTGACTTTATGACACGCTTACCAAAATTCTCAAAGTACGGCGGGAGCTTAAACACCACAAACGAGGCTTCCAGAATTGATAGCCAGTGTTTGATCGTTTTGCTATCTACGCCAACATCATTAGCCAGCGACTGATAGTTAACCAACTGCCCTACTCGCCCAGCCAATAGCTTGATGAACTTTTCAAACAACGTGACATCTTTCAAGTTGATCAACTGCCTGACATCGCGCTCCAAATAGGTTTGATAGTAGTTGGCGTACGCAGTATGTGGTCGTTGCTGCTGGTCATACACTCGTGGCATAAAGCCATTAAATAGATAATCCTCAAACTCATCGAACTGAATACCAGCTGCGCTTAACTCAGAAATGGTTAGCGGTAGCAGGTGTAAAATCCCCGTTCTTCCCGCCAGAGACTGAGTAATCGCCGCTCGCAATTCCAGCTGATGCGAACCTGTTAAAACAAATTGTCCGTTTTCAGCACGCTCATCCACCATGCCTTGCAAATAGCTCAGCAGATGCGGTGCGCGCTGGATTTCATCAAAGATTACCTTATTTGAGTAGCGCTTTAGAAAAGCCTTTGGATCCTCGGTGGCAATCTCTCTGTTTTCAGGATGCTCAAGGCTCACGTACTCATAATCTTGCAGAACTGCACGAGTCAGCGTTGTTTTTCCAGACTGGCGCGGACCAAGTACGGTGACAATAGGGTACTCTTTGAGCTGAGTGAGGAGTTCGGAGGTAAGGTTACGTGGGATCATAGGCTCAGACTATTTCATGTAAATCTGGAGTTCAAGTCCTGATTTACATGCGCAAGATACGGAACTACACTTTGCAAAACAAGCTATACCAATTAACGAGCAGTAACTCATAAATACCTGTAAAATCAAGCTTATGAATACAACCCTTACAGAGAAGCACTCAGGACCCAAAGCATGATCGTTCACTTCCATATTGATAACTTCAAATCACTGGTTGATTTTAATATTGAATTATCAAAGTTTTCATGTCTAATCGGACTGAATGGTGCAGGAAAAAGTAGCGTGCTCCAAGCCCTCGACTTCACTAGTGCGTTGATGTCAGGCAGTGTCACAGAGTGGTTGAATAAGCGAAATTGGGACGTAAAAGATTTAAACTCAAAATTAGTTAATAGAAGTAATATAAAAATTGGACTTGGCTTAAAAATTAATGGGCAGAATTATTTGTGGTTCGGTGCATTTAATCGTACAAAATTATCCTTAACACATGAGAGCATTATTCATATTGACCTCAATGCTAAAGCAGACAAAGTTCACACTACTCTGTTCGAAGTAGCAAAGGGACATTACACAGTTCGTGGTGAAGAAGCAGAACCCATAAACTTTCGTTACGAAGGCTCTGTTCTATCCCAACTAAAATCATCAGCACTGAGCCCAGAAATTGAAATGATTAAGAAAGAGATCTGCGATATACGATCACTTGATTTATTGTCACCACAATCGTTAAGGCTTAGAGCTAGAAAAAGTGATAAGAGTGAAATTGGTATAGGAGGAGAGCAACTACCGGTGTTTATTCATCAACTTAAGGATGATCAAAAAAAACAACTCGTAGAGCAATTGCAAACTTACTACCCGCAGGTAAAAGATATATACACAAAAACATTACGCTCAGGTTGGTTACAGCTAGAGTTGGCTGAAAATTATGTCGATGGATCAGGAAAAGGACAAGTACTTACAACTGAACCAAAGCATATCAACGATGGCACGCTTCGTTTGCTCGTAATATTAGCGCAGCAATTCAGCCCGCTAAAAACGGTACTATTTGATGAAATCGAAAACGGTATCAACCCCGAAGTTACCGAGCAGATTGTTGATGCTTTAGTGGCCTCACCTAAGCAAATTATTGTTACCACTCATAGTCCTATGATCTTAAATTACATGGATGATGAAACAGCAAAAAAATCGGTCATACTAATCTACAAACGTGATGACGGACAAACCCATGCTACTCGCTTCTTTGATGTTCCCTCCGCCGCTGAAAAACTAGAGAGCCTTGCACCTGGCGACGCGATGCTAGATGTGTACTTGAGAGATATTGCTAAAGAAGCTGAGTCTCAACGTCAAAAAACTGTACAGCAGGAAGTCTGAACCGTGCTGCAAAAAATCGTAATGACGGGGGAAGGCCCTACAGACATGGGGACCTGCAATAATAGCCAAGCCATATGTACTGATAATCAATTAGATGTTGGGCCGGTTGCACTGCTCATGTTCAAAACTATCCAACAATATTTGCCTAATTGGAATATCGACAACCTAGAGCAAGAAAATGTCGCATCCCATCTGACCTTGATAGATGAAACGTGGCTAATATCCAAATGTAAAGAAAAGAAGCGCGGCCTTATTCGCCCGAGCAAAGCTGTAGCCAAAGGAATGACTGTACACGCTCAACGAGCACAGGTATTAGCTGAGTATGCGCAATCCAACAACCACCAAATGGCAGCCTATTTCCATGATACCGATGGTACAAGAAGTCAGCTTGAAGATATGCCTGACCGCCAAGAAAAATTAACTCAGGCTATAAAGGCGGGGTTTCGTGCGGCAAAATTCGAAAACCAAGGCTTAGCAATCGTGCCAAAACCAACATCGGAGGCTTGGCTAATTTGCGGCGTAAAAGAGTCCCCATATCAACACTGTGGTTTGCTGGAGACCAACCTTTCTGGCAATGACAACTCACCAAATCGAGCACCTAAAGCCGTGCTAGGAGAAATACTCGGGAACTCAAAATACACTCGGTCCGATTTAAATGACTTAGTTGATCAGCTGGACCCGGAAAAAATTGATATGCCCAGCTTTAATGATCTATGCCACCAGATTAAAACTGCAATTCGGGCTATCTGTGGTGAAGTTGCAAGCTAAGCTCCAGCCCAACCTCACCTAAACTTCCTCTTAAGCACCCCCCGCTTAGACTGATACCCCCAAAGCGCCAGCCCAAAAAACAGCCCCAAGCAGCCAACCACAACCACCAAATTAACCCATTCCAATTTCCCATACAGCGTAAACCGAATCAGCTCCACCCCATGGCTAAACGGATTAAACTCCACCACTCTAGCCAACCAAGGCGCGTTTTCCTGAATTCGCCACAGCGGATACAACGCGGTCGAGGCAAAAAACATCGGGAAGATCACAAAATTCATCACTCCCGCAAAGTTCTGCAATTTAGTAATCAGCGTTGAAATCGCCAAGCCCAGCGCCCCCAACATCAGAGCAGTTAGAAAAATCGCCGGAGTCGCCAGTAGATAGCCCATCGGCTCGACCCGTATTCCTACAAAGTAGGCGATCAGCAGAAACGTCCACACCTGCAGCAAGCCCACTGACGCACTGGCAATCAACTTTGAAAACAGCATCCACTGGCGCGAGATCGGCGCAACCAACAACAGCTTCATCGAGCCCATTTCACGATCATAAACAATACTCAGCGCGGACTGCATGCCATTAAACAGCACGATAATCCCGCACAGCCCAGGCACGATATAGGTTTCGTAGCGGATGTAGGTGTCATAAGGCGGATAGATCGCCAGCCCTAGTGCTGCACGAAAGCCAGCCCCGAAGATCAGCAGCCACACCAAAGGACGCACCAACGCCGCAACAAAGCGCTCACGCTGATGTAAAAACCGCAGTAATTCCCGCCAGATAATCGCTCGCATCGCACTCATAATTGTAACAACTCTTCTTTAGCCACAAATTTGGATTTGATTCCCTGCGCTCCGCCCAGCTCGGCAAAGGTGCCCTGCTCTTTTATCTGGCCTTTTTCCAATAGAATCACTTGGTCGTGTTCCTCGATTTCATCCAGTAGATGCGTAATCCAAACCACGTTGACGCCCTGCTTGGCTAGTGCGTGAACTTGATTAGAAATCTCTTGGCGGATGGTCGGGTCAAGCCCGCTGGTTGGCTCATCCAGAATGAGGATTTCCGGATTTGGTAACAGCGCTCGCACGATTTCCAAGCGCCTGCGATGCCCACCATTCAGGCTAGCGGCTTTATCAGCACGTTGCGCCCAAAGTCCAAACTCTTTTAGCAATGCTTCCGAGCGAGCCTGATAGTGTTTAAGCCCGTACAACCCGGCAAAGTAACGAATGTTCTGCTGGACTGACAGTTCAAGGTCTAAGGTGTTTTCTTGAAACACAAAGCCCATATTGGCAGTGTGGCGCTGCATACGATCATGCGCATCCACACCGCCAATCCTTACCCTACCGCGATCTGGCGTCAGTATTCCAGAGATCAAGTTAAACGTGGTTGACTTACCCGCGCCATTTGCACCTAACAATGCGGTAAAGCCTTCCCCTTTTATGCTCAGTGAAAAGTCTTTCAGCACCACTTTTTTCCCATAGGAAAAATCAACATTCTCTAGAATAATTTCTGCCACTATTTAATCTCGATATCCAGTTTTTGGGTTTTTCCGGTACTACCGGGAATACTGATGGCGTACTTGCCGGGCTTGATGGCGACAAAGCCAATTTCCATGGTGCCGGCATCATCAAACTCGACCGACTCAATGCCATAAGGGCGAATCTCCAGCCCCTCGATGACGATCTCATCAATCCATATTGCCCGTGAGAAGGAGGCAAAGTCTAGTCCGATCTCGCCCGAGCCATCCGCCGTAATTTCCACTTCATAATAAGTCCCCGACTTCAGCTCCCAAGGGCCACCCAACGGCTCGCCAACCGATAAGGTCACCTCAGGTAAATCGACTTTATTTGATCCGGATAACAAGCCCGCCATGCCCAACGGTTTGTTATCGTCATCATCGGCAATTGCCACGCCGGTGAATGCTAAACACGCTGCTAACAACCATGCACTTTTCATTTTTTCCTCTCCTGTTTAAAAATCGATGCGATCTGTTATAGGGTCAATTACTCGTAGGTCGCGCTGCGATCCCCCAAGGGAAGCGCCCAACTTTGATCGCTTTAATGGCTTCCAACTTGTCTAAATCAATCACACTCACATCACCCGAGACTCCATTGGTGGAGAACAGGTATTTGTAATCGGGTGAAAACGCCATGTGCCATACCCGCTTGCCAACCAGTATGTATTTCACGACTTCATAGCTGGTGGTATCGACAACGGCAAGGTGGTTGGCAGGCCCCAAAGCAACAAAGGCAAGGCTGTTATCTTTATTCAGCTCAACGCCAACCGGTTGGATTTTATCCCGATGCACACCGGGGATTTCGAAGCTGATTTTGGCCAGCTCGCTTTGGCCATCGGTTTTAAATACCGTGACAGTACCGCCGATTTCAGAGCTCACCCACAGGCGTTTGCCATCTTCGGTAAACTCCGCATGTCGGGGGCGCGCATCAACCAGCGAATTGGCGAAAATCTTATGGGTTTCCGTATCAATCCAATGCGCCATATTGGTGGTTTCAGAGGTGGTAATCGAAACCTTGCCATCAGGGCTAACGGCCATGCCTTCCGGCTCGACACCCACATTGATTTGCGTCACCACGCGACGAGTTTCAGTATCGACTACCGTAGTAATCGCGTCATCTTCATTGGCGATATAAAGCAGGCGACCATTGGGATGTAAAGCGAATTGCTCTGGGTCTTCCCCCGATGGCAAGTCATAGAGTATTTCTCCCGATGCCACATCCATGACCTGCACTGCATCAGAGTCCGATGCGCAGATATACAGCGTATTGTAGTCCTTGGAAAAAACAATCCCGCGCGGGCGGTCACCGACTTTGTACTCGCGTACCTTCTCCATCGTATCCACATCAATCACGGATACCGTGTCCGACTTTTCATTGGATACCCAAATCTCATCTGCCACCGCAGTGCCAGCCAACATGGATAAACATGTGAATGTAAAAAGACATCCCCTCTTCATAATCTCACTCCTTAAATGCGTTACAGTCTGATTCGCCTTTGTCGTATCCCAATCCATCCAACTCGTTACGTGAATGTAAAAAACCGTCCAGTGGTGCCATCGCCACCAAGGCACTCTGGTGCGCTAAACCAATGGGCTGGCGTAACTGGCCATTCCAGTCACGAAAAGACAGTGGACGTCCTTTAAACCCAGCCAGCTCAGCGTCATTCAGTAAATAGGTTCTCTGCTCTGATAGCGGGGCAAATTTGGTTTTGAGATTTACTTCATCAATCGCCCGCAGTGCAATCCAAGCGGCGTAGTCTTCGCTTTGCATGGCGCGGTCGGCCAGCGATTTAAAGCGGCTTTGCAACTGAGCAGAGCCCCATTGTTCAAACACCTCAGACCAGCCCATTGAGCGTAGCCCGTCGCCACCAAAGATGGGTCTTGGCTTCCAGGTGTTGTAGCGAATGTAACGGGCAAAATCATTCCACTCATCCGCCACAAACAAGACATCGTAGTCACCAAATTTCTGCGTGAGTAAGGAGACTTCGGAAGCCGCATGACGGCGTAGATCGCCATCGAGTAACCACTTCGAATCTTGCTGAAACTCCAGCTGATATTTCTTGGCCGAGCGGCGCAGTGCTTGGGCAAATAACGCATCCTCTTCGCTATTGCCTTCCAGCAAATGCAGCGTGTTCCACTTCTTTTGAATGAGGAATTGCATAAAAGCATCGGCGCGCATGGCATAGCTTGGCAGCGTGTGTAGCAGATTGGCACGACACGCTTCATTGCGCAGCGAGACATCATAAGCACGTACATTAAAGAATAGCTTTTGCTCGCTCCCCGCCTCATCAATCACTGCCAATTGTTGTTTGGCATTCATATCCAGCAGTACGTAGTCCGCATCGCTGTTTTTGATTGCGGCTTTAACCGATGCCAGCCCCTCTTCGCTATCCGCCTCATCAAATTCCTGAATATCCAGTTGGAATGTGTAGCCCAAAAAGCTGCCGGTTGTGTTGTTGTCCTTCATGCCTAACTCCGCGCCTTTTAATCCAAGGTCATCAGGAATCGGGTCAAGGTTTGACAGGGTTGGGCGCTCTGCCTGCTGTATTTTCAGATACAACACATCAACCGATCTTGGCTCCTCCGCCAGTAGCGGATTGAGCAAACAAACAAAAAGCACGACGGTAGTAAGCCACTTCATAAACACGCCTTTAAATGATTGATTAACGACCTCGATAATCTCAGTGAACTCGGCCCGCGACTAAACCAGCAGTCCTTATCAATAACCTCAGAATCCAATGCCGCGCTCTGGCCCTTAGCAAAGCCAAATCTTGGGGTATATTACAGTCCGTTGTCGATCAACTTAGGATGTGGCCCTAGTGCTTAAGCGGTTTCGACGATACAGGTTAAACCGCGAGCGAATTGCTTTTGCGTCCTGAAAAACACTTAGATTTGTTGTAAAAAATTGGAGGAGAAACCCAATGAAGTCATCACTACTTTTATCTATCCCGCTATCCATGTTCATCTACACCAACGCAACGGCTCATGGCAACGTGACCCCACAAGCGATGGATACTTCCAACCTTCCCGAGCTGGGCGAAGAGTGGCTTGAGGAAAACCCTTGGCGTGACCCAAGCAACGAAAACTGGCAGAAAGCTGTCAACATCGGTTCCTCTGGCTATAACGAAAACTGCGCGCGCTGCCACGGCCTTGAAGTGGTTTCCGGTGGCATAGCCCCTGATCTACGATTACTCAGTGCCGACTCCGATGGTGATGAGTGGTACATCGAACGCTTCCGCCATGGCGCAACCCAAAATGGCATTACCAAGATGCCGGGCTTTGAGAGCATCCTCGGCCAGCAAGCGGCTTGGGCGATTCGCACCTATGTTGAAACCCGTCCTGCGGATGATGCCTTTAAGGATAACCAAGAGACCCTGTTCGCGATTCGCGACAAACTCAAAGTACTCGGCGGTGCGATCGAAGCCGGTAGCAATCCCGCAGACTATGCCCAGCTGGCGACAGAGGCTCAAAAAGAGTTGGCGGATATCGGCGCGACGGCTAAAACAGCCTCTGGCGCACCACTGGCGGAGTCAGCAGTCTCGCGTGCAGCCTTGGCATTAGATGGCTCTCCAACCAGCTTTGCCAAAGCAGCCGAAATACTAACCATCGGTTTGAGTGCATCCAAATAATCCTAAATAGCGGGAATAATTAATGTATCGATTCTGTTTGAGCATCTGGCTGGTAGCCGTGAGTGGATTGGCGTTTGCCAATTGTGAGGATTTAGCTAAAGGCTTTGGCGATGTAGTGCCTAAGCGCGCTGATACGATAAATATTGTTGGGCAAGATTTCGATACGATTCTTGAACGCGGGTATTTAACGTTTGCCGTTTATGAAGACTTTGCCCCTTACTCCTGGAAGTCTGGAACAGAAGCCAAAGGAATTGATATCGATATTGCCAAAGTAATTGCGGAAGAAATCGGCGTTGCAGCAAGGTTTAACTTTTTTGCCTCCGATGAAAATGTAGACGCCGATTTCCGCAACCAAGTTTGGCGAGGAGGCTTAATCAATGGCGCAGTCTCCAATATTATGATGCATGCCCCGTACAATAAGGATCTCCAGTGCCGCAATGAGTTTGTGGTACTGGGCGGTCAGTACTTCAATGAAACCTTAGCCACTGCCTACTGGAAGGATGCCTTTCCGGATGGCGCACCGACCACACCATACTACCGTTTTCACAAAGTCGGCGTTGAGAACGACACCGTTTCAGACTTCTACCTTGGCAACTTTAATGGCGGCATGTTACGCAAAAACGTGATCCATTATGACGACCACAAGCAAGCTTTTGATGGCCTGCTCAAGCGTGAAGTCGATGCCGTTATGGGCGTTAAGGGCAAGCTTGAATACCTTGATAAAACCGACGACCAAGCCGAGAAGGTTGCCGTCGACACTCCCCCACTGGTTAATTTTGCACTCAACGAGTGGACCATTGGCATTGCCGTCAACTTCCGTTATCGGGAAGTGTTCTACACCGCCGACGGCATTATTGAAGATATGGTGAAAGATGGCCGCATGCAGACAATTTTCGAGAAATACGACGTCAGTTATGCGCAGCCTGATTACTAATTGGCGGCAGACATAGCGCCGGCTGCCAGCAAGCGGTTCGCTGTACCGTTAGAACAAGGCGCAAGTTAGATTTCTGACCGAGGGAGGATATTCAACTAATGAAAATACGTCACACGCTACAGGTTTGTGCGCTCTTTTTTATTGGCCTATTACTGGCCACTACCCTCTCCGCAGAACCGGTCACCGAAGAGCGCATTCGCGCTGAAGTTATTGCCCCGTACAGTTTGGGCGAGAAAACAGAAACCCAAGGCGTTTGGGAGCTTTTAAATGGCGGTGGCGCACGTGGCGGCTATGTAATTGAAAGCGAGTGGATTAAACCGCTCCCCGGCTTCGCTGGCGCACCCATTAATCTGATTATTCTCATCGACCTTGATGGCATCATTATTGATGTAAAACTCCTCAACCATAACGAACCCATTTTTGTATCCGGCCTTGGTGAAGCGCCGTTTCGGGCCTTTATCGAGCAATACCGTGGTCACTCGATTAATAGCGCGATTACTGTCGGCTCAGGCTATGGCAAACAAAGCTCCAGCGGCTCACTGATCTATTTTGATGGCGTGACCAAAGCCACTGCCTCGGTACGCATTGCGCATGAAAGCATTTTGTCTTCGGCTCGGGAAGTGGCCAAAAGCATGCTCAATGGCTTCTCAATGGTTCAGGAGAAAGTCTCGCTAAAAGGCGATGAGGGTAAAGAATTCACGTGGGATGAATTGGTCGCGCAGGGGCTGGCCAAACACGTCACCGCCACTCACGGCGAAGTTCGCGCCCTGTTCTCAGACTCTCAGTGGCGCTCAGATGACCCGTTTCCCGACGCGGCGGATGATGATTTATTTGTCGATCTCTGGATTGTGGATGTCACTCATCCTCATGTCGCGCGCTCAGTCATGGGCAAGCGCATGTTGCGGGATTGGGAGAGCTTTAACCGAATTGCACCCGACGATGAAACCATCCTGCTCATTGAGCAAGGGGTTCACGGCCTTATCGATGATGAGTTTGTACGCAATACCGCACCACCGCTGATTACCGCCAACCAAGATAAATTCCCGCTCTCCATTCGCGATGCTGACTTACTGATTGACCTGAAAGAAGGTGTACCCGATGACGGTACGGCGATCGTGGTTAGACTGGACCGGCGACAAGGCTTTAGCCCGGTTAGAGCTTGGGATTTGGGATTAATCGCTACTCGCCAGCGCGGCATTCTAAAGCCTGAAATTGGTGAAGTGAAACTCAGCTGGAGCTATCAGGCGGACAAACAGTTTTTTAATATCGAAAAGCCAGTGCAACCACCCACGCCATTTGAAGCCGCCGTTTTCAGCCGCATGACCGACCTAATGATACTGGCAGGCCTGCTCACATTGATTTGCTTGGTTGTATTGTTTAACCGCAAGTTTGTACACATGAAATCGTGGCCTTATCAAAGAGCGGCCTTGCTGATCGCGGTACTCGGATTTATTGGCTGGTGGGGACAAGGGCAGCTTTCCATCGTCACGCCGCTGGCAGCCTTGGTTGCTGCGGTGAGCGGTAAGCCATTGGATTTCTTATTGTACGATCCGTTTTCACTATTAATCTGGCTCGTGGTGATTGTTAGCTTTTTTATTGTTGGCAGAGCATTGTTTTGCGGTTGGCTTTGCCCGTTTGGTGCCTTGCAGGAACTCGTTGCCAAGGTCGCCAAAGTGCTGTCTATTCCTCAGCTTAAAATTAGTGACAAGCTAGATAGCCGCCTAAAGTCAATCAAATACATTGCGCTACTGGGGCTGGTTGCAGTGGCGTTCTTTATACCGCGCCAGCTCGATACGGCGGTAGAGGTTGAACCGTTCAAGACCGCGATCTCGGTCTTCTTTGTTCGTGAATGGTATTTCGCGGCTTATGCACTGCTGTGTTTATTGGTCTCGCTGGTCGTGTTTAAAGGCTACTGCCGCTACCTCTGCCCACTTGGCGCGTTTATGGCCATTGGTGGTTTCTTGCGGCTTAGTAAATGGATTAAACGGCGGGAAGACTGCGGCTCACCCTGCCAGCTGTGCAAGGTGCGCTGTGATTATCAGGCCATTAAAAAAACTGGCGAGATTAGTTATACGGAGTGTTTTGGCTGTCTGGACTGTGTGGATATCTATGAGGATAAAACGCAATGCGTTCCACTGATTCTGCAAGAGAAAGGCAAGCTCAAGGGCTCAATACACGCTCGTAATGCCGCACAACCGATACACTTTAAACCACAGACACAAGCGTAGAATATTGCCCAATAAAAAACCCCGACTCAAAGCCGGGGTTCATTATCAATCTAAGGCTTAAATACTTAAGCGTTAAACCAGTTCTTCAAAGCACTCGGCAACCAACGTCAGGCCTTCAGTCATAATCGCATCTGGAATAGTCAGTGCTGGTAGGAAACGAATCACGTTACCGTACAAACCACAAGACAACAGAATCAGACCTTTTTCCTGAGCAGCGGCAACCATGGCTTTACACAGCTCAGCATCTGGCTCATCAGGGTTGCCATTCTTAACCAGCTCCATCGCAATCATCGCGCCGCGATTACGGATTTCACCGATGCGGTCAGGATGTGCACGTTGCAGTGCGCCCAAGCTTTCCATAAACACTGCACCAACGTGATTAGCACGCTCGACCAGCTTCTCTTCTTCAATCGCTTCGATAACGGCCAGCGCTGCTGCGCAACCGATTGGCGAACCACCGTAAGTTCCACCTAAGCCACCTGGCATTGGTGCATCCATGATGTGGGCTTTACCAACGACAGCTGCTAGTGGGAAACCACCGGCCATACCTTTAGCCGTTGTCATCAAATCAGGCTCAACACCGGAGTATTCAGTGCAAAAGAATTTACCGGTACGTGCAAAGCCGGTTTGGATTTCATCTGAAATCATCACGATGCCGTGCTTGTCGCATAAGGCACGTAGCGCCTGCATAAACTCAGGTGGTGCAATGTAGAATCCACCCTCACCCTGAATCGGCTCAACGATAATCGCGGCAACATCTTCCGGTGCAATATCCACTTTAAACATCATTTCCAACGCTTTCATGGAGTCTTCAGTGGTTACGCCATGGTAGCTATTTGGATACGGTGCGTGATAGATCTCGGCAGGGAACGGGCCGAACTTGCTCTTATAAGGAGCCACTTTACCGGTCAGTGCCATGGTCATATTAGTACGACCGTGGAAACCGCCGTTAAATGCGATCAGGCCGCGACGACCCGTATGTGCACGAGCGATCTTTACACAGTTTTCAACCGCTTCTGCACCGGTGGTGACATAAATGGTTTTCTTCGGGCTATCGCCAGGCGCTAATTCATTCAGCTTCTCAGCCAGCATCACGGCGGAGTCATACGGCGTGACCATCACGCAGGTATGGCTGAACTTATCCATCTGCTCCAGCACTGCCTGCTTTACTTTCGGGTGCATGTGGCCCGTATTGGTTACCGCAATACCCGCACCAAAGTCGATATAACGATTGCCTTCTACATCCCACATTTCTGCGTTTTCAGCACGCTCCACATAGATCGGAGCCATATTGCCCTGTCCACGTGCCATTGCGTGTTCTTTTCTTGCTTGCCATTCTGCGTTCGTTGTCATCGTTCTGTACCACAAATAAGTTTCTATGCACTCAGTATACGAAGCAACAATAATTCACAGCAATTGAAATATTTTGATAAGCTCTGTGAGAAATACTCACAGCTAGGATTTCCCATGCTAGATCGACGCACCCTGCCACTCTCTGCCCTGCGCGCTTTTGAACGCACTGGCCACCACCTAAACATGGGCAAAGCAGGTGATGACTTGGGCGTAACGCATGGCGCAATTAGCCACCAAGTGCGCGCCTTGGAAAAGGAGCTTGGGGTTAAACTGTTTATTCGCGCTAACAATCGTTTACAGCTGACCGACTCCGGACTGCGTTTATTAAAAGCGGTGAGCGAGGGATTTGACCGGATTTTGGATGGTACACAGTACTTAGACCCTGATAGCTTATCCGGCAATTTGGTCATCGGCTGTACTCAAACCGCGGGCGCAAACTGGCTGGCGCAAATCATTGGCAATTTTCATCAGGAATATCCGCAAATCACTATCCGCACCGTCGAGATCAAACCCGAGCAACGGGAGATTCCGCGCGAGATTGATGTAGCGATTTGCTATGGCGAGCCAATGGCGGATGATCGGCGGGTGGAGAAGCTGATTTCCCAACAGATCTTCCCGGTGTGTAGCCCGCGCATGTTGCACGGTGCAGAAGCCTCGGTGACCAAACCGGAAGATCTAACGCAGTTTCCACTGCTGCATGAAGGGCTGGATAATTGGGCGCGTTGGTTTACTGCCATGAAAATTAGCATGCCGGAACACACCAAGACCATTCTGTTTTTCAGCACTAATCTGGCACTTAGCGCGGCGCGCCATGGCTTTGGTGTCGCGCTCTGTAATCGCTATGAAGCGCAACAGGATCTACTGGAAGGCCGCTTGATTCGACTACTCGATACCGCCATTCCCGAGCGTAATAGTTACTTCTTGCTGGCGGCTCAAACCGATGGCCAATCGCTGCGCGCCAGACTGTTCGAGGAATGGCTAAAGGATGCTTTTAAGTAACTAAAACCAGCACTATCTGCTTAGATGCAACGATTTGTCTATCGTAACGATTGATGAAAGCGACTGGCCGCAAACCACTCGTGGCCGTTACATTGAGTCACATAAGTTAGCCCGCAAAACACAACACACTTAAAGGATTACTATGTCGACTCAAAGCAAATGCCCGTTTAATCACGCAGCAGCCACAGGCACAAATAATAATGACTGGTGGCCAAATCAACTTAACCTGAAAATTTTACACCAGCACAATAACAAGTCGAACCCACTGGACCCGGACTTTGATTATGCTGAAGCATTCAAGCAGCTTGATCTTGAAGCGGTTCGCCAAGACTTGTATGCCCTGATGACGGACTCACAAGACTGGTGGCCTGCCGATTACGGTCACTACGGCCCATTTTTTATTCGTATGGCATGGCACAGTGCCGGCACCTACCGCACCTCGGATGGCCGTGGTGGTGGCGGAACTGGTTCACAGCGTTTTGCACCACTAAACAGCTGGCCGGATAACGTCAACTTGGATAAAGCACGTCGCTTATTGTGGCCGATCAAACAAAAATATGGCCAGAGCATTTCATGGGCTGATTTATTTATCTTAACGGGTAACTGCGCCTTAGAGTCGATGGGACTTCAGACAGTAGGATTCGCCGGTGGCCGCGCTGATGTGTGGGAGCCCGAAGAAGATATCTACTGGGGTAAAGAAACCACGTGGTTAGATGACAAGCGCTACCAAGGTGACCGCGAGCTTGAAGACCCGTTAGCGGCGGTACAAATGGGTTTGATTTATGTAAACCCGGAAGGCCCGAACGGCAAGCCTGATCCATTGGCTTCTGCGTTTGATATTCGCGACACTTTCGCTCGTATGGCGATGGATGATGAAGAAACGGTAGCGCTGATTGCCGGTGGCCACACCTTCGGTAAAACGCACGGCGCTGGCGATGCAGCACAAGTGGGTGCAGACCCTGAAGCTGCTGGTTTGACAGAGCAAGGCCTTGGCTGGAGCAATAGCATGGGGACTGGCGTTGGAGTCGATACGATTTCTAGCGGCTTGGAAGGTGCATGGACGCCAAACCCAATTCAATGGGATAACGGCTACTTCGATATGTTATTCGGCTTTGATTGGGAGCTAACCAAAAGCCCAGCGGGTGCATGGCAGTGGAAGCCAGCAAATGGCGAAGCGGCTGACTTGGTACCCGATGCACACGACGCCACCAAACGCCACGCACCCATGATGGCCACCTCGGATATCGCTCTGAAAGAAGATCCTATTTACTTGGAAATTTCTAAGCGCTTTCACGAGAACCCAGACGAATTGGCCGATGCATTTGCACGGGCTTGGTTCAAACTGACTCACCGCGACATGGGGCCAAACTCTCGCTACTTGGGCTCACTGGTTCCGTCGGTTGATTACATTTGGCAGGACCCGATTCCAGCAGCGGCTAAGGAATTGGTTAACGAGGCGGATATCGCCGAGCTGAAAGCCATTATCCTGAAATCCGGTTTGAGTATTTCAGAATTGGTATCTACCGCTTGGGCCTCTGCTTCAACATTCCGTGGTTCGGATATGCGTGGTGGTGCTAATGGTGCCCGTATTCGCTTAGCGCCGCAGAAGGATTGGGAAGTTAACGAGCCAGCACAATTAGACAAGGTATTGAGCACACTGGAAAGCATTCAAAGTGATTTCAACAAGGCACAAACTGGTGATAAGGAAGTGTCTCTGGCTGACTTGATTGTATTGGGCGGTAACGCAGCCATTGAGCAGGCGGCGAAAAATGCCGGTCAGGTTGTGGCGGTTCCATTCAAGGCAGGCCGTGGCGATGCCACCGCTGAGCAGACCGATACTGAAGCCTTTGATGTATTGGAGCCGGTGGCTGATGGCTTCCGTAATTACTTAAAAACGGAGTACTCGGTAACTGCTGAAGAGATGCTGGTAGACCGCGCTCAGTTACTGACCTTAACCGCACCAGAAATGACGGTGTTGGTGGGTGGCTTGCGAGCCCTGAACACCAATGTCGGCGGCGCTAAGCACGGCTTGTTCACTGACAAAGTTGACACTTTGAGCAATGACTTCTTCGTTAACCTGCTGGAGATGAGCACCAAGTGGATGCCAGTGGATAACAAAGAGGCGGTATTTGAAGGTAAGGACCGCAAGACTGGCGCACTGAAATACACCGCAACGCGCGTTGATTTGTTGTTCGGCTCCAACTCTCAGCTGCGTGCATTGGCTGAAGTGTATGCTACGGCAGACGCGACACCGCGCTTCATCAGAGACTTTGTCGCCGCGTGGACTAAGGTCATGGAATTGGACCGTTTCGACCTGAAATAATCCAACCCTCTCAACCGATCCCTTCCAACCGATCCTGTAAGACTACCCTCGCCGCCATTCTTGGTTGCGAGGGTTTTTTATTGATGATTAAAATCCAGCAATGACCTCTTCAATCACCTGCGCAATCACCTCGATATCCGCAGGACCAAAAGTCAGCGGCAAGCGCATATCCAAAGTGTTAGACAAAATCGCCAGCGTTTGCGGCAGCTTCGGCGCTTCACCCAAATAACGCCAGCTATCAAAGCGGCTGGTAAAGCCTTGCGGATCGGCACTGCCAAACCACTTTAACTCAACCCCTTGTGCGGCACAGGCGGCAACAAACTCCGGAATCTGTTCATGGCTTAGCCCGATCGGACGGAACTGAATCGAGCTACCGACATAAAATTCCTGCTCAGGGCGCACCGGCAACTGAATACCGGGAATGCGGCTAAACAGCATTTCGGCGGCTCGATATAAATCATTCCAACGTTTGCAGTTAGCTTCGAAAAGCGGCAACTGCGCCCGTAAAATAGCCGCGCGTAAGTTATCCATGCGACCGCTGTAATTGGGCGTATCTAAACGGATATCGTTAAACACCTCTGCCGCTGGCGCTGCGCCATGTCGCTCGTACAACATGTAAGAGCCGGAATGCATGACTGCACGCGCCATAATTTCTGCATCGTCGGTGGTTAGTAAGCCACCTTCACCGGAATTAATGTGTTTATAAGTCTGTGTACTAAAGCAGGCAATCTTGCCGAAAGTGCCGGAGGCTTTGCCATTCCAGCTAGCGCCCATGGTGTGCGCGCAATCTTCGATTAGCATAACGCCGTGTTTTTCGCACAGTGCAACGATGGCATCCATATCCGCCAAGTGCCCGCGCATGTGTGAAATCATAAAAAAGCGACTGCCGCTTTCTTGCATCATCTTTTCCAGATGAGCTAGATCGACACAGTAATTTTCATCGATTTCGACCAGTACCACCGTGCCACCGGCATTGTTAATGGCGCCAGGAACGGGCGCTAAGGTGAAGGCATTGGTTAGTACTGGCTCGCCGTTTTTGATGCCAGCAGCTTTGAGGGCAATGTGGAGTGCGTAGCCGCCGGAGGCGCAGGCTAGGCAATATGGTACGCCTAGGTATTTGGCATATTCTTTCTCTAATAACTCAGCCTCGGAGAGTTCACCCGGTAGTGTGTTGTAGCGGTGTAAGCGGCCTGAACGGAGAATTGCTACCGCGCGCTCAATACCCGCTTCGGGGATTGGTTCTTGCTGGGTAAATGACTTGCTGAAATAGTGCTGGGGTGACTGTGGCATGATTTCTCCAGTGGTTGTGGCGCGTAAGATTATTAGAGTTTATCCCCAAGCTTGCTTTAGAGTATAGGGGCCAGCAGCGACCTAATGATTGCCCCACTAGGCTGTTATCACCCTGAAATAAAGCGGACAAAGAACCGGACACAACGGTTACTTACGTGAGCGCACAAACCTATTTAAACTATTGATAATTAAATTCTTTTAGGTAAGCCAACACCCGTCATTGAAGTGGCCATAAAAGCGGACATCTCAGCATTTACAATTTGTCTTTGAGGTCTTCCCACAACCTAGGCGTTGCCGCCCACATAAGACTCCCCTCCAGTAAACCGTTATTCCTCAGAAAATCTGAAACACAGCCACCCGCTTCCTCAATCAATAAAATACCCGCCAATGCATCCCAGCTATTTAAATGCGCTTCGTAATAGCCGTGCACTTGCCCTGAAGCCACATGCGCCAGCATTAATGCACCTGCGCCAAAGCGACGGTACTCAATATCGTGCTCATCCAACATGACCAATACATCTAAATAGTTTTGCAGCGGTCGGCGATTCGAACGGCCTAATCCTAAAATAGCCTGCCCCGCTTCCGGCTCTTGAACCGCTAAACGAACACCATTTAAACAAGCCCCTTCGCCGCGCTTAGCACTGAAAAACTCATCGCGATCTGGTGCATAGATAAAGCCCAACTCCAGCACGCCCTGCTTTACGTAGGCGACTGATACACACCAGTAGTCCATATTTTGCAGGTAGTTGGTGGTGCCATCTATAGGATCAATCACCCAAATACCTGCGTCCTCGGCTAGCTCATTATCGCCACTTAAGCCGCCCTCCTCACCCAAAAACGCATCTCCCGGATGCAATGCATTAATCACTTCCCGAAGCTCGTTCTCCACCAATACATCGGCTTCTGATACAAAATCCTGACGCCCTTTTACCGTGACCGACAAGCCTTCCTTCCGAAACTGTTGCGCACGTTTTCCAGCGCGGCGAATGGCCTCTTCTAAGGCTTGGTATTGCTGCTGATTACTCATAATGATTCACTTTTAATGGATTAATAATTAGAGATTTAAGGATGGCGAGGTATGACGCAGCACTAACGAAACCGGCACAATTTCCATACGCTGCGCCAGCTCCGCATTATTGCCACGACTAGCCAGACACCAGAGCGCCCGTCGAGCAACCGCGACCGCATCTTGCCTGATGGTGGATAAGCGATAACTGTATTGCGCGGCTTGCGGGACATCATCAAAGCCGATTAGCTGGAAGTCTTTCGGTGCATCTAAACCCTGCTCCCGCATGCCATCCAGAAAACCGCAGGCCAACAAGTCATTCGCACAAAACACACCATCGACCACTTGCTGGCTCTGGCACAGCTCATGCGCCGCTAAGCGCCCGCCTTCATAGCCATCGCTCTTTGCCCAAATCGGCAATAAGGATTTAAATAACTCAGGCGCACGGCCTTGCAAGCTTTCAAAAAAGGCTTCACCGCGATTCACTCCTCCCCAGGTTGAGTTGGGAAAATTTAGCCAACCGGGACGCTGACAACCACTATCGATCAATTGCTGTGCGGCTAATTCGGCCCCTGCCACATTATCTGAACACACAAAATCCACACTCGGGATTTCGGAATAACGATTGATACCCACCACCGGAATATTGAACTGAATGCATTCCTTAATCAGTTCGGTGGGTGGCTGACCTGAGGTCACGATCACACCCGATACCCGAAACTGAGTAAAGCGGCGAATGGTGGCTTCCAGCTCCTGCGCACTGCCTACTTCAGTAACTAGCGCCTGATAGCCTTTGGCTTGTATCTCATTGATTAAGCTCTCCAGCAAGCGACTACGAAAGGGATCGCTCAGCCGCGCCACCACCACACCAATCAATAAGCTACGTTTGCGATTTAAACCCTGCGCCAAGAAATTCACCTGATAACCTAGCTGCTTAGCGGCCTTCTCAACTTTTGCTCTAGTGTCTGGTGACACGCTGCCATTATTGGTTAATGTTCGAGAAACTGCCGCTCGCGAGACGCCTGCCAGATCGGCCACATCCTGCGCCGTTACCGTGCCTTGTTTAGACTTTGGCATAATCGTAATACCTATGCGGTTTGCTAGCTTTCATCTAAACCGGATATTGGTGATGTCACCTCACCTAAATCAAACCCTCCTAGCTTTATCTCAGCTAAGTTAAAGCTCATGCCATCACGGCTTAAAAACAGCTTGGCCACATCACGCGCGGCCACTTCAATCTCCGGAATATATTCATCAAAGCAGTGATAAACCCCGAGCGCTTTCACTTGGGTGCTACTCAGTAGGTTTACACAATCAGGAAAATCCCCATGCGAGGAGTCCGGAGCTAAAGCCTGAAACGAGGCACATTCCTGAAAGGCTAAATCAGCCCCAAACATCAGCTGGCGCGTGGCTTCGGTAGGCCTTCCATCACCACTGTAAAACAAAACCTGATCATCGATCTCTAAACGCAGCGAACGGTTATTCACTTCATGCACCGTCTCCGCGGTTTGCAGCTGCCAATGCTTCCAGCTAAAAGCATCGGTAATCTCATGCCACTGGATTTCAAAGCAAATCGTGGTAGCCGGCCAAATGGCCAAAGCCACTAATTGCTCTAAGACTTCCTGTTGATCTGCCTGACAAAAAATATCCAATGGCTCGCTGCGTTTAAAGCTTTTCCACTGATTCAGCAGCGCTGGCAAACCCGAACAATGGTCCGGGTGAATGTGCGTGAAATAAATTGCGTTCACTTCATTTATTCCAACACCTTGTGCCCAAATCGCTCTTGGAACGGTTGGCCCGCAATCGATAAGCCATTGATTTTGCGTGTCATCCTTAATCATTATCGACGACGTATTATTAAGCGTTGAGAACGCGCTACCACTTCCAATTACCTTCACTTTCATCTCGTTACACCAAATTGTCATGCTCGTTTAATCAAACTGTCATAAAGATACGACACAGTAGGTACCCATAATGTCAGCTACAGGTTGCATTTTTATGACAATCGAGTGAACACGTGTTCATTTCTTAAAAAAAGTTCTAAAAATGCCGTAGCGCCTTTGATCAGTACCGGGATAACTATGACACATTTGCGCATCGAGAATTTACAGGCCAGCTACGGCAAAAAGTTAATTCTGAACGACATCAACCTTGCCGTAGATCAAGGCGAGATGATTGCCCTACTGGGGCCATCGGGCTGTGGCAAGACAACCTTGCTCAATGCGCTGTGTGGTTTTATGCCGGTGGCTCAAGGTGATATTTTCGTTGGCGGGCGCACGATTACTAAGCTGGCAGCCGAGAAGCGCAATATCACTATGGTGTTTCAAAGCTATGCGTTGTGGCCGCACATGACGGTTGGCCAAAATATTGGTTATGGCCTGAAGGTACAAAAAGTGAAGCCGCTGGAAATTCAAAAGCGCATTCGTGAGCTATTAAGCATTGTGAATCTGGAAGGCTTGCAGGATGAGAAAGTCACGGCACTCTCCGGCGGCCAACGCCAGCGAGTGGCTTTAGCGCGGGCCTTAGCGATTCGCCCCGATGTGTTAGTGATGGATGAGCCGCTCTCTAATTTGGATGCCAAGGTTCGGCTCAGCGTGCGCCACGAGATTAAAGCCCTGCAACAACAACTTGGCTTCACCTCACTGATAGTGACGCATGATCAGGAGGAAGCACTGGTGATGGCCGATCGCATTGCGGTGTTAAATAATGGCCAAATTGAGCAACTGGGCACACCAGAGCAAATCTATCACCAGCCTGCGACCGCCTTTGTCGCTGACTTTATGGGTGCGGATAACAAACTGACATTTGACTCCGAAGATGAGCTTAAGGATAGCCTCTCAGCTAATAGCCCAGCCTTAGCCAGACTCCCTGAAAAATTACTAACTAAGCCTTCGGGTCGCCGCCAGATTTTGTTTCGCAGCGAGCATGTTGCCGTGCATAGCGACACAACTTCAAACCTTCTTAGCGACTCGCTGCAGCTCTCTGGCCTTATCCAACAAAGTGCCTTTTTAGGCAACAGTTATCGAATGAGTGTGCGCTGCGGGATGCACACCCTTCAGGCAGATCATGCCATAAATCTGCCAGCCAATACTCCCGTGACCTTATCTGTTCCAGCCGATGCCTTGCACGTTTTCTAGCGCTACGCATCACCTTAAAACTTGTTGTTAATTTAAAACCTCTACGTTTAATGAATAAGGAAGAATCATGTTAAGTAAATTCAAGATCCTTGCACTGGCGTCACTCAGCCTAACTCAGCTTGCCGGAAACGCTTACGCCGATACCACGCTAAATGTGGTGTCTGCCGGTGGCCAGAATATGGTCGACTACGTAAAAACTTATCTGGCACCAAAGTTTGAAGCGGCTCACCCCGGCGTTAAAGTGAATATCGTCGGCACCGGTCCAGGCGACGCTGGTTCTCATAAGATTTTAGAAAAACTGGCCGCGCAGAAAAACAGTGGCCTTGAAAACTGGGATGTTGATGTGGCCGTGGTTCATCAAAAGATTGGTGGCGAGATGGTCGAAAGTGGCTTGCTGGCCAACTACCGCAGCGACATTAAAACCGGCAAACTGGTCTCTCGCGACAGCGCTGAGAATGCTTTAGGTGTGGATGTTAGCGGCTATGTTATGCCGATGTTCCACAGCCAAACCGCCATCGCCTACAACAGCGACTTAGTTAAAAACCCACCAAAATCTTACGATGAATTGGTGAAGTGGACACAGGAAAACCCTAGAGCCTTCGGCTATAACGGCATCAAAAATGGCATGTCTGGCGTGAGCTTTGTGACTGGTTGGATTTACGCTTATGGCACCGATGCGGCAAGATTATCCAGCGCACCGTACAGCAAAGAAGTCGGAGCGGGCTGGGAAAAAGCATTCGCCGATCTAAAAGCATTTAACAAAAACATCACCTTCACTCCGGGCAATGCCGGCACCTTGGATATGCTGAATCGCGGTGAGATTTTCATGGGGCCAGTCTGGGTCGATATGTTTTACAGCTGGAAAGATCAGGGCAAGATTCCTCCATCCATGAAGCTATCGCTGATTGCGCCGGGAATGCCAGGGCAGCCGATGTATTACGTGACTCCGGCTAAAGCCACCAATGCTAAATTGGCACGTGAATTCATCGAGTTGGCAACCAGCGCCGAGGTACAGGCTGAAGGCATTGTTAAACGTTTTAACTGGTATCCGGGGATTGATGCACAGCACGTAAAAGGCAATTTAGACTCTGCAACGTGGGAGAAGTTGTTCGCTGAAATAACACCGGATGATTTATCCAAATACGGTAAAAGCTTCCCGATTGCGCCGTTCTTTGATGATATCAAAGAAGGTTACGAGCGTCAGGTAGCAAACTAATCGAGCAAAGTACGCCCTGAGCGCACTCCTTCGCGCTCAGGGCTGTATTAATTTTCAGGATAATTTCATGCGCCATCCCACACATTCCAACCTATGGTTAATTGCTCCCGCTGCTTTAATGGTGGGGCTGTTCTTTCTGTATCCGCTGTTCTTTTCGCTGTACTCGGCGGTCACGCTTGATGGCGTATTAACGCTGGCGCACTTGCAGAAAGCCTTTGAGCTTTACTCCAATGACATGCTGTTTACGGTCATTATTGTATTAATTAGCGTGGCTATTCTAGCCGTGTTATCGGTAACCATTGCGGCGCTGATTACACTCTCACCGTTTCGCTCGCTGGTTGGCATTCTGGGATTTATCTACCGTATTCCACTGTTTATTCCGTTCATTGTCACCGCGCAAATGATGCGCACCTTTCTGGCTAAAAATGGCTTAATGAATAATGCCTTTGTGGCCTCCGGTGCCATGACGCCAATGGAGACTATCTCCTTTCTAGGCTGGAGCGGCATCATTATTGTATTTGTCTGGAAGCAATTAGCCTTTTGTACCCTACTGATTACTGGCGCGATGGCGGCTTTGGATGAGTCGCAGATCAGAGCTGCCCGTAACTTGGGCGCATCACGCATTCGTATTTTATTTCAAATTATTCTGCCACAAATTGGCCCAACGCTGGGCGTGGCAATGGTGTTATCAACAGTCACGATTATGTCGGTGTTATCCGTTCCGCTAATGATCGGCACCGGCACGCCAACCATGATGACCACCGACATGGCATTCCGCATTAACTCTTATGGCGACTACCATGTGGCCAATGCATTGAGCTTAGTCTCCTACCTGATTTGCGCCGGACTGGCTTGGTTCTATCTACGCCAAAGCTTAAAAGATAAAGGAGCTCTGTAATATGTCCATCGCTAAACACAGTGTTCAAACCAGCGCACAAACCAGTACTTACACAAGCCATCAACGCTCGCTTTACGAAGTGCTGCACTTAGACAAACTGCGCACCAGTTTCTGGCTGCAATGCCTGTTCATTTTAGCCTTCGCGCTAATTCTATTCGGGCCAATTGCCAACCTGCTGATCTGGACAGTTGCCGAAACATGGTATTTCCCACATGCGCTACCTTCGGAGTGGGGATTCAAGTATTGGCATCAGGTATTTAACCCTTACAGCGATGTGTCGGGCTCTTTGCTGACCAGTGTTTTAATTGCAGTACTCACTGTGATTGTCTGTTTGCTGGTCTCGGTTCCGGCAGGCTATGCGCTCTCCAAACGCAGCATGCCATTCCGTGCTTTTTGGATGCTGTTGTTTTTGATTCCGCAGGCATTTCCCAATCTCACGGTGTATATCAATATCGCTCGTATTTTTTACGACTTCGGGCTCAATGGCACACTGCTCGGTGTCGTGCTGGTGCATAGCGTGCACGGCTTAATGTTTTCCGTATGGATTAGTGTGGCAGCGTTTTCAACAACTGACCCGATGCTGGAGCGTGCCTCACGCAACTTAGGCGCTGGGCCGGTGTATACCTTCTTTCATATCGTATTGCCGCAAGCCATACCGGGGATTATTGCCAGCTGCATTTTTGTGTTTTTAGAATCGCTGGATGAGTTTACCGGGACATTCTTTGTCGGTGCTCCGGATATCACCACCCTGCCGTTGCTGCTGTATACCGCGAGCATGGAGGGTAACTATCAGATTGCATCAATTACGGCGTTGATTTTACTGGTGCCGTCGATTGGCTTTATGGTGATTATCAATAAGTTTATGAAACCGGAAATGCTATCCAAACTGGGGAAATAAACGGGCTTACCCTGAAACATCAGGTAAGCCCCTGCCCTCGCATAACATTAATCCAGATGAAACACCTCTTCCATCCCCGCCCACCATTCGCCAGCGTCCCGAGTTTCTAAGGGTCGCTGCATTGGGCCGCATACTTTCCACCATTCCTGTGTCACAGGATCAGCGGCAATACTCGCATTATCCGCTTCAAAATCATCCCCCACATATTCCCAATAGCTAAACATCAGGTTTTCAGGCTGGCGTAAAAAGATAGAATAATTGGTAATATTCGACTGGCTCAGCCGTGCCAATACCTCAGGCCAAACCGCGCTGTGGACCTTTTTATATTCTTCGATGTGCTCGGGCGCAATACCAATAACCATGGACATACGTTGCATAAGTGATTCCTCAAGGTGTTTGTAAATTATATTAATTAAGTCGATAAAAACGGCTGGCCGTGCCAGAAAATAGTGCTTGGCGCTCGGCCTCACTACAGTGTTGTGTCATGGTTTTGGCAGCTTGTAGCCAGTCTCCATACTCACCCACCAACTCCAATACCGGCCAATCACTCCCCCACATCACGCGCTCTGCACCAAAGCATTCCAGTACACATTGTGCGATGGGCGAGAGGCTATCGGCGCTCCAACCATTGCCATATTCATTAGCTAAACCAGAGAGCTTGCAATAAATTTGCGGATGCTCCGCTAACTGGCGTATGCCTTTATGCCAGTCGTCACTGGCGGCATTGCCAGCAGCAATCACCGGCTTGGCGCAATGATCAATAACCATTGGCAGCTCAGGTATTTCATTGGCGAGTTGATTGATAATATCGAGGTGTCGGGGCGTAATTAACGCATCCATACTCAAGCCTAGTTTGGCCAGTTGCTTCAGGTTTTCCATGACTACCGGCTGGAGAATCCAATGGCTGTCTTCAATATCCTGCAGCATCGGGCGAATGCCTTTGAAGTGCGGGTCGCGCGCCAGCGTCGCCAAAGTTTCAGGGGTAGATTCCAAGGTTAAATCAACCCAGCCAACCACGCCTTGTATCCAATTGTGCTGCTTGGCAAGACTTAATAAGAACTCGGTTTCCTCAACCGTGGCGGCCGCTTGAACCACAACCGTTGCCGTCACACCCAGCGGTGGCGCGATCGCTTGCAAGTCTGGCGGTAGAATATCGCGACGAATAGCCGCAACAGAATCATCCATCCAGAAATAGTCACCCCGGTCGATTTTCCAGAAATGCTGATGCGCATCTATTACTTGCATTACTTCCCGCTCCTATGGTTTATTATAATAAAATACAATACAGACTCTGAAACCACAAGCGCTACAGAGTGACTGTTTAACCTTTCAACGGATTAGCACTCATGATTTCAACTCCAATACTCCAGTTCGGCACTAGCCGCTTCCTGCAAGCACACGCAGATTTATTTGTTTCAGAAGCGCTGGCCGCTGGCAAAGCCGTCGGTAAAATCACCATTGTGCAAAGCTCTGGCAGCGCGGATCGAGCCGGGCGTTTGGCGGCATTGGCAGATGAAGCCGGTTACCCCGTGCAAGTGCGCGGCGTATCCGCTAGGCAAGTAGTGGACTATGAAACCCGCGTTCACAGCGTGGCGCGTACCCTACCCACCCAAACTGACTGGGATGAAATTCAACGCATTGCCGTGGAGGAGGCGCAGTTTGTTTTATCCAACACCAGCGACACAGGCTTTCAGCCCTCCCCTTCCGATAGCGAGCTGAGCTTTGTGCAATCCATGTCGTATCCTGCGAAATTATTGCAGCTGTTGATTGCACGCTTTCAGGCTGGCGCAGGTGGCATTCAGGTCATGCCAATGGAGTTGATTGTGGATAATGGCCAAGCGCTGCGCGATCGTGTGCTTGAGATTGCCGAAGTGCATCCACAAGCTGGGCTGATCGACTACCTGAAAAATGACGTGGTTTGGGTTAACTCACTGGTTGATCGCATTGTATCGGAGCCGATTGAACCGGCTGGCGCAGTGGCCGAGCCCTATGCGCTCTGGGCGATTGAGAATCAGGCCGGGCTTCAGCTGCCCTGTGAGCACCCCTCTGTGCAAGTCGTGGATAGCCTTGAAATCACTGAATCGCTCAAGCTGTTTATCCTAAACCTCGGGCATACCTATTTGGTTGATCGCTGGCAACAGGCGGGTGCTAAGCCACATGAGTTTGTGCGTGAGCTATTGGAAGATGCGGACTATAACAAGGCGCTCAAGTCGCTGTATGAAACAGAAGTAATTCCGGGCTTTAAAGCCGCCGGTTTACAGCAAGCGGCGAAGGACTATGTGCTCGCTACGATGGACCGCTTTTCCAATCCATTCCTTGATCACAAGCTGGCGGATATTGCCCAAAATCATACTGAAAAAGTAGAGCGACGTATCAAAGCGTTTCTAACGTGGGCGGCTGACCATGGGGATGAGTCTGCAAAACCACAGCTGGCAGCAATTGTTGCCAGCCAAGTCTAGCTGGCAGGGCAAACGCATGAACATAAATCAAACAATCAGTCCCAGAATATGGCATAAGTACTTCTCACTCCAGCCACAGCCTTTCCGTTTATTTTTGATGCCTAGCTTAATCGTCGTATCTTGTTTAAGTAAATTCAACGCAATTTGTCGGGCAGTGGCCAGGTTCTTAGCGGCAAATCCCTGCCGAGCGCGGGATTGATCCTCATTGAAAGCAACATCCAACACCCAATGCAGATTATTCTCCACCTGCCAGTGCTGGCGACTGGCGATCAGTACCGCCTCGGCGGACATCACCCGGCTACTCACAAAGTAACGAATATCACTGGTTTTCTTTTCGCCTACCTCCCGATCATACTGAATTGCGGCAACCGTTTTAGCCCCCCAGCTCTTGAGTGCCGGCCACCCGGAAGCGTCTTGCACCGAACAACGGCGATACTCCTGACGGTGGTGTTTCGCATCCGTCATCACACTGAACGCTGGATCAGTCGGTGAGTCCTCCGGATGCTGTGCCCAATAACCCATAAAGTGAGTATCGATGGCGTTATACAGACTCCGTTGGTTCTTTTTAACCGCTAATAGGTAATCCGCTTGCTGCTTCACAATTTGACTCGCAATCTTCTTTTGACAGCTCATTGCATCCGCCGTCACTAAGCACCCTTTAATCGCCAGCTTTTCCAGCAAGGTAGGGACTGCCGTGATTTCGTTTGACTTGTCATTTACCGTCTCCTGACCTAAACAAATACCCAGCTCAGTGGACCAGGCATTGACGGTATGACTGGTGGGGGCAGAGTGACCGCGGGAGCCACGTTGCGTTTTCCCATCAACCGCAATGACACCCGCTAACTCCGTTTGTACTAATGTGTCCTGTACCCATTCGATAAAAATATCATGAAAATGCGCCGGATCCAGCAATGAAAACAAGCGGTTAAAGGTATCATGAGACGGAACACCGCCAGGGAGTTTCAGATAGCGACGAAACCAATCTTCACGGGTTTTTGCGTATAATTCGATGCTATTCCAGTCATCAGCACCACACAAAATACCGCAGACCGCCATAAAAATGGCTTCACTAAAGCGGTGGCTGCATTTGTTAGACTGACGAGGGTCGGGGAGTTGTTCGATGTATTCTAAGAGTGAGCGCTGACTCATGAAGAAAAATCTTCATTTTATAGGATACCTGGCCCTGAAATTGATTATTTTATGTTCATGCGTTTGCCCTGAGTCTAGCTGGCTAGCTAACTGGCAATCTTTACACCAAATTATTCACTCGCAGCGATGACAGCAAGGTCTCCTGCGAGGTCTTCATATGTTTATTAACGGTTTGTTCCACCAACGTCTCATCGCCGCCTTCCAACACTTCAATCCAGCTTAAGTGCTCTCTTACCGCCACTTCATTACGCTGGCGCTCGCCATCCTTATTCCATTGATAGTGGTAATGGAAAATCAACGCGATGACTTTTTGAAAATCCACCACAAAACGGTTTTTAACCACGCTATTAATGGTGCGGTGAAACTTCTCATCCAAGCGCGAGAACTCATGATAGTTCGTGTCGATATTTTCCAGCAGTGTCGTATGCTCAACCCGCAACTTAGCCAAGTCCTTCCACACAGGATTATCCTTAGGCAAACGCACGAAGGTCTTCATCGCGTTTAATTCCAACAAGGTACGAAACTCGGATAGCTCCATGGCATAGTCCAGCGTAAAGCCCAGCAATATCCAACCACCACGCGGCTTACGCTCCACCAAACCAAAGCGACTCAAGCTGGCTAAAAACTCTTGCAAAGTATGCGGGGCAACTTCGAACTCTTTGGAGAGTTGCGCCACATTTAACGCGGTATTTGGCGGCACATCAAAGCGCGCCACCCAGCCTAAAAAGCGGCTTTGCAGCGATTCGATACTGGTATTCTTACGTTCTATTTTGATGCGGTCTTTAGCGAGCGGCTTGCGAATCAGCGTTTTCTGGCGACCGTCCCACAGAATGATTTTTTCATCATGCAGGCGTTGCAATGCATTGCGCACCACGGTCCGGCTCACACCCACTTCTTTAGCCAATGCCATCTCCGACGCCAGCTTATCGTCGAGCGCCAGCGCGCCACAAATATCAAGCAACTTGTTATACGCCTCTCGATAGCGTGCATCAGGTCTCGCCATTCCATATCCACCTTTTGTCGATTGTTGCCTCATTCTAGCAAGCTTTTGTCTATTAATCATAAAAAACCATTGACTTGGATTTCAACCTACTTCATTATGTTTTTTATTATTAAATACTTAATTCATTTAAGTCTTTGGGAGAGGAAATTTTGGCACTTATCAAACGCAATGAGGCGGGGAAACTTCGTCTGGCGATTTCAGCCGGCATGTTTCACAAGCTATCCGCACTACTCACACTGTTAATTCTGATTATCATTTTCTCTTTTGGTAATTCCGCTTTCCTATCCGTTAATAACGGCCTCACCATCCTGCTGCAAACCGCGATTATTGGCCTGCTCGGTATCGGCATGACCATGGTCATTATTACCGGCGGTATCGATCTGAGTGTTGGTTCGGTACTGGCACTGTCCGGCACCATTACCGGCTTAATGATTAAAGCAGGGATGCCAGTGGTTCCGGCGATGTTTTTCGGGGTTGTCACCGGTGCATTGTGCGGGCTATTTAATGGCTTCGTCATTACCAAAATGCGCATCACCCCCTTTGTCGCCACCCTTGGAATGATGTTGATTGCCCGTGGTGTCGCCCTACAACTCACCGGCGCAGCCCCAATCTCACAACTGGGTGAAGGCTTTGGTGTATTAGGTAATGGCGCACTGTTTAGAGTGGTTGAAATGGGCAGCAATGGCTTCCCGAAAGTGATTTTCCCCGGTATTCCCTACCCTGCCATCCTATTGATCTTTATGGCAGTTTGCGTCGCCTATGTATTAAATCGCCGTCAGATTGGTCGTCATATTTATTCGGTTGGCTCTAATGAAGAAGCGGCTCGCTTATCTGGTGTGAAGGTTCACAGAACCAAGATGATCGCTTACACATTTTCCGGTGCACTAGCAGGTTTATCCGGCGTCGTGCTGATGTCTCGCTTGATCACCGTGCAGCCTAATGAAGGTGTGATGTACGAGCTGGATGCGATTGCAGCCGCGGTTATCGGCGGCGCCTCACTGATGGGTGGCGTGGGTAATATTTCCGGCACCATGATCGGTGCATTCATTATCGGTGTGCTGAGAAACGGCTTAAACATGGCCGGCACCTCATCATTCATTCAACAAATTGTGATTGGTTTCGTCGTCATTCTGGCGGTGTATATCGATCAAGTCAGAAACCGGCGCTAAGGCCCGGCTAAAAGTACCGTCGCAAGACGTCTGTTTTTTACAAGGAGAAGGAAGCATGAACAAGGTTATTACAACACTGATGGTTGCAGGCTCATTACTGGTTGGCCCACTGTCAGCAACTGCTGGTGAAATTGCCGTTATCGTAAAAACGACCAATTCAAACTTTTGGCAAAATGTAAACAAAGGTGCCAACGCTGCAATCGCAGGGCAAAAAGAGCACACCATTACGTTCAACGGCCCAGCTTCCGAGTCTGCTGTCGCAGATCAGGTCAATCTGGTTGAAAACGCGATCAACCGTGGTGTATCCGCGATTGTATTAGCGCCATCCGATCCTGATGCATTGAGCCCCGTGGTTAAGCGTGCTTATGAGTCGGGTATTCCGGTTGCGATTATTGATTCGGCTTTAGGCGAAGGCGCTAAGGGTACTTACCAAACGTTTTTATCAACCGATAACAAAGCTGCTGGCGAAACAGCCGCTAAGTTGATGATTGATAGCGTTGGCCAAACCGGCAAAGTGGCTGTGATGTCTTATGTGGCGGGTGTGGGTTCTGAAATCGGTCGTGTAGGTGGCTTTATCGACTACCTGAAAGCAAACTCAAAACTGGAAGTGGTTGGTCCTTTCTACTCGCAATCTCAAATGGCGATGGCGCTTAACCAAACCACCGATATTCTGGCAGCGAATACTGACCTGGTAGGTATTTATGGCGCAAACGAGCCAACCGCTGTAGGCATGGGCCGCGCATTGGTACAAGCCGGTAAAGCAGGCAGCTTAACGGCGATTGGCTTTGATGGAAATCAAGATCTTCAAGCCTTTGTTCGCGATGGCACATTGAAGGCAACCGCAGTTCAGGGTTCATTCCAAATGGGTGAGCTGGGCGTACAAGCAATGCTGGATATGCTGGATGACAAGAAAATCGAATCATTCATTGATACCGGCGTTGTGATGGTTACTAAAGAAAACATCGACTCTGATGTCGCGAAAAACGTTCTGTACTAAGCAACACCGAAAAAAGCAATGCCGAAAACGATAAGCAACACGCAGTGAACGCTTGCCGGCGGATCTCCTCCCCGTCGGTAAGCATTTAAACTCAACACAGGAGTCATAAGATGACCGGCCAAAACCAAACCGCCTCCCCGCTAGTCGAGATGCTCGACATAAAAAAACGCTTTGGTGGAGTCGAGGCAATTCGGGGCGTATCGCTCGATTTACACCCCGGTGAAGTCGTCGGCGTGCTGGGGCACAACGGTGCCGGAAAGTCCTGCCTGATGCGTATTCTCTCTGGCGCAATGGACGCCACAGAAGGCCATATTAAAGTGCGCGGCGAAGCCAAAAAACTGAGCACGCCACAAGATGCCCGCGCCTGCGGCATCGAAACTATTTATCAAACACTGGCACTGGCGGATCACTTAGATGCGCCCTCCAACCTATTTCTGGGACGTGAGTTAAAAACCCGTTTCGGCAACCTTGATGACAAACGTATGATGGAAGAGGCTCGCAAAGCCCTGCATCGTTTGAATCCCAATTTCAAAAACCTCAGCGATCCGGTTTCCAGCCTGTCCGGTGGACAGCGCCAGGTGATCGCCATAGCCCGCGCCATCTATTTCAATGTCAAAATTTTGATTATGGATGAGCCCACCGCGGCACTAGGCCCCTCAGAAACGGCGATGGTCGCTGAGATCATTAAAAAGCTACAAGCCGAAGGCATTGGCATCTTCCTGGTCAGCCACGATATGCACGATGTGTTTGAGCTATGCGATCGTATTATGGTGATGAACAAAGGCCAGAATGTCGGCTCCCATGCTATCGATGAAGTGACTAAAGACGATGTGCTAAGCCTAATCATCAAAGGCTCGCTGCCCGATGACTGGACACCCCGCAACGCGCAAACCCTAAACTAATTAACGAGGCTGATGTGAATAAAGCAGACACACAAACCATGCAATGCGGCACCTGTATTTCACCGGGTGATTTCCAACTGGTCGAGCGCGAGATGCCACAAACAGCACCGGAAGGCTGGGTACTGTTGGATGTTTCAAGCATCGGACTGTGCGGTACCGACTTTCATATTTTTGAAGGCAAGCACCCGTTCCTAAACTATCCCCGCGTAATCGGTCATGAGATTGGTGCAGTGGTTGCCGAATCTGCCGCTGGCTGGAATAAGGGCGATACCGTGGTGGTAAACCCATATCTATATTGCGGCGAGTGCCGTGCCTGCCAACGTGGCAAACCAAACTGTTGCTCGAATATCGAAGTACTTGGTGTACACCGCGATGGTGGTATGTGTGGGCGCTTAGCCGTTCCAGCCACCAACCTGTACTCTGCTGAAGGCCTGACGCTGACCGAAGCGGCTATGGTTGAATTCTTAAGTATTGGTGCACATGCAGTACGTCGCTCTGAAGTGACTAAAGGCGACCGCGTGTTAGTAGTCGGCGTTGGCCCAATTGGGATTGGTGCCGCCCTATTCGCTCAGCTTGAAGGTGCCGATGTGCACTTGATGGATTTGAGTGAAACCCGCATGGCCGGCGCTCAAAAAGCCTTTGGTTTTGACAAGCTACATAAAGTTGGCTCCGATATTTTAAGCGGTGATTTGGCGGATGGCTTTGATGTGGTGTTTGATGCTACCGGCAATAAGCAATCTATCGAAGGTGGCTTTCCATTGTTGGCGCACGGCGGAACCTATGCCCTGGTCAGCGTGGTAAAAGACGACATCACCTTTTCAGATCCTGAATTTCACAAGCGTGAAATGCGTTTGATCGGTAGTCGTAACGCCCTAAAAGAAGACTTCGATCACGTGATTGATACGCTGCGTAACAAGCGCATCGACAGCAGTAAACTCTGCTCAGAAGTGGTGCCCATGGAAAATATTGAGTCGCGCTTATCAGCACTGGTCGATGACCGAGACAACCTGATTAAAGTCGTTGTAAAAATCTAAGCCCGAGGCCAATTATGACTGAGCAAACCGCCAAAGCCCTGCAATTACATGCCTCAGACAATGTCGTCATTGCCTTAAGTGATCTTGTTGCCGGAGAGCAGATTCCACCCAATGCCACCACGCTATTACAGCCAGTGCCATCGGGCCATAAAATCTGCATTGCCGATATCAAGCAAGGTGAGCGAGTCCTGAAATACGGGCAATCCATTGGTCAGGCAACCGCCGATATTAAAGCTGGCGAGCATGTGCATACTCATAACTTAGGCATGGGCGAACATCAGCAGGACTATGGCTTTAGTAGTGAATATGTCCCCTTGCCCGCTCCTGATCGTGAGTACACCTTTGAGGGCTTTCAGCGCGCCAATGGCAAAGTCGGCACCCGTAACTACATCGGTATTATCACCTCGGTGAACTGCGCAGGCTCGGTGGCGAAGTTTATTGGCGAAGCGGTTGAGCGCGAAGGCTTGTTGGATGCCTTCCCGAACATTGATGGCATCGTACCTATCGTGCATGGCACCGGCTGCGGCATGTCATCCAAAGGTGAAGGCTTCGAGACGCTGCATCGTACCCTCAACGGCTATGCGCACAATCCAAATTTCGGCGCAATTTTGCTAATCGGTTTAGGCTGCGAAGTGATGCAAGTCTCCGGATTGGTGAATCAACCATTATTTGAAGACACCACCCGCTACCGCTATATGAACATTCAACAAGTGGGTGGAACGCGCCAAGCCATTGAACAAGGCAAAGCAGTGATTCGGGAATTGGCGAAAGTCGTTAATCAGGATAAACGCAGCACCACACCCGCCTCTTCGCTGGTGATTGGAATGCAGTGCGGCGGCTCGGATGGTTACTCCGGCATTACCGCCAACCCGGCACTGGGCGCAGCATCCGATTTAGTGATTCGTCAAGGCGGCACCATGCTGCTCTCTGAAACCTCCGAAGTGTATGGCGCAGAGCATTTGCTCACCCGACGCGCCGTTAGCCCGGAAGTGGGGCAGCGCTTAATCAACCGTATTCATTGGTGGGAAGACTATTGCGCGCGCAATAGCGGCGAGATGGACAACAACCCTTCGCCCGGCAATAAACTTGGCGGCTTAACCACTATTTTGGAGAAATCCCTAGGGGCTGCAGCCAAAGGTGGCACCGCGCCCATGAGCGATGTGATCAAATATGCCGAACCGCTAAACGCATCCGGCCTCGTGTTTATGGATAGCCCTGGCTACGACCCTTGCTCGGTAACCGGCCAAGTAGCGACCGGCGCGAATATGATTATCTTCACCACTGGCCGTGGCTCGGTATCCGGCTTTAAGCCGTCGCCCTGCATCAAAATGGCCTCCAATACCGATATGTACCAACGCTTGATTGAAGACATGGATATCAACTGCGGCGACATTATCGGAGGCGATGTGAGCATTGCCGACAAGGGAGAGCAGATCTTTCAGTTAATCCTTGAAATTGCCTCAGGCAAAGAAACCAAAAGTGAGACCTTAGGATTTGGCAGTACAGAGTTTGTGCCGTGGCAAATTGGCGCGGTGATGTAATGAAATCAGTATTTTTATGGAGCAGTCACAATGAGTAACAAAACCGGAAGGCTTGAAGGCAAAATCGCATTAATTACTGCCGCAGGCCAAGGTATTGGTCGGGCAACAGTCGAAGCCTATGTACGTGAAGGCGCAACAGTCTACGCCTGTGATATTAACGATGACTCAATCGCCGAGCTTAATTTAATCGATGGCGTGAGTGCATTTCACCTTGATGTCACCGATGCAGAAGCCGTGGAAGCAGCCGTCGCCAAACTACCGACGCTTGATGTGCTGTTTAACTGCGCGGGCTATGTGGCGAGCGGTTCCATCCTTGAATGCGACGAGGAAAGCTGGGACTTTAGCTTTAACCTCAATGTAAAAGCCATGTACCGCCTGATTAAACTAACTCTGCCTGCAATGCTTGAAAATGGCGGTGGATCGATTATAAATATGTCGTCAGTTGCCTCTTCAATGAAGGGCGTTCCTAACCGTTTTGTGTACTGCGCCTCTAAGGCTGCCGTGATCGGCATGACCAAAGCCGTGGCTGCCGACTTTGTTACCAAAGGCATTCGCTGCAATGCAATTTGCCCCGGCACAGTGGATAGCCCATCGCTACATGACCGACTGCGCGACACCGGCGACTACGATAAAGCGCTCACAGACTTTATCGCCAGACAGCCTATGGGACGTGTGGGTCATGCTGATGAAATTGCCGCGCTGGCACTGTATCTCGCCAGTGACGACAGCGCATTTACCACCGGTCAGACACATGCCATTGATGGCGGCTGGTCAATCTAACTCTTAAGGAAACCAATAGAATGAAGCTTTTACGATTTGGCCCAGTGGGCGCAGAAAAACCAGGAATCCTGGACGACGAAGGCAATATCCGTGACTTGTCCTCAGTGATTGACGATGTAGCAGGCAGCGCTCTGGATGATGCCTCACTTGAAAAAATTCGCGCACTGGATATTAGCAGCTTGCCCGTAGTGAGCGGCGAACAACGCCTTGGCGCATGTGTTGGTAACGTTGGAAAATTCATCTGCATCGGTTTGAACTATGCCGATCACGCAGCGGAAAGTGGCTTAGACCTACCTGAAGAGCCGGTGATTTTCTTTAAGGCTACCTCTGCGATTTCTGGCCCGAATGATGATGTTGAGATTCCTCGTACTTCAGTAAAAACAGACTGGGAAGTTGAGCTTGGCGTAGTTATTGGCAAGCACACAAAATACGTATCACCAGAAGAAGCACTTGATCATGTCGCGGGCTATTGCGTGGTGAATGATCTGTCGGAACGTGATTTTCAAATCCACCGCTCGGGCCAGTGGGTAAAGGGAAAATCTTGCGATACCTTCGGTCCTATCGGCCCTTGGCTGGTGACGCGTGATGAAATTCCTAACCCGCAAGATCTTGATATGTATCTTGAAGTGAACGGCCACCGCTATCAAAACGGCTCGACTAAAACGATGCACTTTGATGTCGCGACCTGCATTTCTCACCTATCGCAATTCATGAGCTTGCAACCAGGCGATGTGATTTCTACCGGTACACCACCGGGCGTTGGCCTTGGAATGAAGCCTGAAAAGTACCTCAATGCTGGCGACAAAATGGAGCTGGGCATCCAAGGTTTAGGAGTACAAAAACAAAATGTGGTCGCGGGCTAATGACCAAAATCACCCAGATTACGACGCGCGATTTGCGCTTCCCAACGTCGGAGTCACTTGATGGCTCCGACGCCATGAATCCTGATCCTGACTACTCGGCAGCCTATGTCGTGTTAGAAACGGATGGGGAGCATGAAGGCCATGGACTTACCTTCACCATCGGGCGCGGCAATGAGATTTGTGTTGCTGCAATCAATGCCATGCGGCATTTGGTGATTGGGTTGGACTTAGACTGGGTGCGTGAAGATATGGGCCGCTTTTGGCGTCATATTACCGGCGATAGCCAACTGCGCTGGATTGGGCCGGATAAGGGCGCAATGCATTTGGCAACTGGCGCAGTGGTGAATGCCGTTTGGGATTTACTGGCCAAAGAATCGGGCAAGCCCGTATGGCAGCTAGTCGGTGACATGTCGCCGGAAGAAATCGTAAAACTGGTTGATTTTAGATACATCAGCGATGTGCTGACACCGGACGAGGCTTTGAATATTCTCCGCAAAGCCGAGTCCGGCAAGGCCGCGCGCATTGCCACACTCAAGCAAGAAGGCTATCCCTGCTACACCACCTCAGCGGGATGGCTGGGCTACTCCGATGAGAAGTTACGCCGGCTGTGTCGTGAGGCAAAAGCCGCTGGCTTTACCCATACCAAGTTCAAAGTCGGACGTGATTTGGATGATGACATTCGCCGCTTAAGCATTGCTCGCGAAGAGCTTGGCGAAGACATGAATATCATGATCGACGCCAATCAAGTTTGGGAAGTAGATCAAGCAATCGAGTGGGTTAAAGCACTCGAATTTGCGCGACCACTCTTCATTGAAGAGCCGACAAGCCCTGACGATATTTTTGGCCATCAGAAGATTCGCAAAGCGGTTGCGCCCATCAAAGTGGCTACCGGTGAAATGTGCCAAAACCGCATTATGTTTAAGCAGCTGATTGCTAATGGCGCGATTGATTTTGTACAGATTGATAGCTGCCGTTTAGGTGGTTTAAATGAAGTATTGGCGGTGCAATTAATGGCGGCGAAGTTCGGCTTGCCGGTTTGGCCACATGCCGGAGGCGTTGGGCTTTGTGAATATGTGCAGCACCTTTCAATGATTGATTACGTCGTAATCACCGGTGAGAAAGATGACAAGCGCATTGAATTTGTTGACCATCTTCATGAGCATTTTGTAGATCCTTGTGTTGTGAAAAATGGTGCATACATGGCACCGGGCAAGCCGGGTTTTTCGATTGAGATGAAGCCGCAAACCCTGAAAGACTTTGAGTTTTCCAGCCAAGCACCTAAAGCCACCACTAAGCATTAAAACCATCCGCACCGGAGCGAAACATCATGCAACTGTTGAAGAATAAGATTGGCAATACCGGACTTGAAGTCACCCAGCTTTCATTTGGCGGAGCAAGCCTTGGTAATCTGGCACAGGCCATTTCTGATCAACAGGCACAGGCGGTACTTAGCCATGCATGGGATGCTGAGATTAATTATTTCGATACCGCGCCACATTATGGACGTGGATTATCGGAGCAACGGCTCGGTCAGTTTCTGAGTGATAAGCCTCGAACTGACTATGTGATTTCAACCAAAGTTGGGCGTGTATTATCGCCCGGCAAGCCAATGTCAGAAGCCGATGGCTTTGTTAATCCATTGCCGAATAATGTGCGCTACGACTATTCAGCTAAAGGCATTCGTGAGAACTTTGAAAGCAGTTGCGAACGGCTTCAGACTGATTACATCGATATTCTGTATGTGCATGATATTGGGGTTTACACCCATGGCGAGGCAGAGAATGCTCGCCACATGCATGACTTTCTCACAACCGGTGCTGATGAATTAAAACGACTCAAAGCAGAGGGGAAAATCGCTGCCTTTGGACTTGGCGTGAATGAAACACAGGTCTGTGTTGATATTATGAAGCAGGTTCCGTTGGATGTGATTTTGATTGCAGGGCGCCTGAGTTTGCTTGATCGCTCGGCGGAAATGGAGCTGACGGGGCTTTGTCGTGAGATGGGTACTAGCTTGGTGCTGGGGGGTATTTTTAACTCTGGGATTTTGGCCACTGGAGCGAAAGCTGGAGCGACTTATGATTATGGGCCGGCGCCTGAAGCGGTATTGGAGGCTGTGCGGGAACTTGAGGTAGAGGCTAGTGAAGCTGGGTTGTCTATTGCGGAAGCGGCGCTGCAGTTTGCGATGAATCACCCATCTGCAACTTCAGTGTTGTTGGGGACGGGTGATACGGGGATTCTTCAGCTTAATCTTGATGCGGCGCAGAAGATACTGGCTAAGGCTGCGGATTAATTCGCTTACCTAACTAACAATATACCCCACAGCTCTTCAGGTGTATAAACTGGCAAACTTGCATGTTTAAAGTCTTTAACATTCTGGGTAACCAAGCAGTCAACACCAGTGCACTTACCTGAATAGTATAAAACAGCATCCTCAAAGTCCGTAAACTCAGAGTCAGCCGCCAAGCCTAAAACACGTGCATTTACATCACTTATCCCGAATAAGTGCAGCAGCTTCTTTATTTCAGACTTGGCCTGTTGACGGTTTTTAGCTTTAGATATTAAGTAGTCCAACGTCGTCACTGTTGTTGCGCATAAGTAACCTTCTATCTCTCTCGTTTCAACCGAGCTAACAATATTAGCGGATAACTCAACAAACGGAGCACGGTTTAGAAGCACATCAAGAATGACGTTGGTATCAATCAAAACCTTCACAGGTACTTGTCCTCTAAGTGCCTCTTATAATCTAGCTCATCCACATCTGGCACATCCAAAACACCGATCAAAGATTGAGTAATGGGGGCATTACCCACGAGCTCCTTGCTCTCTGTTAGGGCGCGAAAGTAGTCTGCTACTATCTGTGACAACGATTTGTCATTCTGTTTTGCGTAGTCCTTAGCTTGCTGGATTAAGGAGTCATCCACCCGTAATGTGAGTTTTGTTTGCATATCCCTACACCTATAGACGTATATTTATAAAATATTAATACGTCATCCACTCGTTAAAAACAAGTTACAGTATTCTGAAGGAGGCAACCTTGAAGCAAGAAGTATGTCAACCCACACTCTCAATGGCCAATTAAGGCTCAACAAAAACCCATAACAATTCATGCACAAACTCCTGATCATTCCAGGAAATACCCAGTTCTGCCTTTTCCATGCGCCCGAGAATTAGGCGGTCACGTCCTTTATCATCCTTGTCTATTTTCCAGTATTCGGTGGCTTTGAGGTATTGAGCCAGACTGAGGTAAGTCTCTGTTTTCGGCTCCCCTGTTTTGGTTTTTAGCGGTAATTTAGCATCCGGCCCGTAGCCGATCAGTGATAGCCAAGTGCCCGCTCTGCATATAGCAATACCATGCTGTCCATCTGAGGTTCTGATAATTGGCACCATGTCATCAATGGCATCGTCACCATCAAGGTCTGCTTGCACCCAGCGAGGCAGAACCCAGGCAGACGGCTCATATTGCTTAGGGTCTAGTCCACAGCCGTATAGAATTTCGAGCTCTTCATCCAGAAAGGTCGGGCTTTGCGCGTTTTGTTCTGCAAGGATTTCTTCCGGCGTTTTTAGCCAGCTGAGACAGACATTAAATTGCATGTAATTCATCCGTGCCTTCTGCCCTGGCTCCAGATCAGCCAGCCCCATATCCACAATAGTCAAAGCACCTCGGCCATTATTAGATGCTTCAGGTTGAGTAGTCTCCCCTTGAGGCGGGCGAAAGCCACCAGTACCACTTAAAGCACCTGAAAACTCGAACAAACGTAAGCGCTGAGGGGCATTCACGTCGCCAGTGTTTCCCAAAGTATTGGCGGCATTCCGGAAATGCCAACCATAAATCTCCCGTGGATTTGGCGGCGTACGAAAAGGCGGTGTGATCTGCGTTAGGTCCATCTGTTGCTCATCACGCAAGCGTATATCCCAGCCATAGTCGGCAGGCTCCAGACTGAAGACCCAGGCATCGTTCACACGGGCCTGAAAGCTATTCTTACCAGCGACCTCGCCCTGAATCTCCTTGGCATGCCGAAGTGGTGTGGGTTCGCAGGTTTGCGTCGGGGCCGCATAGGCCAGACTCGGTCCCAGCAGGAGTAATAATAGTAAACGGTTTATTTGCATCGGACTTTACCTCCACCTTGTTGCGATATTTTTTCGACCAACGAAAAAACGCGTGTAATCTCAAAATGTTGACGCAGGCAACTTTCATTGACTCCCAAAGTTCCTTTTATGGGCAGCGTTACACTACCCTGCTTTGTACGCCCATCTATCAAATCCCATTGCAGACGCTTGATTTCAGGCTGATCTGCCTGATTGCAATCGGCCAACTTAGTGTCGCTTACAGCGAGTAATGACTCCAGAGCATCCCGAATTTCGATCAGGTTTTTAGCTTTCGAGGTTGCATAACAGACTTGGTTATCCGGCGCTGGGCCGGTTTGCTCCCAAGTCCTGGCATTCGAGTCAACATGCATTCGAACAAAGAGATAGGGGTCACTTGTATCGACTCTTTCCATCGTGACTGTAAAGCGACCCGCTGGTGCAAATGCTTCATCCGGCTCACGATCGGCCGCAGCTTTCATTAGTGCGTTTACGGCTAAGCCCAGATAGAAAAGCAGCACCGGTACCCCCACAATCAGAGCAGTGCTTCGCAGTTGGCTTCCCTGCTGACGAAACGCGATCACAGCACCCACAATAGCAAAGCCAACAAGCCCCATCAAAGCATAGCCCAACACCATGGCACCACCAGCAAGACCTGCGCTTTTAGGTACGAAAAAGGTGGCTCCGACCCAAGCTCCCACATACATCCCGATCATGCCAAAGCTGATGATGAGCAGGCTGCGCCATAAGAACGTCTTCATGGTCTCACTCCTTATTACGCCCGAACTCCTTGTTGGCAGATAAAACTTAAGGTTTCCAGACGCGAAACACAATAGAATAAGACAATACTGTTGTCTGCACGGAAGATCAACCCTGTGCGGGATAAGCCCCTGTCAATACAGCCTCATCACTGCACCACAATCCCCTCTTTAGCTGCCCAAACATCAATATCCTGCCGACTTAAGGCGTGCGCCATTAACTCCGGAAACTGGTCTGGGGTACAGGCAAAGGTCGGCACACCCATCGCTGAAAAGGTCTCCGCCATATGGTGATCATAAAACGGCGCGCCATCATCGCTCAGCGCCAATAAGGTAATCACTTGAACGCCGGACTCCACCAACTGCGCAACCCGTTTTACCATCTCCGCGCCATTGCCCCCTTCATATAAATCACTGATCAATATAAAAATACTGTCATCCGGACGAGAGATCAGTCCCTGACAATAGCCCACGGCACGGTTGATATCAGTGCCTCCCCCCAACTGCAAGCCAAACAATAAATCCACCGGATCATCATGTAACTCATCGGTTAAATCCACGACTGAAGTATCGAACACCACCATCTTGGTACTCAGCGCTGGCAGCGATGCCATAACCGCCGCAAAAATACTGGAATACACCACCGACGGTGCCATCGAACCACTTTGGTCGATACACAGAACCACGTCTTTCAGCGCAGAGCGTTTACGCCCATAGCCAATACGAATCTCGGGCACAATGGTGTTGTATTCCGGCAGGTAATTTTTGATATTGGCACGGATGGTGCGATTCCAGTCCATCTCCTGCAAACGTGGTCGGCGGTTGCGAACAGAGCGATTCAGCGCACCTTTTACCGCTTGTTGCATTGGCTGTTCTAAACGACGCATCAGGTCTTCAACAACCTTGGCTACCACTTGACGTGCGGTGTCTTTGGTTTTGGAGGGAATCACATCTTTTAGTGAAATCAGCGTGGAGACCAAGTGAATATCGGCCTCCACCGCTTCCAGCACTTCCGGTTCCAGCAGCAACTGCCGCAGCCCGAGTCGCTCAATCGCATCCTGCTGAATCACGCGCACGACCGAAGCCGGAAAGTACTGACGAATATCACCCAGCCAGCGAGTCACATTCGGAGCTGATGCTCCCAAACTACCACGTTGACCTGTACGCCCTGCGCCATCGCCATACACAGCAGACAAGCAATTATCGATACCTTGCTCAGTGCCACTAAGCTGGCAACCAATGCCATCGGCTTCGCCGCCACCCAGAATCAAACGCCAGCGTTTTTCGCGTTCCGCTTGCTGTGCTTCAGACATCAGATACCTCCAATCCTAAAATCTGCGCCAGTAATGGCAAGGCCAATGCGGCACGTTGTTCGTCTAAATCACTCACGGCCGCAACTGCTGGTAATGCCGCCACACCATTTTTCACTCGCTCGCCCATTTGACGACGCTCTGGCGCTTCGAAAGTGGAGAACGTGCGGCGTAATACCGGCAATAATTGCTGGAAAGTGTCGGCGGATAATTGGCTAACCCAGCTATCAATCAGCGCCCACAAGGACTCATCGTAAATCAGTAACTGACCGCTACCGCGCAAGAAACCATCGACCCAACTAGCTGCTTGTGCCGGATCATTTGCCGCTGACAAAGCCAGTCCAAATCGACGCGCACTTTCATCCTCATCCAACCTGCCCGCTTGCAGCAATAAGCGGCAACAACGACCCGCCAGCAAAGCTTGCAGCTCAGGTTGATCGGATAAATACACCAGCGCCTGCATCCATTGTTCGGTGTAATCCTCGTCATCCAGCAAGCCAACCGCTTCCTGCACGCCCTGAATTTGCAGGAACATGGCCTCAGCCGCTTCTTCATTTAAAGAGTGACAGGCATTAGGCAAGCCGATACAAATTCGCGTGACCATGCCATTGACCACACTGGCGACTTGCTTAACCGAAGTCTGACGCACATCACCATAACGTAACAGACGCGCCAACTCGGGCAGTGCTTGCATGAGTTCGGCAATGTCGCTATTGACCGCGGCTTCATCCTGCAAACGCCGCATTAAATGGTCAACCGCAGCGGGTAAATCAGCATACAACGAGGAGTGTGCCATCTCCGCTAAGGTTGCCAGTGAACGGGTATCGTTGGCAGTTTGAATGAGTTTGGCTGTGGCTGCTTGTTCCAGCGTGTTACCCCAAAGTCCGGCTTCGATTAGCTGGATTTCAAACTCGGGCTGCCAACGTAAACGCCAGCTTTCTTTAAAGGTTCCTTTGCCACTGGCTCGTCGGCCACCCTCGCCCCATTCAATGCCTAAAATACCTAAGCGCCTTAGCAAGCAGCTCTTTTCCAGATCATTTGGTTTACGCAGATCCAGTATGATTTCTTTATCGCTGGCTTCTGGTTTTAGTCGTAAACGGCGCTGTTGTTTACTGAGGTCTTGTTGCAGTGGCGTTTGCGGCGTTTCATCCGGCACTGCGCCCAGCACTTCACCGATAATCAGTTTTTCATGCAGCAGGCGCATTGGCATATCATCGCCAAATAACATCACGCTGCGTACCGCTTCATTCATTTCAGCTAAGCCCGCTTGCGGACGTCCGCGCATGGCGGCTAAGGCTTCGGCCAAGCGTACGGCTTCAATAACATGAGCAGAGGAAATATCCAAACCTTGCTCGCGGAATGTGTGTGCAACTTGGGTTAGCCAGTGCGTGGTTAGACTGATTGATTGTTTAGGTGTGCCTTTGGCAATATTTGCAACAATGACATCAGTTGAGTTGGTCGTAGCTTCCGAGTCCACTGCACTAGCTTGCTCCGAGGTGCTCGTAGCTGAGTCATCACTAATAGTTTGTGCTATCACTTTAGCTGCGACTGAATCAGACTCCTTCCAAATATGCGCATACCAGCCGGGTGATGTGACGCCCGCACCATAGCCACTGGCACTGCTCAACCGGCTGTGCGTCCACGGTACCCAAGTGGTCGCAGTTTTAAGTTTTGGCAGGCCTTTTAACAAATCATTGTCGGATTTAGCAGTGGGCAATGTTTGCAGTGCAGGCACATGCCACGCGCCGCAAACTACGGCAATATTTTCATAGCCATCTTTGATCGCTTTGCGCAGGGTTTTACGCATATGCGCTTCGCGAAGTTGCTCACGTTCGTGGTCAAGAGTGTCTCGCGGGCTGGCTGCATCGACTTCGGCGCGCAGTGCAGTCATGGCTTCGGCGATGGCTTCAAACAGCTCGCTGGAATCCTGACGCTCTTCGATCATATGCTCCCACCAGCGCTCGCTATCGCTGTAACCGGCGGCTTCTGCGAGTAAGGCTAAAGGGTCGCGACGAATATTGGCAGTTTGATCGAATGCTTGCTCAATATCCGATTCATCAGAGTCATCAACTAATTCAGATTTCGCATCAGAACCAATCTCAGCATCATTTTCAACGCCAACCTCATCCTCAGAACCCTCCTCATCCAAAGCCGCCAACGCTTCCTCAGCCGCTTTCTGCGCAGCTTCTTCAAAGCCTTTCTCCCGCGCAAAACTCATCCCAACCGGCAAGTCCATAAACTGCACTGGAATCTTATTCAGCAAGGCATAGCGAATTGCCTGCCACTCTGGCGAAAACGCTACAAACGGATAATAAACCGCCCGCTGTGGCTCATCCGGCGCATAAGCCAGCAGTGCAACCGGCGGCTTCATTTGCTCGTGCAGCGTCAGCGATAAAATCCCGTCAGCTTCCGGCGGGCCTTCCACCAAAATACAATCTGGCTGCAGCGCCTCTAAAGCCTGAACTAAGCTACGTGCTGAACCAGGGCCATGATGGCGAATCCCAAAAACATGATGTGGCATGGCAGTTCCTTACAAAGTATTCCGACATGCCCGATACAAATCCTTCCAATCCGAGCGCTCTTTAACAACCGTTTCCAGATACTCTTTCCACACCACACCATCCTGCACAGGATCTTTCACCACGGCACCAACTAAGCTGGAAGCCAAGTCTTGCGCGGTTAAACTGCCGTCACCAAAGTGTGCCGCCAAAGCCATGCCACTACCCATCACCGAAATCGCCTCAGCCGTGCTCAAGGTGCCACTGGGCACTTTCAATTTTGTTTTGCCATCCACCGTTACGCCACTGCGCAATTCACGGAAAATAGTCACTATACGACGAATCTCTTCCAGCGCTGGTTTCTCAGTGGGTAACTCAAGCGCACGGCCCAAACTTTCTACACGGCGATTAACAATATCCGCTTCTTCTTCCAGGGAATCCGGCAGTGGCAAAATCACGGTATTAAAACGACGCTTCAGGGCGCTGGATAAATCATTCACACCTTTGTCGCGGTTGTTAGCGGTGGCGATTAGATTAAAGCCTTGCTCTGCCTGACACTCCGTATTTAACTCAGGAATCGGCAGCGTTTTCTCAGAGAGAATCGTGATCAACGTATCCTGCACATCCGCCGGTACGCGGGTCAGTTCTTCCACACGCACTACCAAACCATTGCGCATACCATGCATGACAGGGCTTTCAATCAGCGCCTCGTCCGATGGGCCTTTGGCAATCAGTTGCGCATAGTTCCAGTTGTAACGTAGTGTCTCTTCACCGGTGCCTGCCGTACCCTGCACAATCAAAGTCGAGCGACCAGAAACCGCTGCTGCCAAGTGCTCGGATACCCACGATTTCGCCGTACCCGGTAAACCATATAACAACAGCGCGCGGTCTGTGGTTAGCGTGGCAATGGCAATTTCCATCAGGCGGGAATTACCAATGTATTTGGCAGAAATCTCAGTACCATCTGGCAAGGTGCCACCCATCAAATACGTGCGCACAGCCCACGGCGACATCACCCAATTCGGCGGACGCGCATGTTGATCCTGCTCGACTAAGGCGGCGAGTTCATGGGCGAATTCCGTTTCGGCATGCTGGCGCAAAACGCGTTTAATTTGAGTCTCACTCATGGGGTAATCCTATGTTCGTTGTCTATTTATGATTTATTTTGAATTTAGCGCGGCGTTCATATCTGCCCGAAAGCCCAGCGTAAACAGCGTTTCAGTTAAAGCGCGCTGCCAGTAATCGTATTCATTATCATTTTCCAGCAGCGGCTTTAACTGCTTCACCAGCTCATCAACACAGGACAAATGAAGGTGGCTTGAGATGTGTTGCATAAAGCCGTTCAGACCATAATGATGACTGCCAAGGTCAGTCATCGAGCGACGTACCGCAGCTCCCAATAGTGGCAAAAGTGCTCGGGAAAACGCCTGACTCCAGGGGTGATTCAGCTGGCTCAATAGCGATAAACTTTTATCGCCCTCAGCGGTTTTCATCAGTTCGAGCATACAGCTCTCTGCTTGATCCGGAGCCAAAGCCGCCCACAGTGCCGGAATCTCATGATTCATTTTAGTCAGCCATCCGGTAATCCAGTCAGGATCAGGATATTCCACTAAGGCTTTTTGCCAGCCGCCCATTATTGCGCTGGCCCAGTCATGCTTTGCGGTCAGCGATAATAAGCTGTCGGGAGCCAATGACCATTTTGAAACCCAAATGACCGGAGGCACCAAGGCTAATGATTGTTCCAACCACCATGCTTTAGCGCCCTTGCCTTTAGGTGGATTCTCTTCAATGCCATCGCGTAGCCAATCCTTCTCCCAAGCTTCGGGTGGATTAACAATCAGCTCTTGCTTACCGCTTAATTTCGACAGCAAGCCGCCTTTTTTCTGAAGCTGCAGCCAACTGTTTAATCTTGCTTGATGGCGCTGGCTAAAGGCGGAGTCCGGTAAACTACCCAGCAAGGTCGCGGCAACTTGTCGTACACCTTTACTGCGATCATCCAAACAAGACTCCAGCCATTCTTCATCAGCTAGCGTTAAACCGGTGCGTAAGGTTTGCAGTAATTCCTGTCGGACAGCGGCAGCTTCCTGCTTCCATACGGCTTGCAATAAAGTCAGAGCGGCAACGGCATCAATCGCTCGTATTTTACGAAGGTAATCCACACGCTGCGCGGTATTGCCCTCTTCCCAGATTGACTCATCCGGCAGCTCACTATCATCCGTTACAGCCAGTGTTAATAGCGACTGCCAGTCTGGATTTTGCTGCGCTAACCATTGACCACGTGACCCAACGACCGCGCTCACTAAGGGGCGAATCGCTCGGCTTTGCTTTGACGTTTCCAGTAAGGCAGGGATATAAACTGGCGGAACTTGCAACTGCTTATCCGCAACTATCTCTAACCAACTATCCAGCAATGCGCGTAGCGATTTATCATTCAGCAAACGGCGCAAATGGATCTCCGCGGCGGCAGGAATATAGCTACGAGCTGGCTTATCATCCGGCACTGGCAAGCTGCCACTAAAAGTTGCTGATAAACTCCCCACAGCCTGATATTGCTGCACCATAGCAACGGCAGAAAGTAGCGCCGATTCACGCGCCTCACCAGTAGGTACTTTACCCTGTGGATAAAACTGTTGAAACATTGTTTGTAGTGGGCCACTGGCTTGGGGTGATTCAGTCTGTCGTTCACTCCCTAACAAGGCAATTTTTAACAGCTGTTGTTGCAGGTCTTGAGTACTCATTTATACACTCCCACCGTTCATCGCAATACCACCATCTGCCCAACATAGCGTACCGGCATCCCATGCGCTGAGTACTTGCAATTTATCGCCATCCCAACTGCCGAATATATCCTGAGGATGCCCGCCACCAGCGGCTAGTAGCGGCCAGACCTGCGCCGTCACAATTCGCATGGGTAAGCTTTTTTGCTCAGCATCAACCAAATACCACTGCCCATCCTGCGAGACCGGAGTCACCGATTTTAACGCCATCGGAAAGCGCTCCAGCCAAGGACATTGAGCAAGCGCTTTGCCATAGTTTTCCAGCACCTCATCCAGCGAAATAAACGCGGAATTTACTGGGGATAACTCTGTGTTTAAACTATTGGCTTCGGCTTTGAGCACCGCCCGCTGAGGTACGGCTGAAGGGTAGTAAACTAACTCCGCTGGCATCCCCGTTCCAATTGCAGGATATAGTGTCATTGCCTGTCCATAACCGGAGAAATCCAGCAATAAGGCATACTGTTTTGTGGCACGGCCATAAACCCAGGTGAACTGGCTTTGCATCTGGCCATCTTGCTCCTGAGATTGTCCCAGTACGCACCAATCGTCACTAATGGCATCACCGGTTAGCACCTCTTCTTTGTTGACTGGAAAACCGATTTGCGAACGCACATCGCTTTGTACCGACTCTGGCAAGCTAATCACCCGCTGCCACGCTTCCAATAATAGATGGAGTTTGGCGATCGCGGCTAAGGTGCGCGCTTGCCAATCATTGTGTTGATAGCGAATATTAGCAATGGCCTGCAAGCGTCTTGCCAGTCCGGGTGCTTGGGAGTCAACCATGCGCGTTGCGATATGATCCCAAGGTTGCTGATCGCTATGTGCAATGCCCTGTCGAACCAGATCGAATAGCCAGCGTCGTAACTCTTCAATTCCCGCTTCGACCTTTTTCTCACGAGCCGCACCGCGCTTTTTCTGGGCTTGCTCACGTTTCTTTAAGGTGGCTTCATCGACGGGCTTGTCTTTTTCAGCAGCCTTATTAATCTGCTTTTGAGCCCGTGCGCCGCGCTTGTCTAACCACTCCTGAACCCAAGGCAGCGGCTCAGCGGTTTGAAAGTCATCAGGGTTTGAGGCAAAGACTAAGGCCAGTGCAACGCCATGTTTACAGGGGAATTTTCGGCTGGGGCAGGAACATTTAAATGCGGGCTCCTCTAAGGCGATACTGGTTTGATAAGGCTTTTTACCACTGCCTTTAATCTCGCCCCAGATAGTGACATCGGCACGACCGAGTGTTTGCCACTTGGCTGCCATTCCGAGTTTTTCACCGGCTTTGAGCGATGCCGCATCGGGGGCCAGTGCCGCGACGTGTTGAGTCGTCCAACTAATACTCATGTGTTTTTTATTGGTGAGTTTAAGTGCCTGCAGTGTATGAAGGCCATACAGGCTTTGCAAGTTGTTACTGACGCGCTGCCTTAAACTATAAGAAAAGCCTAATCACTCACCAGTTAAGGCTAATTTACTCAGTACCCAATCAGCCCCTTCGCGCAAGGCTTTTTGCATACCAGACTCACCAGCGACATGCCCCACGCCCTCCAGCACTTGCAAGCTTGCGCCATCAATTAACTGCGCCAGTAAATACGAAGACTCCACCGGACACACCCAATCCTGCTGCCCATGAATCAAACGTACCGGCACTTGTGGCAGCTTACTCATCGACTCCAAAATCTGGTTATCATCGAGGAAATAACCGTGTCTGGCATAGTGTAGTTCAATGCGTGAATGCGCCACACAGGCGGCCCAATCCTGCGGCTCAAACCGAGCGACATCCACTGAACGATTCACCATAATGCGGCCCCAATATTGCCACAGTGCAGACACTTGCTGGCTGAGAGTTTGATCCTCTGAGAACACGGCCTGATACAGCCGCTCGGTGACGGGTAAATCAATGGTTTGAGTTGGTAATAAGGCGACTAACTCTGCCCAGACCTGAGGGAAAAAGCGTGGCCCGCCCTCCTCAATAAACCACAACCAGTCGCGAGGCCTTGCTAAAAAGCTACCTCGCAATACCATCCCTAGCACCTGCTCCGGATGCAACTGCGCATAGCGTAATGCCAATGTGCTACCCCATGAGCCTGCAAACAATACCCACTGCTTAATACCCAGATAGCGACGAATAAGCTCTATGTCATAAAGCAAATGCGCCGTGGTATTGTCGATTACACCACCGACGGGTGTTGAGCGACCACTCCCGCGCTGATCAAATAAAATAATGCGGTAGCGTGCTGGGTCAAAATAGCGGCGGTTGTCTGCATTGCAGCTGCCTCCCGGCCCGCCATGTAAAAACAGAACCGGCACGCCTTGAGGATTACCAGACTCTTCCACATACAACCGATGTAGAGCATCCACCTGAAGGCTGTGATCAGTAACGTGCTCAATGGGTGGATACAGTGACATTTAAATCGCGTTACCGGTAATCAGTTTTTTGGATTCGCGCATATTGCGGAAGACTAATGGCTGCTCCGTAACCTGCTTTGCGTCAATGCTCGCCACCTCCTCTAGCAAGGCGGCATGCTTGGGTGACTTGTCACACACGGGGTCTGTATTGCTGGCATCACCGGTCAGCATTAGCGCCTGACAGCGGCAACCGCCAAAGTCTTTGTGTTTTTCATCGCAACTGCGGCAAGGCTCCTTCATCCACTCAAAGCCGCGAAATTGATTGAAATCCCGCGACTCATTCCAAATCCAGTCAATACTGTGCTGCTTCACATTGGGCAGTTCCAGCCCCGGAATAATGCGTGCAGAATGACATGGCAGCGCTGTGCCATCCGGCGCAATCGTCAGGAAAATACTACCCCAGCCATTCATACAGGGCTTAGGGCGATCTTCGAAGTAATCCGGCACCACATACAGAATGCGCATCTTGCCTTCCAGATCGCGCTGGTACTGATGGGCAATGGCTTCTGCATTGAACACCTGCTCACGCGTTGGCATCAGATTATTTTGGTTGTGCTTTGCCCAGCCATAATATTGCGTAGTTGCCAGCTCAACATAATCAGCCTCTAAAGCTTTGGAGAGTTCCAGTATCGCAGCAACATCATCAATATTATGACGATGTAATACGAAATTCAGCACCATGGGATAGCCTTGAGCTTTGACCTGACGCGCCATTTCCAGCTTATGCTGAAAGCTATCCGAACCGCATAAGAAGTTATTCAGCTCTTCGCTACTGGCTTGAAAACTTACCTGAATATGATCCAAACCCGCGTCCCGAAACGCCCTGACCCGCGCCTCATCCATGCCAATGCCGGAGGTAATCAGATTGGTGTAATAACCCAGTGAGCGCGCTTCTTTAATCAGGATTTCCAAATCCTTACGCACCAGTGGCTCACCGCCGGAAAAGCCAAGCTGTGTGGCCCCCATTTTGCGGGCATCGCGCAGTACTTTAATCCACTCATCCGTGCTTAGCTCTTGCTTATGGTCCGCCATATCCAACGGATTGGAGCAGTATGGGCATTGCAAGGGGCAAGAGTAAGTCAGCTCGGCTAACAACCAAAGCGGCGGGCCAGCGCGCTCAGCCGTTTGCATGCAACCACCCTTGTTTGGCGGCGACATCAATAAACTCGATCACATCACCGGCAACCTCCGGATCATCAAATCGCGCGGACAAATCATCGGCAATTGCCTGAACACTTTTTTCACCATCAATGCTTTTTATAATTTCGCCGGAGCTAGCGCCTAACTGCACCATGCCTTCCGGATACAACAACACATATCCCTGCTGCGTCTCTTCCCATTGCAAACGAAATAAGGGGTTAATTTGATAAACAGTACCCGTGTTCATTCTCATTCCTCCACATTATGATACGGCGGTTTGTCCGCCACGTAAGCCATCCACATGCAGTCCAGCATCGTCCATAAGACATCGAGTTTGAACTGCAGCACATTGAGCATAAATTCCTGCTGCGGACGCGTCGTGTAATAAACCAGTGTAATTTCAAGGCCATGCTCAACATCGCGGCGCGCTTCACTCAAGCGTTTACGAAAGTAGTCATAACCGCTGGCATCAATCCATGAATAGTGTTGCGGCCAGTTATCCAAGCGCTTTTGGTGAATCGTCGGGGCGAATAACTCAGTCAGTGACGAGCTGGCAGCAATCTCCCAAGGCTGGGTGCGTGCAAAATTGATATAGGCATCAATCGCAAACTTCACACCCGGCAAGAGCAAGCGATGACTGAGCAAATCCTCACGGTCTAGGCCTACGGCTTCACCCAATGCCAGCCATGCTTCAATGCCGCCTGCTTCACCCGCGTAGCCATCGTGATCTAAAATACGCTGCACCCAGCCACGGCGCACATCACGATCCCAGCAGTTAGACATGATCGCGGCATCTTTTACCGGAATCGCCGTTTGATAGTAAAAGCGATTCGCCACCCAGCCCTGAATCGCAGGCTTTTCAAGCTGGCCGCTATTCATCAACACATGGAACTCATGGTTGATGTGATAATACTTTTCCTTATCCCGCAGCTTTTGTTCAAACTCTTCGCGGGACCAAGGTGCCAGTGTTTTAGTCTCTGGCGTGATGACATTTAAGCGATCGGCATAATTCATAGCACTATATCCATCCCGTCGTAAGAGACTTCGATTCCTAACTCATCCAGCATCTGACGCTGTGCAGACTGCGTATCCAGAATCGGGTTGGTGTTATTGATGTGAATTAAAATCCGGCGGGTATCCTCAAGATTTTTCAGCGCACTTAAAATGCCACCCTCACTGGATTGATCCAAATGCCCCATTTCGCTGGCACGTTTATCGCTAATGCCTTCATGCGCCATTTCATCGTCCGTCCACATCGTGCCATCAATCAATACACAGTCCGCAGCCTCTAGCCTTGCGCTCACTTGGCTTTCGATTTCACCTAATCCCGGCGCATAAAATAGCGACTTTCCAGTATTCAGGTCCTCGATTAATAAACCGATATTGTCGCCAGCGACAGTGTTGTGGCGGTGCGGAGAAAACGGTGGCGCTTCGCTTTTAAGTGGCACTGCGGTAAAGCGCAAACCGGGCGCTTGAGGGATATCAAAAGCCTGTTGATCGGTATCGACCGGATGCCAGTTCACACCCCGAAAATGCCCTAGAATATTGAACAGCGGAAAGCCGGTTGTGAGGTCGTTATGTACTGCTTCAGTGCAGTAAATATCCCAAGGCTTAGTGTGCTCGCGCAGGGTTAACAGGCCTGTCGTATGGTCGATTTGCGCATCGGTAATAATGATGGCGCAAACGCCGGTATCGCGTACTGCACGTGCAGGTTGTAAGGCGGGGAAGGATTCAAACTGCGCCCGTAAATCGGGTGAGGCATTGATTAACACCCAATTCTCCCCGTCGGCGCTGACGGTAATGGATGATTGGGTGCGGGCTTCGTGACGGTATTCCGCTTGCCTGACCCGTTGGCAATTCTGGCAATTACAATTCCACTGCGGGTAGCCACCCCCGGCACCAGAACCTAAAATTCTTATATGCATGAAACTCCCGAATAGTATCGGTGGAAAAGAGAGCCAGCAGACTCTCCTTTCCGACAGTCATTAACGATTCATCACGTACATTGTGATTTCAAAGCCGAAACGCAGATCTGTATAACTTGGTTTTTGCCATTTCATGATGTTTCTCCTCGTTGGTGTTAACGATATCCGCCAGGTTGCAGACATTGTCCTGAAAGTTTACGCTTTCAGCCCTGACGCTAGCAGTTATTTTCTGCGGTTTACACACCACACGGTGATTCTTGGACTGTAGAACGCTTTCACGGACTCTCAGGCAACTGAGGGCTGAATAGACCACCTAATAGCCAGTGGTGAAGAATCATTTATCGGAGAAATAGGATGTTAAGCAAGCAATTAGCAATAAAGGCAATCGCACTCGGCATTGCCTGGAGCTGTGCAATGACTCCCGCATGGGCAGATGAAGAACCAATGACGCGCCACGAGAAAATTCTCAATGACTACAACAACGACTATGGTTGTGGCCACATCGCCCCAATGGACGCAGTGGAGCCAGCTGATTATTTAGCAGAGGGTTTGCTGCAAGGGCTGAGTATCGACAAGGAGCCACTACCCTTGATACTTGGCGATAGCATGGATTTGGGCGGCGGCCCGCTGGTTTATCAGCAGCAAGGTGAGACGTGGCAAGCCAGAGTCATCCGTACGGGGACTTCCATTACACAGGCTTATACCAATGCTGATCGCAGTGCTTATTGGATATTCTTTATGCATACCTCAGAAGCGCCCGGCCCGATTGAGTATCTGTATCTTACGCAAGAGAGCGCACTTTGTGGCGAGCTTATTAGTCCGGATGACCTCAATCAGCCGACTTGGAAAATGGAATATGCTGACATCATCGCATTCAATATTAGTGATACTGGTAAGGGCGTGGTGCTGGCAACGGCGACCTTGTATGAGGATAGTGAGAATCCTAAGAAGCAGTGGTACCAGTACATCACTGACGATAACGGCGAGACTTGGTCAAAAGCACAATCAATCCCTAGGCCGATTAATACTCCAATAGGGATTTGGGAGCAGATGGAGATTGGTGAGCCTGATCCGGTGTTGGTGAGGAGTTTGATTGCTCAGTAGCTCCACACGCCGCAGTCTATTTTTTAAAAAGGCTCACGAACGGATGCAAGGTCTGCACGAAATACGTTTTGAGCAGCGGTTTCGTGGTTCCATATTCCGCTACCAATCGGTGGACTTAAGACATTAAAAATAAAAGAAAACCTGAATGTGACTTATCCTAATGTACAAATCGCGGGTGTTGTACCTTACAAATCGCGGGCTTTCTAGTTTACAAATAGCGGGAAAACTGAAGTGAAACGCCCCACTGACAAGCATAGGTGAGCAGTCGGTATTTACCCAACTGATTGCAAAAATCCATGAACACAATAGAGCACCTATGCAGCATGACTCAAAGTGCTACCAACAAATACCCACCCCAAAAAAAGATAATTAAACCATGATGAAACAAGCAAGCAAAAGCCAAGCAAACAAACTCCTCAACTACCTCTCGGCCAAAGACCAAAACAAGCCCCACCTAATGAAGGAAGTATTCACTCCATCAGCAACACTAAAAATGGAAGTAAAAACCGAGAACATCTCCTTCCCCTCCACCGCTATCGGCTTAGATGAAATCACAGACGTACTAATCAAAAAATTCAGCGCAACCTACGAAAACATCTACACTTTTTGCCTGTCTGACTCTGTCGATAGCAACGAAGACAGCCTCTCCTGCAATTGGTTAGTCGGCATGTCTGACAAAGCGAATGGGAATGTCCGAGTCGGTTGCGGCCAATATCACTGGCACTTTGATAACGCAGCCAATGGCTTAGCTGATGAGCTAGTCATAACCATCGAACAGATGCTTGTGCTTACCCCAGAAACTGCCGATCAAATACTCGGCTGGGTAAGCAAACTCCCCTACCCATGGTGTGAGTCGGCAACGATGTTCCAAACCATGCCCCAGCTAGATGCTCTAACTCCAATAAAAGAACAAATCACCCGCTAAAAAACACCATAAAAAAAGCCCCTACATCACTGCAGAGGCTTTTTGTAGCAAACGCTCACTACTTACTTATTTTCGTTATGGTTCCAAGCGGTCACGTCGATATCAAGGTCGCTATAATCCTTAACATGCAACACGGGACGCTCCACACCGGCTTTTAACTGCTGGCGGAAATCCGTCAACAAACGCATTGCGATCGGGAACAACATCATCAAGGCCAGCAAGTTGACTACAGCCAAAATTCCCATCATCGGGTCAGAGAAGAAGAACACTGACGTCGCTTCAGGCGCTACTGCACCCAAGAACACCAAGCCCATTACAACGATACGCAGAATGTGCAATGAGGCTGGATGATCAGTCATCACCGACAAGGCATTCTCACCCAAGTAGTAGTTGTAAATGATCGAGCTGAATGCGAACAACAGGATTGCAGCAGTCAGGAAGTACTTCACCCACTCACCCAAGTGATTAACCATGGATTGCTGTGTGAGTACGATTCCGTCGATTCCCTCAGCGCCTGGCACATACACATCGCCCAGCAAAATCACAAACGCGGTACACGAACAGATGATAATCGTATCGATAAATACCGAGAACGACTGTGTAATACCCTGACTGATTGGGTGACGCACATCCGCAGTCGCGGCCACGTTTGGCGCAGAACCCAGACCGGCTTCGTTAGAGAACAAACCACGACGCAAACCTTGCGCAATCGCGGCTCCCATACCACCACCGACGGCCTCTTCCCAGCCAAAGGCATTGGCAACAATGCTATACAGTACGGCAGGAATTTCACCAATATTGATGATAATAACGATCAGTGCCATTGCGATATAACCCACTGCCATCACTGGCACAATCACATCAGAGACTTTAGCAATGCGTCGGATACCACCGTACACGATAAAGCCCGTAATGATGGTTAAGCCAATGCCGGTGTATAGGCGATCGATGCCCATACTATCCTGCGCCGCACCTGCCACCGTATTACCCTGGAATGCATTAAAGCCCAATGCAAACGCGGCAATCAGGCACACTGCGTACAACACCGCTAACCATTTAAACTGAGGACCAAGGCCGTGAATGATCGAGCGCGCAGGGCCACCACGGAACTGACCGTCTGGTGTGCGACGCTTGTAAAGCTGCGCCAATGAGCACTCCACCAAGCTGGTCGCCATTCCGACCAGGGCAACTGCCCACATCCAGAAGACGGCACCAGGGCCACCCAGTGTAATCGCAACCGCAACACCCGCGATATTACCACCACCGACACGGCCACCGACCGAGACAAGTAGCGCTTCACGCGCGGAGATCGCATTGGGATCACCACTTTGATTTTTACCGGATAGAACACGGAACATGCGCCCGAAAAAACGGAACTGCACAAAGCCCGTAACAATCGTAAAGAAGATGCCGATGATGACTAGGAATGGGATGAGTGACCAACCCCAGGTTAAGTCCCCCACGGTTCCAAAGAAACTCTTAATAAACTCCATTTTAGCTCCTGTGTGTGTAGTATTGAAGATTGTGTTAGATAGATTCAGGCGTTAGGATTGAGGTCTAACACGCTTGGGTTTGTATCGAAATTTGGTCAAGCTGCCGCGCTTCACCAAATTTACGCTAATAACCGGACCCATTAGCTTTGCTTTGGGGAGGGATAAGTCCGGCGATTAACCATCGATACTATACCGATTCTCTATTATTACAATACTAAATATTAACTAGTATCAGGTGCTTCAGCGATATTTCTATAAATAACATTAAGTTAACAATAAAATCAAAGGGCCACATATCATCGCAACATGCGGCCCACTGAATTAGTGGCTATTGATCATCTGCTGAGTGATCGCCAAAAACTCATCAATATCAGCTGTTGAATGACAATGTAGTGGCGAAACGCGGATCGCGCCCTCAAGCCCAAACGACTCCAACATCCGCTTCGAATACAAACTGGTGTTCACACGTTCAAAAACGGTGACGCCCTGCTCATCATAAATTTTCACTGCTTTTGCAGGCTCTATATTTTTAAAGTTGATGGCAAGAATCAAATCCCGCACGGTCAAATCTTCATAGTCCAAATACACATCCACGCCATCCATTTCACGCAAACCGATTACGCCCTCAGCACCATTTAGCAGGCGTGAAAGTAATGCGCGCTCATGCAAACAAATCATCTTCATACCGGCAACAAATTGTGCACGTCGTTCAGTGCTATCTGTTTCGTGAGAGCCAAGTTCGCACACGTAATTAACGACTTCACTAAACATGGCAAACTGCGCAGGATCGGCACTGCCTAAGTTCCAAACTTCGGCACTTTTACCGCCCAGCTTATCGTGTTGAAACACGGCTGCACGCTCTGAAATCCAAGCTAGCCCCATGCCCCGGCAACCAAAGAATTTATACGGCGCAATATTAATCCCATCGACTGGGATTTCGGCTAAATCGATCACATCATGTGGCGCATGCTGGACCGCATCGACAATAATAAACAGATCCGGCTTAATCGCTCTGGCAGCGGCAACAATGGCTTTAATATCCAACTTCGCGCCCGAGATATTCGAGGCATACATCACACTCAATAAGGACGTATGCTCATCGACCAGCTTGATCACCTCATCAACATCGACCCCGCCGGTTGTTGGATTACTTTTCGCAACCCGAAGATCACGACCTGTACGCTCCGCATTTAACTCCATCGCATCAAAAGAGGATGGATGCTCCAGCACAGTGGTGACCATATTGGTGCCAGCCTCATTTTCAGAGATGACTCTCACCATATCAAACATGGCTTTGGAGGCGGTGAGTGCAGTGTACACTGTGCCACCTTCAACATTTAACAGCATCCTGAAATCTTGCTCGGCTTGGTTTTCTAAGCCTTGCAAGTAAACTGCCGTGTTGTGAATGCGCTCAGCACAGTCCGGTGTGGCAGCCACTTCGCCATAAGTCTCAACCGCTTTTTTAAGCCGGAATGAGCCACCCGCATTATCAAAAAACAAACGCCGCCGGCCGCTATAGTCGCTATCAACATGGTAGAAGGAGTCTTTAACGTGTTGCATCAATGCATCTGAAAATAGTTTTCCATGTTTCAGGGATGAGGGTTCCATAGCGTTTAACCTTGAGTGTTAGTGTGTTGGTGCCTTATTTGACACTAAAAGTCAGGCTGATAACAGGGCTACATAAAAAAAGCCGGCACATCAGTACCGGCTCTTTTTCATCCATCAAACCTTAAAACTTACTCAGTCCAAGACTTCAGCAGTTCATCGTAGCCGATGGTTTCAGGGGCTGGCTTTTCGTTGTCCAGCTTAGGCTTTGGAGCACCAGGCTGGCTTAACCAGTATTCACGTGATTTCTTCTCGTTCAACTTAGGACCGCACTCGCCCTGTACGCCGGCACGCTCTAAACGCTCCATGACTTTATCTTGCGCTTCCGCCAGAGCTGTCATTGCTTCCTGAGGTGTTTTCGCACCAGAAGAGGCATCACCGATATTCTGCCACCACAGCTGAGCCAGCTTAGGATAGTCAGGAATATTGGTTCCGGTTGGAGACCACTGCAAACGCGCTGGTGAACGATAGAACTCGATCAAACCACCCAGTGACGGTGCACGCTCAGTGAAACTCTTATCCTGAATATCACTCTCACGGATAAAGGTCAGACCCACATGGCTCTTCTTCAGAGAAACGGTTTTAGACACAACGAACTGCGCATACAACCAAGCGGCTTTACGACGCTCTGGTGGTGTGGCTTTCATTAACGTCCAAGAGCCCGCATCCTGATAACCCAGCTTCATACCTTCTTCCCAGTATGCGCCGTGTGGTGAAGGAGCCATACGCCATTTTGGCGAGCCATCTTCATTCAGTACCGCTTTTGCACCGGTTGCATCAACCATGTCAGCAGTAAATGCGGTGTACCAGAACATTTGCTGTGCGACGCCACCTTGAGCAGGAACAGGGCCAGACTCAGAGAACGTCATACCTGCAGCCGCTGGTGGTGCATACTTCTTCAACCAATCCACGTATTTGCTAACTGAGTAAACGGCCGCTGGGCCATCAGTTGCACCGCCACGCTCAACGCTTGAGCCAACCGGGCTACAGCCTTCAACGCGCACGCCCCACTCATCAACCGGTAAACCGTTCGGGATTCCTTTGTCGCCCGCGCCAGCCATTGAGAGCCACGCATCGGTAAAGCGCCAGCCAAGGGATGGATCTTTCTTACCGTAGTCCATGTGACCGTAGTAAGTGGTGCCATCAATTTCTTTGCCGGTGAAGAATTCAGCGATGTCTTCATAAGCAGACCAGTTAACCGGAACACCTAAGTCATAGCCGTACTTTTCTTTAAACTCGGCCTGAATTTCTGGCTTAGAGAATAAGTCATAACGGAACCAGTACAGATTCGCAAACTGCTGATCTGGCAGCTGGTACAACTTACCGTCTGGGCCTGTGGTGAATGACTTACCGATGAAGTCATCAATATCCAACATGGGGTTAGTAACGTCTTTACCTTCGCCCGTCATGTAGTCCGACAGTGGAACCACTTGTTGGTAGCGGTAATGCGTTCCAATCAGATCCGAGTCATTGATGTAAGCATCATAAATACTCTTGCCGGATTGCATTTCTGTTTGCAGTTTCTCAACCACATCACCCTCACCGATCAGGTCATGATTAACCTTGATGCCGGTGATCTCTTCAAAGGCTTTGGCCAGTGTTTTGGCTTCGTACTCGTGAGTCGCGATGGTTTCAGAAACGACGTTAATTTCCATGCCTTTAAATGGCTTGGCCGCGTTCATGAACCATTCCATTTCTTTTAGCTGGTCGTCCTGCGATAAGGTTGACGGTTGAAACTCATCCGCCACCAGACGCTTAGCCGCGTCCATATCCGCCATTGCCAGCTGGCTATAGCCAGTGACCAACAGTGCGGTAATGACGCTTGTTAACAACTTAACTTTCATATTCCTCTCCTCAGGTTGGAAAATTTATACCCAGCGGAAAACCGCTACGGCATAGGTGCAACACACCAACAGTGCCCACCATAACGGTGAACCAAACATTGCCAGCCAGCCCAAACAAATAAAGGCGCTGCCTAACAATGAAATAAATAACCGGTCGCCCGGCGTTGTTTCAATTTGCAAGATGCCCTTGCGAGGCGCTTGCGGACGCTTGATCGAGAAAATTGTCATCCCGACCAGCGCTAAAGCAATTAATCCAAAAAACGTAGCAGTCTGCCAAGTCCATCCCATCCAGCCAAATTCCATGACAAATCTCCTTACACCCGACCGAGGGCAAAACCCTTAGCGATATAGTTTCTAACAAACCAGATAACCAAGGCACCCGGAATAATGGTGAGTATTCCAGCGGCAGCCAGCACACCCCAGTCCATCCCCGAAGCCGACACGGTACGCGTCATGGTCGCGGCAATAGGCTTGGCGGCAACCGCCGTCAGCGTTCTGGCCAGTAGCAATTCTACCCATGAGAACATGAAGCAGAAGAACGCGGTCACACCGATTCCTGATGCGATGAGTGGCATAAAGATACGGGTGAAGAAACGGGTGAAACTATAACCATCAATGTAAGCAGTCTCGTCGATTTCTTTTGGAATGCCCGACATAAAGCCTTCCAGAATCCACACCGCCAGCGGTACGTTAAACAAGCAATGCGCGAGTGCCACCGCGATATGCGTATCAAACAAACCCACTGAACTGTAGAGCTGGAAAAACGGCAGCGCAAATACTGCGGGCGGTGCCATACGGTTAGTCAGCAACCAGAAAAACAGGTGCGTATCACCTAAGAAACGGTAGCGCGAAAACGCATACGCCGCCGGCAATGCCACACAAATGGAGATGATGGTATTCATCACTACATAAGTAATCGAGTTGATATAGCCCGAGTACCAGCTGGGATCAGTGAAAATCGTAATGTAATTTTCAAAGGTCAGGTCTTGTGGCCATAAAGAAAAGCCAGACAAAATCTCGTCATTGGTTTTCAGGCTCATATTCAGCAGCCAGTAAATCGGCAGCAGCAAAAACAGCAGGTAGATAAACATCACAATACCGCTGCGAGTAATCCCTATGCTAGCCAGTCGTGATTGATTCATTGTTGTTGCACTCATGGCTCAGCCTCCCTGCTTGTCTAGATTAGTCATGACGGTATAGAACACCCAACTCATTAATAGAATGATCAGGAAGTAGATCAGCGAGAATGCCGCCGCTGGCCCCAAATCAAACTGACCGATGGCCATTTTTACCAAATCGATTGATAAGAAGGTGGTGGCATTACCCGGCCCGCCGCCAGTCACTACGAATGGCTCGGTGTAGATCATAAAGCTATCCATGAAGCGCAGCAGCACCGCAATCAACAGCACGCCGTGCATTTTAGGTAACTCGATATAACGGAACACTGCCCACTTGCTCGCGCCATCAATCCGCGCCGCTTGATAATACGCCTCTGGAATTGACTGCAAGCCTGCGTAGCACAGTAGCGCCACCAGTGAAGTCCAATGCCAAACGTCCATCACCACCACAGTAATCCACGCATCCATCACGTTTTGGGTGTAGTTATAATCAATGCCCAATGCAGCCATGGTCGCGCCTAACAGACCGATATCCACACGGCCAAAGATCTGCCAGATAGTGCCAACAACGTTCCAGGGGATGAGCAAGGGCAATGACATCAGGACTAAACAGACCGACACACCCCAGCCTTTAGAGGGCATATTCATGGCAATGTAAATTCCCAGCGGAATCTCAATTGCCAGAATAATGCCACTGAACAAGAACTGCCGCCCTAGCGCATCATGAAAGCGCTCCGAGCGTAAAATCTCTTCAAACCACTCAAAACCAGCAAAGAAGAATTGGTTATTTCCAAAGGTATCCTGAATCGAGTAGTTCACCACCGTCATCAAAGGAATTACCGCACTGAAGGCCACCAGAATGACCACCGGCAGTACCATAAACCACGCTTTATTGTTCCACGTCTTATTCATCAGGACGCCTCCGCTTGCATTAGCCAGTCGTTGTTATAGACGTTAATCTTGTCTGTCTCGAAGCTCATGTTAGTGTATTCATCGCTAATCGAAACGCCTTCGGGAATGATGGCGTTTAGCTCAAGGCCATGAAAATCGGCACGGGCAATTTTATGCCGGCCAATATCTTCGATGCGCTTGATGCTCACCGGCAAACTGCCCTCGCTTGGCGTTTTACTCAAATGCGCGAACTCCGGACGAATACCGACTTCAATTTTGTCACCGGCTTTAGCTTGATAGCGTGCCGGTAGAGCAATCTGATTACCCTGAAGCTTGGCCGAGGTACCATCGAGTTCTGCCGGAATCACGTTCATGCCCGGACTGCCGATGAAGTAGCCAACAAAAGTATGCTCTGGTTTTTCGAATAACTCTTGTGGTGTACCAATCTGCACCACATAACCATCGTGCATCACCACCACTTTATCGGCGAAGGTGAGTGCTTCGGTTTGGTCGTGTGTCACATAAATCATGGTGCGATTTAAGCGCTGATGCAGGGCTTTTAACTGCATTCTCAATAGCCATTTTAAGTGTGGATCGATTACGGTGAGTGGCTCATCGAACAAAATCGCTGCCACATTCTGACGGACTAAGCCGCGGCCGAGTGAGATCTTTTGCTTAGCATCCGCGGTTAAACCACGCGCCTTTTTCTTTAGCACATCGGTCATTTCCAGCATCGCAGCAATTTCAGTCACGCGTTCTTTAATCACATCTTCCTGATGCCCGCGATTACGTAGTGGAAAGGCTAAGTTGTCGTACACCGACATCGTGTCGTAAACCACCGGAAACTGGAAAACCTGCGCGATATGACGCTTCTCAGTCGGTAACTGCGTGACATCTTCGCCATCAAATAATACCTGCCCCTGACTCGGGTGCAGCAAACCGGAAATGATATTCAGCAGCGTGGATTTACCACAGCCCGATGCACCAAGCAGCGCATAGGCCTTGCCATCTTCCCAGATATGATCGATTTCTTTTAAAGCGAAATCATTCGGGCTTTGCGGGTTTGGATGATAGCTGTGCGCCAATGATTTTAAGTGAATTTCTGCCATGTCTCTCTCCTCAGGCGGCTGCTGCGATTGCAGGTGCAAGTACTAATGCATCATCAGTCCCGAACACATACACATCCGCCGGATCAACGTAAACCTCCAGCTCAGTACCCGATGCTGGCTGCTGAATACCGTGTACTAAGGCAACCCAACGGTCATCGGCATGCTGCAAATGAACAAAGCTCTCAGAACCCGTAATCTCAACGACATTCACGGTAACTTTAATCGAAATGGCGTCAGCATTGGGCCGCGTTAAACGCAAGTGATTGGCACGGAAACCCATGGTGTACTTGCCATCGGCCAAACCAGCCAATGCACCACTGGCGGCATTAGTTTGACCATCGCCAAAGCTAAACTGCTGGCCACTTTTAGTAATCGAGAGGAAGTTCATGGGCGGCTCGGAGAATACGCGAGCGGTCACAATATCGTTAGGACGACGGTAAACATCCAGCGTTTCGCCAAACTGGGTGACTTTACCTTCCCACATCGCTGCAGTATTGCCGCCGAGTAATAAGGCTTCGGTCGGCTCGGTAGTCGCATAAACAAACACCGCGCCAGAGGCTGTGAAAATACGGGGGAGTTCTTCGCGAAGCTCTTCGCGTAATTTGTAATCGAGATTAGCCAGCGGCTCATCCAGCAACACCAAATCGGCATCTTTAACCAAGGCACGCGCCAGTGCGCAACGCTGCTGCTGACCACCGGAAAGCTCCATCGGGCGACGCTGTAACATCGGCCCCAGCTTCATTAGCTCAGCCGCTTCCATCACGCGACGCTCGATTGCCGCTTTATCTAAGCCACGGATTTTTAGCGGAGAGGCGATGTTGTCGTAAACGGTCATCGCAGGGTAATTAATGAACTGTTGGTACACCATCGCGATATTGCGCTTTTGCACCGGTTGGTCAGTCACATCCTCACCGTTCCAGAGTATCCTTCCGGCGCTTGGTTTATCCAACCCCGCCATCAGGCGCATCAGGCTGGTTTTGCCCGAGAGCGTTGGCCCCAGCAAAACATTTAAGCTTCCGGCGGTAAGCGTAAGATCTGTCGGGTAAATGTGTGTTTGTCCCCCGACGACCCCGGATACCTGTTCCAGTGTCAAACTCATTCGGTCTCCTCCCTCTCAAGTGCTGCACTCAGTCAGTGCAACGGACTTGTGTTGTTCATTCATCCACTACGCAACATAGTATCGCTTAGCGGACAATAAGTATCGCCTTAGTATCTTCGTTTGTTTTCATATTTTCAATACTATTTTCGTTTTTATTCATTTTGTGCTGTTTTTCTGGCAATCTAGCCTCCGTAGGCCAATATTTCATTCGTTTTAATAAAAAAACAGGCTATGCTGAGGCCCGCCTAACAGGAGGTAAACTATGCAACTTTCGATCCGCCAGCAACAAATAATGGCGAGCGCCAGAGAGACCGGACAAGTCACCGTCGACGGCTTAGCTCACTCATTTGATGTCACACCACAGACCATTCGCAAAGACCTCAATGTGCTGTGTGAGATGAAATTGTTGGTTCGCGCCCATGGCGGCGCACTGCTGGCCTCCGGTATCGAAAATGTTCATTACGAACAACGCCAAGTACTGGCCAGAGATGAAAAAACTGCAATTGGCCAACTCTGCGCTTCGCAAATTCCTGATAATAGTTCACTTTTTATCAATATCGGCACCACGACCGAAGCCGTTGCGCAAGCACTGCTGCACCATCGCAACCTGATGGTGGTCACGAATAATCTGAATGTGGCGAATATCCTGCTGCAAAATACCAGCTTCGAAATCATTATTGCCGGCGGCGTATTGCGCCATTCCGACCGGGGCATTACCGGTGAGGCGACAGTGGATTTCATCAAACAATTTAAGCTCGACTATGCGGTGATCGGCTCCTCGGCGCTGGATGAGGAAGGCGCGCTGCTGGACTTTGACTATCGCGAAGCGCGGGTCACGCAGGCGATTTTAAGCAATGCGCGGGAACGCTTTTTGGTGGTAGATAAGAGTAAGTTGGAACGCAATGCGCCGGTGCGGGTTGGGCATGTCTCACAACTAACGGATGTGTTTACCGATGAGCTGGTTTCGGAGCAATTTAGAGCAGTGTGTGAACAGCATAAGGTGGCGGTGCATGTGGTTGGAGCTGATGCATAACAGCTTGAATCCAAGTGATGGCGTTCGTTTCCAGTCTAACCGTGTTACTTTCAGCATCTATGATGACGAAGTAGTGGTCGTAGACTAACTGTGTACTTGTTAGCGGTATTAAAGCCGCCGTGATGTGAATTGACGGTTTTATAAAGCCAGCTCATTTTTGAGCTGGCTTTTTATTATCAGGACGTTATTAATCAGCTCAGCAGACCTTCTTCAAACGGGAACTTTGAAAGAATTTCAATGCCGCTCTCGGTGACCAAAACCTGCTCTTCAAGCTTCACACCTTCGTGTCTGTCTTGTTCACCAATATAGCTTTCAACACAAAGCGTCATACCCGGCAGGATTTCTCCGTCATAACCCGCATCCGTGTAATCTGAATGGTGATACAAGTATGGATACTCACCTGTCATTCCAACCCCATGCGAAGACAGGTAATAGCGGTTAGCATGATACTTTTCAGGAATATTCCAGGCCTTGTCGGAATACTCCTTAAAGGTCATACCCGGCCGGATAATATCGAGGTTATGCTGGACTTGTTCGTAAGCAACCTTATATAAGGTGCGCTGTTGCTCAGATGGCTTGCCGGGGCCCGAATGAAAGGTGCGGGAAAAATCGGAGTAATAACCATGACACCCCACGACATCGGTATCTAAAGCGATCAGTTCATTCTCGCCAATCACTTTACTGGCAGTTTCCTGAAACCAGGGATTAGTTCGAGCACCAGAACTAAGCAAACGGGTCTCACAGTAATCGCCGTTTTCGGCAATCACTGACTGATGCAAGACCGACCAAAGTTCATTCTCTGTCATCCCCGGTTGTATAGCCGCCCTGAGTCGACCTACCGCCCGTTCGGTCATGCGCAGCGAGGCTACAACACACTTCAACTCTTCACCCGACTTGATACTGCGAGCCATCTCTAAGGACTCCTGAGCATCACAAATATCGAGTCCCATTGTTGACATAGCGATTGCAGTGCCAGCATTCATTCGTTCCAGACCCACTCTGGCACCGGCACCCACCAGCTCAACAATTGTGGCGCTCATCTCTCTGGCCCACTGCACTTCCCGTTGCTTAATATCGGGACCTGCAGCAACAAAACTCGCGGTCATGGATGGACGTACTTCGTCGATGGTTTCAAAACCCTGACCGAGGTGTTCGCATCCTGTAAATTCATACAATATATTTTTGTGTGGGGTAACCAGCAGATAGCGTGAGGGGGTATTGCGGGCACAGAAGATCTGCATGTTCCGCGCGCCACAGGTATAACGAATATTGACCGGATCAGAAATGATCAGCGCATTGATATTACGTTTTTCCATTTCCGCCCGGACCCGACCAAGCCGGTACAGCCGTACCGCTTTAAGATCGATCCCCAAGCTTTCCGGTGCCTGATCCAGCAGTGTAAGACCTGCCAAATCTGCGCGCTCAGCGTGCCAATCCAGTGTTGTCATAATATAGTCCTTAACTTTTTATTGAGGCAGCAAAGCAGAAAGCTCTCGCTAATAACCTGATCCCATATACTCAGCAGTTATATTGGTGCTATGTTTACCTCTATAACTGCCAACACCCTGTAATATCACTGAAATCGAGTATATGGCGGGACTTTTTGACTGTACATCCGTTAAATTTTCATCATTACAGATAACATGAAGTTATGAAGGGCTTAAGACATCGCTTACCAACTCTGACTAGCCTCATGGCATTTGAAGCAGCTGGACGCACCCTGAATTTCACCCAAGCAGCCCAAGAGTTGCATGTTTCTCAAGCTGCGATCAGCAAACAGATCAAGTACCTTGAGGAGTATCTCTGCTTTAAACTATTTGAACGCCATGGCCGCAGGGTCAGCCTATCTTTGCGGGGCGAACAATTGCACCATAAAGTCAGAGCCTCATTTAACTATCTAGCGGATGCTGTAGACGAGCAGTTGGCAACAGATACCACTACCTCTATCACTGTTTCGGCAAACACCGCTATGTCCCATTACTGGCTGGGTAATGCGATCAATGATTTTTACCGGGCCCACAGCTCCCGAGCAATCCATATCCGGGTGATTACTTCTGACAAAACCAGAGACCTGTTCAGCGAAGCGGTCAATATTGCAATTGCCTACGATCCGGGTCCACGTATTAACTGGCAGATGAAGCCCCTATTTACAGAGGAGATGTTTCCTGTTGCCAGCTCGGAGTATCTACATAACCACCCCTTTACAGGTAATACCCCAACAGAACTGATGGACTACAAACTGCTGGATTTCGAACGTATAGAGCCGAACTGGATTAACTGGAAAATCTGGTTTGATGCACTGTCTGTCGATACTGATAATTTACAGATAAGCAGCCGGTTTAATAACTACATCATGCTGATTGATGCTGCCAAAAGGGGCCAGGGAATTACCCTAGGAACCAGATACCTGATTGACAGTAAACTACAGGAGGGCCAGCTGGTTCGGCTGTCTGATTTCAGTGTATTGTCAGGCCGCAGCTACTGGCTGGCGCTGAACGAAGCCAAACCTATAACTGAAGATACCCTGCTATTCTTTGAATGGCTGAAAAGCTATCAAACTTTGAAGTAACCCTTCACGGGATTGTATTTAGGCCGCCATTCCGGCTGGGTCTTTGACGGCGGAGGTGGCTATCTCTGTAATTGATGATTTTGAGCCGGCTTTTTAGTTTCAACCATTGCCAAGCAATAAGTGGACACATAGGCTATGTATAAGTAGTCAAAATGAACACTTAATTCATGAATCAAAAGTCAGCAATCACAGCATTAACCCATTGGGATCAGCAAGGTAGATTCGTATTCACCCTGAATGATCTCAGTAAATTGTTTCCTGATGACAAGCCAAAAACGCTCAAGGAAGGAGTGAATCGATTGGTCAAGAGTGGTCTACTAACACGTGCCAGCAAAGGTATTTACCTTTACGCACTGAGCAATCACAAAGGCAGCGACACCATCGAACATATCGCTAAAGCTCTACGTCGTGGAGAATATAATTATGTCAGTCTTGAGTCAGCACTGTCTGAGTATGGTGTAATTTCTCAAATCCCAATTGACCACCTAACCGTAATGACTACAGGTAGAAAGGGAGTCTTCAAAACACCTTACGGGACCATTGAGTTCATACATACAAAACGTACTGTCAGCGACATACTGGAAAATATTCTGGATGTTGGTCGCCCTTTGCGCTTTGCCAAGGCCAGCACTGCTTGGAGAGACTTAAAACGTGTTGGTAGGAATTTGCAATTGGTTAATGAGAAGGCACTCTGTCATGATTGAACAAGCGGACTTTTCAAGGGATACCTGCCTAAGACTTTATTTATGCGGCTGGGTTATTTGAAATCTGAAGGGCTTTATTCGCTGCGGGATGGTTGGATCGCGCTTCACCATCTTAAGTGAAACGCCCTGTGCGGTCCCGCATGCATGGTGCTGGGGGAGAGGGCTAGTTAGACGCCAGTCCTTACCCGATTATAGCCTTTACTGCGCGAAGTATCTCTATACTACTCCCCACTTCTTACTAAACTCTAAAAAATTTTCAATAAAATCACGATCTAAGTCTTTGGAAGAAAAATTAAAACCACCTTTTCCGCTTACTTCAACAACCACGTCATGACTATTTGGCCTTCCTAATAAAATAGAAAACTTGTTCAATGTATAGCTACCACGGTCAAACAAATCATTCACATTGTTAAGAATATTTCTATCACCTTTAATGTTCATCCTAGTGCTGGCATTTTTCACTATATCAAATGAAATTAAATCCACCTCCTTAATATAGGATCCGTCGTACTTGTCTAACAAAAAATTCAAAAAACCAAATGTATTTATTTTAAAATCGAAAAATTTCAATTTATTACTAAAAGACTCCAACAAGTCTCTTTTGAAATACCTTAGGGTCTTGCTAGGCTCATACAGCTCTAAAAATTCTCTATGAATAACAAACTCATTCTCAATATATTGCTCAACTGATTTTTGAAGAACATCACCAAAAGGGCTTGTAACCTCTTCAACTGTATCAATTTTGCAAACATGCCTTCCTTTTATTTTAAACTCATCAACCTTAGTTAAAAAAAACCCAGCAGGATTATCCTGCGTGTATCTATTAACAAGCATACTGTTTGCTATAGACCTTAAGTCTAAATCGGAATTTATTTCAAATAATAAAACTCTTTTCTTCATAACATATTAGTTAATTGATTCATAAATTTTTAATGCTGTTCTGTAAATATTATCTGACAACTCATCAACTTCTGACTTGCTTAGTTTTCCATAAGTTGAATTCAATTTCCCATTACTATATCTTTGAACTTGCTTTACTAGATAACGAAACCCCTTACTATTTTCAGTATCATCAAATTGAGCCTCGACACTATAACAGTCTGCCACCTCTGAAGTAACTCCAGGCTTAACCTCCCTTATTTTCCAGGATATCTTATAAATATAATACTCACTCCCTGGCAAACTCTGGTAAATATTAGAATCAAGTACTGCACGCCCTTTTAATACAGCATTTCTAACCAATCCAGTTATAGTATCTGTAGCTGTTTTGCTTGCTTCATCAGAGGAGCTTTTAACAGAAGTGCTTACAACATCAAAAACATCATAAGAGGGGATTTCACGGATTAATCTTGTGAAGAATAGTGTTCTAGATTCACAACTCTTATAGCTAAAATCTATTATTTTTGGAGTAATTTTTTTATTCAAATATTTAGAAACTTGAGAAATTATTTCATTTTTTACTCTTTTCCCCATTTCAGTTGCAGGAAAAACAATATTGGCAGAATCATCATCAACTCTTATTTCCACAACTTCTTTCTTGGTGCTTTTTTGTCTCATCGGAGGCTTTGTAAAATCTACATCTACATAATTGACCTCAACACTTAGTCGCTTTTTTGATTCGACAGTAAGCTTAAGCTGAACATCATCAATCTTTAATGAATCATTTACCTTATCTATCGTATTTTTAAGAGTAGAAATAGATATTCTTTCATTTACAACCTCGTTTGATATATTATCCTTCCTATCAGGATTCTCAAGAATACTTGATAGTTGGCTGTAATCAAAATAGTCAAAACGTATAGTTTTCAATACTTCCAACAACTCAGCTTTAGTACTTTGATTTGAAACAATAAAACCTCTAGAACTAAGAAATGATACCAGATCAGAAACCTTTACACGCCTTGCGAGAAGACCATCATGAATATTTTTATCATTCATATAGTATAACTTTCGACCAAAAGAGCTGTACTCACTACTCATGATAACAACCCTATTTCTTCTGATGAAAACTGTGGCTTAACTTCAGAAATCGTTCCCTTAACAAGAGATTCAGAAATACTGGAAATTAATTCATCATCATAACCAAGCTGAGTAAAATATTTTTTTATTGCACTTTTTAAATTAATTGCTGCATATTGGTTTTTTTTAGTAAACCTTATTCTTACTTCATTCTTATTATTTATAATCTGATAATATGAAATAGCATCTAATAAATATATAAATTCATCCTCCTCAGCTCCATCTCTTGTATAATATATTAAATAACCTGAACCACACTTTTTAGACTCAGAATGTTTCACTATTATCCAAGGAGATACAAGAACCTGCACTGTTGCAGGGTAACCCTTCACGGGGTTGCATTTAGGCCACAATTCGTTATGATTAAACAATGAACAAACTAACTGAGGCGCTTTTCAATCACCAACTGCCCGCGGATCTGGCGGCGTCGCAGCGTCTCAATCGTCAGTTATTGGATTTAGTGACCCAACTGGAACAGCGTGTCGCTGAGCTGGAAGACATCGCAGGCAGCGGGAGTTCTTCCAGAAACTCCTCCAGACCACCGTCCCAGGATTCACCGGAACAACGGGCTAAGCGCGAGAAGAAGCCTAAGAGTCCTCGCAAGCAAGGAGCCCAGCCGGGTCATCAGGGTCATCAACGCGTTCGGGTAGAGCTGTCTGCGACGGATGAGCAAGTTCATTACTACCCAGGCACTCAATGCACCTGTGGTGCGGTGTGTGATGTCGCTCAGGAGCCTTATCAGCGACATCAGGTCTTTGACCTGCCTGAGGTTCGCAGTCAAGTCACTGAACATTGTCTTTATGAGGCAATCTGTCCGGGTTGCCGCAAGCGTCAGGTGGCTCGCTTGCCAGACACGGTTCCCTGTGGGCAAATGGGGCCGGGACTGGTCAGCTGGATTACGCTGATGAATGGCGCTTATGCCTTATCGGTGTCAAACATTCAACGCTTACTGAAAGATCACTGGCAACTCGCCTTCAGTACCGGTGCCGTGAGCCAGGCCACCCGCTCGGTCACGGGATGGTTGCTGCCGCTGTATCAGCAAGTGGGTCAGGCGGTACGGAATTTACCCGTTGCTCATGCGGATGAAACCAGTCATTACCGCAATAATGAGCAGCGTTGGCTTTGGGTGCTGTGTTCCTCGCAAGTCGTCTACTTTCTAACGCATCATTCTCGGGGTAAAGGTGCCGCGAAGGGTTTACTGGATAATTTTGAGGGTATACTGGTCACTGACCAACATGGCGGCTACAACGATTATCCGGTCGAAAAGCGCCAGCTTTGCTGGGCGCATATTATCCGTAAGTTTCGGAAAATATCAGAACGTGTGGGACGGGCCGGGGTGCTGGGGAAACAACTCTGGCGATTATCCCGCTTGATTGTACACTGTCGTAATCGTTGGCGATCGGGCGGCTATTCTGATGCTGGCTACCACACACGAATGCGACGATTCAAACAGGCGATCCATACGCTACTGTGCCTGGGGTGTGAGACCGCGCCCGCTGACCCGTTAAAAAAAGCCAGCAAAACAGCCAATCAGTGCAAACGACTGCTGGCGGATGAATCGATGCTCTGGACGTTTTTGCAGGATCGCGCGATTCCCATGACCAACAATGAAGCAGAACGTGCGATACGTCCTTATGTGATCTGGCGTAAAACCAGTTTCTTCAGTCAGTCTGCCAGAGGAGATCAGTTCCGTCCGGTGATTCTGACTCTGACTGAAACCTGTAAGCGGTTGGGCTTAGGCGTTTATGGACTATTGAGAAAAGTCTGTGAACAAGGCCTGTGTGGTGAGGCTATTACCGTACGGCTACCCTTAGGTCAGCACGCTATATCAGCGTAAGCCCCCCGTGAAGGGTTACGTTGCAGGCTCATCATAGTCGTTATCAAAATGATTTTTAGTCATCATTTCATTTGGATGATAAAAGCAATACTTATCCGATGATGGAAGCTCTCCTCTTGAACTCATTACTTGAATATCATTTGCGATACTCATTAGTTCAGTTATTTTATAAGGACTTAGTACAACTATCGATCCCTCTTGATCCAAATGATTTGCATCTTTATCAAGATTTAGCATTATATCGTCAAAGTCACCATTATAAGTTCCACAGTGATTATATACAAACAGCATACCAATAACGTTATAGACACCTTCAGGCTTAAATAAATTGCTCCAATTAGGATTAATAGAAGCGCAGTTTACTGCATATGAAAGTGACTTTACAGCTGAGTGAATTTTATCCCTACTAATTGAACCTTTGGCATAACTCTTCAGATCTGTATTAATATAAATCATTTTATTGCTATATGGGTCTCTATAGAAAAAAACACAATCTGAAGGATGGTCAACCTTACCTCCATGGTCTTCTGGGACAACACACTTCCAACTATGGTCTTCAACTGCCTTCATTTCCCACTTGAAGACATCAAATAACTCACTAGAAACCTTAGCAGCCATTTCTGCTATCTGTTTTGTCTCACTCATTAAATATCCTTTTAAGGTATAGACTCTGCATATGTATTATTGCCCCATCCACATAACATGCTAAGCACTACAGGCCCATGCTATCGAATAGTGTAAAAAACTAAAGAAAGCTTTAATAAAAAATCCTAATATTAATAACTGAATACATAATGCTTGATTATCAGTCAAAAAATGAATTATTTCAATAGAAACAACAATGGCAAGCCTTATTTAAACAAGATCAAGTAAGAAGAATAACAAGCGATTACCTTAAAGATAACCATTTATAAAACCCCATCGTATATTTTTGCCGCTCAACACCTATCTAAACCCTTTCCTACTCAAACCAAAAAGCCCGCGCCACAACTCAATGCAACGCGGGCTTTTTACAGCAAATAACAGCGATTAAACTAGATCAAACCGATCCGCATTCATCACCTTAGTCCATGCGGCAACGAAGTCATTTACAAACTTCTCCTGACTGTCATCCTGCGCATACACCTCAGCATAAGCTCTCAAAATCGAGTTAGAGCCAAACACCAAATCAACGCGTGTTGCCGTGAACTTAGTCTCGCCCGATTTACGATCAACAATGTCGTAGCCGTTCTTACTGGTTGGCTTCCATGAGTAGCCCATATCCGTCAGATTCACAAAGAAATCATTGGTCAATGCGCCTTCGCGATCGGTAAATACACCGTGCTTAGTGCCGCCGTGGTTAGTCCCGATCACGCGCATTCCGCCGACCAATACTGTCATTTCTGCAGCAGTCAGGCCCAGCAATTGCGTGCGATCCAACAACAACTCTTCAGGCATCACAACGTAGTCTTGCTTCAACCAGTTACGGAAGCCATCACTCACCGGCTCCAGCACGTCGAATGCCTCTTCATCAGTCATTTCGCTAGTGGCATCGCCACGGCCCGGTGCGAATGGAACGGTAATATTCATACCTGCCGCTTTGGCTGCTTGCTCAATACCAACGCTACCGGCCAGTACAATCACATCGGCAACACTTGCGCCGGTTTCAGCCGCGATCGGCTCCAGTACAGACAATACTTTGGCCAAGGTTTCTGGCTCATTGCCTTCCCAATCTTTCTGAGGGGCTAAGCGAATGCGTGCACCGTTGGCACCACCGCGCATATCTGAGCCACGGTAAGTTCTGGCGCTATCCCAAGCGGTTGTCACCATTTCACTCACGCTCAGGCCGCTGGCTGCGATTTTCGCTTTTACCGTGCCCACATCGTAAGCCGTGCTTCCAGCAGGAACTGGGTCTTGCCAGATCAAATCTTCCTGTGGTGCATCCGGGCCAATGTAGCGAACCTTTGGTCCCATATCGCGGTGAGTCAGCTTGAACCAAGCGCGTGCAAATACTTCGGAGAAATAGGCTTGGTCAGCGTGGAAGCGCTCAGAAATCTTACGATATTCCGGGTCCATCTTCATCGCCATATCCGCATCCGTCATAATAGGATTGTGACGGATGGAAGGGTCTTCCACATCAACTGGCTTCTTCTCTTCAGGCAAGTTAATTGGCTCATACTGCCATGCACCGGCTGGGCTCTTTTTCAGTTCCCACTCGTAGTTCATCAGCAGGTCAAAGTAGCCGCCATCCCATTTCGTTGGGTTAGACGTCCACGCACCTTCAATTCCACTGGAAACCGTATCGCGACCAATGCCACGCTTGGTTTTGTTCATCCAACCAAAACCCTGATCTTCGATCTCAGCGCCTTCAGGAGACTCGCCCAGTAAGTTCGCATCACCATTACCGTGACATTTACCGACGGTGTGACCACCGGCTGCCAATGCAACGGTTTCCTCGTCATTCATCGCCATGCGCTCAAACGTCACGCGGATGTCATGTGCGGTTTTTAGCGGGTCAGGATTGCCATCGACCCCTTCTGGGTTTACGTAGATCAAGCCCATCATTACCGCAGCAAGTGGGTTTTCCAGATCGCGTTCGCCGGAATAACGGCTGCCTTCGCTGCCAGAGGGTGCTAGCCATTCTTTCTCAGCGCCCCAGTAAGTGTCTTTCTCTGGGTGCCAAATATCTTCACGACCAAACGCGAAACCGTAGGTCTTCAGGCCCATGGATTCATAGGCAATGGTTCCGGCATAGGCGATTAAATCGGCCCAGCTAACTTTGTTGCCGTACTTCTTTTTGATAGGCCAAAGCAGACGACGTGCCTTATCCAAGTTGACGTTATCGGGCCATGAATTCAGAGGCGCAAAACGCTGATTACCGGTTGCCGCGCCACCGCGACCATCGGCGATACGGTAGGAACCTGCCGCGTGCCAAGTCATACGAATCATTAAGCCACCGTAGTGACCCCAGTCCGCTGGCCACCATTCCTGGCTGTCAGTCATTAGGGCGTGTAAGTCTTTTTTGAGTGCCTCGACGTCGAGGTCTTTTAGGGCTTCGCGGTAGTTAAAATCCGCGCCTAGGGGATTAGTTTTGGAATCGTGCTGGTGCAAAATATCGAGATTTAGGGCCTTGGGCCACCATGCCATTACTGATTGGCTTTCTTCTGTTGCACCGCCGTGCATTACTGGGCATTTACCTGCAGACATTTCTATTCTCCTCTTTATTAGCTCTGGTTATATTAGATCGTAGTCAGTGGGACTTGGGTACTTACTATCTCGTTATTTTAGTTATCTGTAAAATAGATTATTCAGGATATATCATTCGCTTTTTATGATCGATACTTTTATTAAGTGGTTATTTTAAAGAATATGTCTTAATTCTATCGACCACCATCAATATATTCATTACCAAAATGAACGCTAGCTGAATGAAATCTTAATTTATCTATGCTATGGTTAATAAAAATAACCCCGAGAGACGGCGACTAGCCCCCAAAGTCTCCACCTAAAACACCGTTCCTTTGCCCGAGGATGGTGTAAAAAAGTGTAGCGCCTTGCCCAGGCGTCTACCAGAGTGTCGAGAATATCCAGCTTCCCCCGAAGCCCGGTCTCAAGCACTACTAAGCCATCGCAGGGACGCGATGGCTTTTCTTTGGGCGCAAATGCGTATCGCTTAAAATAACCTTATTGACTTTTAAATCCTCATCTTACCTTGATGTCCCAAGTCCTAGGACTTAGGACAAAATTCATCACGCCAATAACTTCTCCTCAAACGGATACCGTGTCAGATTCTCAAAGCCAGTTTCAGTCACAATCACCTGATCTTCCAGCTTAACGCCCTGCTTGCCACCCACTGCGCCAATATACGCCTCAACACACAGCGCCATTCCCGGCTCCAGCACTCCATCATAGCCATAGCTTTCCACATCTTCAGGATAGCGAATGCAGGGATATTCATCGCACAAACCAACCCCGTGCATCATTACCCCGTAGCGTTGCTCACAAAATTCTTCAGGTAAGCGCAAGCCAGTTTCGCTTAATTCACGGAAGCTGAGGCCGGGTTTTAGCAAGTTCATATTGTATTGAATGTGCTCATACGCGGTACGGTACAGGTGGCGCTGCTCTTCGCTAGGGTCAGCATCGCCAATCACCCAGGTTCGGGATAAGTCAGCGCAGATGCCATAAGGGCCAACCAGATCGGTATCCAACGCCAGCAGCTCGCCATGTTTCACAACGCGCGGGCCAGATTCCTGAAACCATGGGTTAGTTCGCGGACCTGAGCACATAATTCGGCACTCAATCCACTCGCCGCCGCGACGGATATTCTCAGCATGTAAGATCAACCAGATATCATTTTCTGTCACGCCAGCGACTGAGGCTTTCTGCATTTGCGCCATGGCAATTTCAGTGGAGGCAATCGAACAGCGCATGGCATTGACTTCATCCGCGCCTTTGATCACGCGGGCGTGCTCCATAACGGCTTGGCCATCGCACACATCCATGCCTAATTTATCCAGCTCGCGCAGTCCGTCGATTTCGATTTTATCAATGGCAATGCGCTTGTTGCTGCCGGCGTGTTCTGCGACTAACGCCTGAACTTCACTGGCAAATCGCTTGGCATGAGCCTGCGTGTGTTCGCCGGTTTCAAAGTAGAAAAAACTCGCGCCGTGGCGTAACTCTTTGACTAATGGCAAGTGTGCCGATAAGTGATCACCACCGTGAAAATCCCACAACACCATATGCCCGCTGGCTGCCACAAAACAGGCGCGGGCATGGTTATGCATAATCCAGACCTGCATATTAGTGGTGTCGGTGGCATAGCGAATATTGAGCGGGTCGAACAACAACACGCCCGCCAAATCACGCTTTTGCAACTCATCGACAATGCGCTGCAAACGGTATTCACGCATACGCGGCAGGTTTGGCGCGGTTAGGCCAAGCGCCTCCCACTCCTGAAAGGCCAACGCGGTCGGGCCGATCTCGACGCGATCATTATCGTTAAGTGATCCGTCGGGCTTAAACTGACTAGCGCGGCGACGGCTTGGATCTATTTTGCGATTCGAACTTAGCATGGCAACCCTCCAGATAATTGAGCCGATTGTAGCGACAAGTTTGACGGCCCGATTGCAAATAAAATGAGGCCTAAGCAGAAATGATCGTTTAGCCTCGGAAAATTAAAATCACCGATTTCATGAATCTGCTTTACAAGTATCGCGATAAGTTGATAACTACAGGGCTTGATCAGAAAAAACGAGGCTTGCGCACCATGAACATACGATCAAATCGATTCATTAAATTAGTCATGAGCTTGTTATTAGCGGGCGGCCTGAGCCCTATAGCCAGCGCCGCCATGCCCGCCAATTATGTTGGTATTCAGCAGCTGGCTTTTAGTCAGGATGGCTCGCAGATTCTGTACTTTTCCAACCGTGTGAATAATGAAAGTGAGCGCAGCAACACGCCGGTGATTCACTTTATCAACGCCAATAATGGCAGCACTCTCAATAGCACCACGCTAGCCATAAACCCACAGCGCCAGTTGCCGATGGGCTTTACGCCGGATGGCTTTAAACAGGCGGTTTTGGAAGCGCGCGGCTTAAGCATTTTGCATAATAAAACGGGTGCCACCTTGCGCACGCTGGCGGTTCCGGGCTTACCAAACCCTGTCACTCGCTATCGCCCCACGCAGGCCATTACCAATGCCAGCGGCACTCAGCAGCTGTTCCTCTCAGCCAATAAACAGCAGCTTTATGTGATCCATACCGGCAATGGGAAAAACTTGGGCACTATCCAGCTGCCCGCCTCGCCGCTATTGAGCTTTGGCACGAGTGGCAATGGCCGCACCGTGGCTTACCTTGTGCGCGGCACTGTCGGTAAAAACCAATTGCAGCTGTATGATATTTATCAGAAAAAAGTCACTCAAACGTTAGATATTGCGGCGCACTCGTTCACGCCGCTAGCCCTGCCAATCACACTCAGTGGCGATGGTAAGTTTGCTTATACGCCGCGTCAGCTAGTGGAGCTAAGCACGGGCAAGACCATTGCGCTACCGGCTAACCAAACCGATGTTCCAGCGCTATTTACGGCCGATAACCGCTACCTACTGCTGCCTCAAAAGAACAACCAACTAGTGCGGCTCGACCTTAAAACTCAGCAAAAACAGCTCATTAATCTAAACCTTCCCGCGCATTGCCAAACGGCCAGTGCCTATGACTTTAGCCCGAATGGCGCTTGGTTAGCCTTGGGCAGTAGTTGCCGCAATGGGGCTGAAAAAGCCGACTTCATCAGTTTATTAAATGCCAGAACGGGGCAACTTATCCGCCACCTGCGGCCAGTACCTACTGTCAGCCGCTAAGCCTGACCACACCACCAACCCAACCGGAATCATCGTATGCCGTCTCTTGCTATTAAAGGTTATCTATTCGCCTTACTGGGTGTCATCATTCTCTCTCCTGATGCACTGCTGATCCGCTTGGCGGGTGATGAGCCCTTGTTGATTAGTGCATTTCGCGGCACCTTGGGCGGCTGCATGGTGTTGCTGTATAACCAACTGCTCGACCGCCGTAATTTGTTCGAACAACTGCGCCGCATTGGGTTGTGGTGGGTGCTAACAATCACCTTTTTCAACGGCATCTCGCAGATTGGTTTTGTGTATGGCGTGAGTCATGCCAACGCGGCTGATGTATTGGTAATTATTGCGTTTGCGCCGCTAATGAGTGCCTTTTTATCGGCGATATTCCTTGGTGAGCGTATTTCACTGCGTACTTGGGTGGCGACCTCGGTGTGCGGCATTGGCTTGGCGATTTTATTTGGGCAGTCTGGCTCTACCAGCGAATGGTCGGGATTGCTTGCGGCGGTGATCTGCGCAGTATCCATGGCGACCGTATTTGTCATTATGCGCGGCTTCCCCAATGAAAACCTGACGGGTTGTGTCGGTTTTGGGAATATGTTTTCCGGTCTCGCATGTGCCGGCGTCGTTTTACTGACTACCACCGGCGAAATTGGCCACTTAGAATGGATGCCGATGGCGCTGATGATTCTGGTGGTATCGCCAATTCCGTTTGTGCTGTTTGTGCTGGCCTTGCGCCATATATCCGCTGCAGAAACTAGCCTGGTTTTGCTGCTGGAATCGGTGTTGGGATCGTTCTGGATCTGGCTGGTGGTTTCCGAGCAACCATCCACGCAAACCTTACTAGCGGGTACACTAGTGATTTCGACGTTGATGGTTTATAGCTGGATGGGGCTGCGGGATAGTCGTCGGAGAGCTAAGGCGGTTATACAGCCTCATTGATGGGCATGGGTGGCGTGCAGTTTCTTTGAGGAACTGCCGCTGCTACGTCCAAAGCAATGACATCGGCAATGCATAAAACGTCCGATCATCAATCCGAAACGGCAACACCGATGCGCCGGTGTACAGCACAAAGCCTGACTTAAACGCTGGCCCCACAAAATCTGCAAACTTCGCGATGCCCTTAAAATCGCTCTCGGAGACGGTAGCAGCCGCTTTGATCTCCAACGCATTTAAGCGCCCATCAGTTTGCTCCAATACGATATCGACTTCGTTTTTCTGCTTGTCGCGATAGTGATAAATATTCATGCTTTGCTGCGACCAGCCCATATGCTTAAAGCACTCCATCACCACAAAACTCTCTAGCAAGCCACCATAAAAGTTAGACAGCAACAGCTGGTCAACCGTAGTTAAGCCCAACAAATGACAGGCCAAACCGGTATCGACCATCTGTAGTTTTGGCATGCCGATAGTTTGTCGCTTGGCACGATTTTTTACAAAAGGATGCAAACGTTTCACGATAAACATCCACTCCAAAGCCTCGATATACGACTTCACTACTTTGTCATTCTGCGATAAATCATTAGCGACATTGGCATATTTAAGTAGGTTGCCACTCAAGCCAGCCAGATAAGGAATCAACGATTCCAGCTTGGTATGGTAATCCCCCTTGGCCTCATAGATGCTTTCGAAGTCTTTATACAAGCGCCCCTTCAAATAGGAATTTAACCAGATCGGTTTAGCTCTTGCGCTCTTGGTTTGCAGCTCAGGATAACCGCCATTAATCAGCGCCTGCGCAAAATCCTCACGCGCCATAACGGGCAAGTTATCGGGAATAGCCATGTCATCGGCCAACAGAAAATCAATTAAGTTGAACGTGCCACCTGCAATCTCAGTGACCGATAACGGATACAACTCAACCCGTGCCATGTGCCCTGGCAATGCTTCCTGTGTTTTTGCAGAGCTGAAAATATCTGCCGAACCTGTCAGAAAAAACTTGCCGCGTTCATTCGGTGCTAAGCGGTCTGAAGCCAGCTTAATAGCACTGACTAACTCCGGCGCATATTGAAACTCATCTAACACAATGGGCTGTTGGCGGTTTAGCAGGCTCTGAATAAAGCCCACGGAGTCACTTTTTGCTGAGGAAAGCATGGCTTGATCATCTAGCGACACGTAGTACATACCTAATTCATCAGCCATTTTTCGGGCAAGCGTCGTTTTACCCGCTTGTCTCGGGCCGGTTAGGTAGAGTATGCGAAATTCCTGAAGTAACTCCTGTAACAGGCTTTCTGTATAACGTGGGTACATGGCTGACTCGCTAATGATAATACGAGAAATACGATACCATAATACGAGTTATATTAATCAATAATACGAGAAATATGGCGCCATAATACGAGTTATCTGACACCATAGTACGAAAAATCCAGCCCCCGTAACGTACTCTGTGTAACAGCCAGTTAGTTAAATATACTTCCCGAGGTAGATCGTTGGGAATATTTTACGCGTCCTGATTGCTTTGCGAATGAGGCTATTGACCGACTTTTGGAACAGCCGAATCTTTTTCTCTGATCTTTGCCATTTGTAAAATCACATAAAATGCCAGAAGGAAGAAAGCTTCTGCAAAAACCTTTGATGAATCTTCTGCAAGCGAAAGGTAAGTGTAAAGAATAGCAGCCAAATCATCAGAAAATATTAATGGCAGGACGTCATTTCTATTCGTGATTGCATCGAATGCGACCATACTAAATAGAAGAAAAAAACCAACAACGAATAACGGCAAGGTAACGCGATAAGCTGTTAAGTCGCTGCGATAGGCAAAAAGCACGCCCAAGCCTATCAACCCGAACACGCCTATGACGAGGTCATCAATTCGGTCAGTAAGACCCGTTTCTTCCAAACCAAAGACGTGATGAGTCAGTAAATCAATATTTTCATGGATCTTGAATACTTCATCTATCGCCAAGAATAGAAAACCGAGCGCAATAAGTTTCCAGATTGCAGTAGGCTTATTCCAACGGGAATGCTTGTTAATTTGAAATACGATACCGGATATTGTTAACAGTTGAAGACAAGAGAATATAGTAATGAATCCACTTTCGTTGAAGTGGTTCACTCCCGTTTTGTTGTATATAGTAATCGCAGTAGCAACTGCTAGTGTGTTGCAAGCTAGAACCAATAAAAAAACTAATTTTGTAGACATAAGTTGAGTACCTAATCATCTGGTGAGTCGACTAGCGCTGGGGATGTTTATCAGAGAGGGGAGGTACTACGAGCAATATACTTAATCGTTGAAACAGATCCCACAGCCGGACCATGACATATAATCAAACCCGATTTTAACCATAGTATGATGGGTTCACGCGCCATAACCAACAGCCGTTTATCAGGAGGCGCGCTTGCCTCGTTTAGCGGCGGGCTTCTTTTTAGCCCATTGCTTCGGTGGCTTGCCTAAACCTTTCAACCCGCGAAACTCCACCGCACTCACCTCATCAATCAACTGCCCCAACCCTTGCGTCATCGGCGTCATAAAGTGCTGATAATTAATCTCACGCTGGCTAATCGCTTCCAGCTGCGATTCCCAATGCGCGGTCATATCTGGATAACCCATCACCGATGGCAAGCTGGTAATCAGCTGCTTCCCAATATCCGTCGCCCGAATTTCCTTCCCCTTGCGGGCTAAATACTCTCGCTTAAACAGCAATTCAATAATGCCTGCGCGGGTCGCTTCAGTACCCAAGCCATCCGTTTCGCGCAGTACTTTTTTGATACTCGGATCACTCACATAACGGGCAATTCCAGTCATCGCCCCTAGTAAAGTCGCATCATTAAAATGTTTGGGTGGCGTGGTTTGCTTCTCGACCAAATTCGCATCGGCGCAGAGTACCGGCTGCCCCTTTTTCACACTCGGCAGTTTTACGCTGGAGAAGCCGCCATTATTCTCAGATTCTTGATTGCCCGCTTCGGAAGCACCTGACTCGCCGCTGGCAGAATTGGCACCATTGCCTTGCGACTTGGCCGCAGCATTGCCTGAGGATTTAGCCGCCGGAAATAGCGCCTTCCAACCTTGCTTCAACACATCCTTTTGCTTAGCGATAAACAAGCCACCGGCTACTTCGCTATCAATTTGCTTGTCGGCATATTCAAACGGCGGGTAAAACTGAATCAAATATTGGCGTGCGACCAGCTCATACACATTGGCCTCGCCAGCGGATAAACGACTGCCATCCATTGAACGCAGCGTTGGGATAATGGCATGGTGGGCGCTCACTTTGCTGTCATTCCACGCCTTACTTTTTAAACTCAGATCAGCCTGTGAAACTGCTTTACTCAGATTGCTGCAGGTATTGGCAATGGCCGAGGTCACGCCACCGGCATCAGCATAATGCTCCATCGGCAGATAGCGGCAATCCGAACGCGGATAGGTGATCAAGTTGTGCCGCTCATACAGTTGCTGACAAATATCCAACACTTGCTGCGCGCTTAAGCCAAAGCGTTTTGCGGCATCGATTTGCAATGAGGAGAGGTTATACGGCAGCGGTGGTTGCTGTTTTTTCTTGCTTTGCTGCACATTGGTCACGGTGCCGTTTTGATTAACGACTTTGGCCACCACGGTCTCTGCCAGCTTTTTGGAGAGCACGCGACCTTCGTCATCCATATAATCTTCGCAGGCAGCACTCGGCTTCCATTTAGCTCGAAACTGCTCACCTTTTTCGGTCTGCAAGATGGCAAACACTTCATAGAATGGCTTACTGACAAAGTCCTCAATTTCCAAATCCCGATGCACCACCAAACCCAGCAGCGGCGTTTGCACCCGCCCAACCGAGAGCACACCATTAAAGCCGGACTTCTGCCCTTTTAAGGTACACAAACGCGTGAGATTAATGCCGTATAACCAATCGGCACGCGCACGCGCTAAGGCAGAGGTTGCCAACGGCACAAACTCGCTATTGTTACGTAGATTGTTCAGGGATTTTTTCACCGCATTGGCATTCAAATCGCTAATCAAACAGCGCTTGGCACCCAGAATTTTAGCTTTCGACACGCCACAATGATTGATTACCTCATCAATCAGAATTTGCCCTTCCCGGTCCGGATCGCCAACATTCACCAACACATCAGCTTCTTTGATCAGCTTTTTCAGCACGGTGAATTGCTTGCGGGTATTGGACTTTACTTCCAGCTTCCACTGCTCCGGCACAATTGGCAGGTGCGCAATCGACCACTTCTTGAATTCCGGATTATAAGCCTCGGGCTGAGCCTGCTCTAATAAATGCCCGATGCACCAGCTGACCACATCGCCATTGCCGACTTTAATAAAGCCATCTCCTTTCTGATGCGGTTTCGGTAGCCCCTGAGCAACAGCACGCCCAAGGCTTGGCTTTTCTGCGATGTATAGAATCATTTTTTATTTGAATGGATAAATCGGATAGCACAGTACAGCGCAAAGCTCTCCAATGGTCAATAAGTTGCTAAATTATTAGAGATGCGGATAATCGAATAATTACCGAGAAGGAGATCTCATGAAAACATTTGACCAGTGGATGGCCGCTTATGCGGTTTCACACCAAAACCCGAAAAACAAACAAATTCACACCATCTGTGTGCCGATCATATTCTTTGCCGTGGTTGCACTGCTGTGGAAAGTGTCCTTTTTTCTATTCATCATTCTTGCCGCTGCCACGATTGGCTTTTATTTCACCATGGGTAAAAAGATCGCGATTTTAGGCGCAGCGATGATTGGCGCAAGCCTTGTGTTGCAACTGGCGATCGGCTTTGGCTTTTTTATGTTGGTGCTGATTTTTGTTGCCGCGTGGGCGGGGCAGTTCTATGGGCATCAGATTGAGGGGAAGAAACCCAGCTTTCTGCAAGACTTGTCGTTTCTGCTGATTGGGCCGCTGTGGGTGGCTTATCCATTGCTGCAAAAAGCGGGCTTTTCACCAAACGATTAAATCATTTAAAGCGCTTAGCTGACCGCTTTTAGCTTCGCCGCCTCTAGCTTTCGATCTTTAGGCGGCACATGGTTATTCCCCTTTGTAATGCGATCCTAATAAAATGGCTTTCACATTGCCTTTGGCGGCATAGCTTGCATAAAGTAGGTATGCAAAACCAAACATGCCGCCCATAATAATACTCAAAAAGCCATAAATCGCGCCTTTCAGTTTAGATTCTTCACGCCAATAAACCCAGCTACACAGTAAAAGCAGGTGCACCAAAAAGTCCGCGTTAAACTGTGAGCGCCAGTTCATAGCAATCAAATCACCAAAATACACGGCTGGCCAATTGACCCAGTAAATACTCGCAACATAGAGCGTCAGGCTCATAATCATTACCCAGGAAGAGGCCATTGAAAGTCTGAATAGTGTCATTGTTTAACTCCGTTTACATTTAAGATGGGCAAATTCTTACACCCATAGGTAATGCAAACAATTACCTCAGAGGTACGGTTTTCTGACTTTGCTTATCGTAAGCTGTTGTGAATTCCAACAGATAAGCGATTCATCATGAGCACCTTTAGCGAGCAACTCCGTTTTTTCCGCAAGGCCAAAGGCTTCAGTCAGCTCAGCCTCGCGTTGGAAGCGGGAATGAGTAGTAAGCATGTGAGCTTTATTGAAAATGAGCGCTCAAAGCCGAGCAAAGACAGTGTATTGCGCTTTTCGGAAGCATTGGATTTACCACTACGAACTCGCAATGAATTGCTGTCACTGGCGGGTTTTGCGGAGCATTACTCACGCACTCCACTCGACAAATCGAGCATGCAACGCTTATCGCAAACCTTAGAAATCATTCTGGCTAAACATGAGCCTTATCCCGCCATTATTCTGGACTGGGATTGGAATATCATGATGCAAACCAATGGCTTTGGGCGGCTATTCGAGTTGTGCAAAGCGCAATGCCCAGCGTTTCCTGACACCAAAAACATTGCTGAAATGATTTTTGATCCGCAGGCGATTAAGCCTTTTATTGGGAATTGGCAGGAGGTTGCGAATACGACCGTGTTGAGACTGCGTCATGAGCAGCAGTTAGCACCGGGGCGGCATGAGGCACTATTGAAGCAACTGGCTACATATCCTGATTTTCCTAAAGACCCACATCACCTCAGCCCTGAGGCGACAACCGAGCCGTTTATTTATGTGGATTTTGTGCTGGGTGGCAATACCTTGAAGTTCCTCACCACCCTTACCTCGTTTGGTACGCCGACTGATATTACGGCGGCTGAAATTTTGATTGAGCAGTATTATCCGGCAGATGATTTTACACGGGCGTTTTTGGATGCCCAGTCATAGAAGCAATCCAGGCAGGCCATCAAGCGTTTTTTCACTGTCTCTGCCTGCTTTGTACTGTGTCATTTTAAATGATGGCAAGTTTATACTTATTAAATTGAAAAGTGTAACGTTACACTTTACACTTTAACCATGTACAAACTATTAAGTGATAAAAAATCCGCACTAGACCTGCTGCGTCCAATGCCTCCCGAGCTCGTCACCAATCTTGATGACTGGTTTAAGATCGAGCTGACCTACACCTCAAATGCCATCGAGGGAAACACACTAACCCGTCAAGAAACGGCGCTAGTGGTAGAAAAAGGTCTGACCGTTGGGGGCAAAAGCTTAAACGAGCACTTAGAAGCGCATAACCACGCTAAAGCATTAGACTATGTGAATGGACTGGTTGGCCAGACAGTTTCCGAGTTTACTGAGCAGACTATTCTGGCTATCCACCAATTGATACTTCACGGTATTGATGACAACAATGCGGGACGCTATCGCTCTGTTCCCGTTAGAATCTCAGGCTCTTTGGTCGTTTTGCCCAACCATGTCAAAGTTCCTCGCTTGATGTCGGAGTTTGTAGAAAACCTGTGCGAACAGGCAAACACGCTTCACCCTGTTGCACTGGCAAGCCTCGCACACTACGAACTGGTTACGATCCATCCATTTGCTGATGGCAATGGTAGAACCGCGCGTTTGCTAATGAATTTATTACTAATGCAGGCAGGATACCCTCCGGCCATTATCAGCAAGCGCCAACGAGATCGCTATATCAAATCTTTGGAGCAAGCTCAGCTGGGCGGCAGTCGGGATGACTTCAACAAACTCATCGCTAAAACCGTTGATCGGTCATTAGATATTTACCTGAAAGCTGCCAAAGGCGAGGATGCCCCTCAACCCGTTAATCTAAGTAAGTTACTGAAAATTGGCCAGCTAGCAAAGCTAACTGTTCAAACCCCCTCAACCCTACGCTACTGGACAAAAAGCGGACTGCTGGAGGTGGCCAGCCAAACGGATAAAGGCTATACCCTTTATGCCCCAGACCAAGTCGAGCGTGTAAAACAGATATTAGATCTGAAAGCACAACGTTATAGCTTAGATGCGATACGGATTACCTTGGGTCGGGGAACTCTAACTGAGCCAGATGATAGCTAAAGGCCATCACTCAAAACTCCCAGCCAATTTATTACCATGATGATTATACCCGCGCATTTCTAAGCACTAAGTCGTAAACTGAGCCCCTGATTTTCTGCATAGATGAGCCTTACCAGACCATGACTACTCTCGAAGCCCTGTCTCAACTTTTCAGCGACAAACACCTGCTAACCGATGCCGACTCCCTGCTCCACTACGGCAGAGACTGGAGTCGCGTCCACCAGCCAGACCCATTAGCCATCGTATTTCCAGAGTCTACTGAGCAAGTTCAGGCGCTGGTTAAGCTGGCGAATGAGCATCAATTTGCATTGGTGCCTTCGGGCGGGCGCACCGGTTTAAGTGGTGGTGCGATTGCCAGTAATCAGGAAGTCGTGGTGTCATTTGATCGCATGAATAAGGTGCTGGAGTTTAATGCGATTGACCGCAGTGTGCGCTGTCAGCCGGGTGTGATTACTGCGCAATTACAACAGCTTGCCGAAGATAATGACCTGTTTTATCCGGTCGATTTTGCCTCATCCGGCTCTAGTCAAATTGGCGGCAATATTGCGACCAATGCGGGCGGCATTAAAGTGATCGGTTATGGTTTAACGCGTAATTGGGTCTCCGGCCTGACCGTGGTGACTGGCGAAGGCAAAATACTCGAACTCAACCATGGCTTATTCAAAAATGCCACGGGATACGATCTGCGCCATTTGTTTATCGGCTCTGAAGGCACGCTAGGCTTTATTACCGAAGCCACCATGCAGCTGACCAAAACACCGCAAAATCTCACCGTGATGGTATTGGGCGTTCCGGATGTCAGCTCGCTGATGAAGGTGTTTGAAACCTTTCGCAATGCCATCAACCCGACCGCATTTGAGAGTTTTATTCAACGCACCGTCGATATTGTGCATCAGGAAAAGGGCTTGCCAAAGCCGTTTGAAACCGATGCGCCATTTTATATTTTGCTGGAATTTGAAAATGACAGCGAAGCGCGGGAAAACAAGGTGCTGGAAACCTTTGAATATTGCGCGGAACAAGGCTGGGTGTTGGATGGTGTAATGAGCCAGAGCGAGCAGCAAGCGCGGGATTTATGGCGTTTGCGTGAAGATATTTCAGAATCGATTAATGCTTTTACCCCGTACAAAAATGATCTGTCGGTGCGCATGTCCGAAATTCCAGCGTTTTTAGAGCAACTGGAAGCCTTGGTCAGCGCGCGCTATCCGGACTTTGAAGTAGTGTGGTATGGGCATATTGGCGATGGCAATTTGCATTTAAATATTCTGAAACCAGCCGATATGCCTGCAGAGGAATTTTTCAAAGCCTGCGCCACGGTCAATCATGAAGTGTTTGGTTTGGTTAAAGCCATGCGCGGCAGTATTTCCGCAGAACACGGCGTTGGTCTAATCAAACGGGATTATCTGAATTACTCGCGAGAGGAAGATGAAGTGGCTTATATGCGAGCGATGAAGGCCGTGTTTGACCCTAATAATGTGATGAATCCCGGAAAAATGCTGACAGCATAGTTCTAAATTGGCTTACGGCTGTTGATGACAGTTTAAGCATTATTTTGCAGACTTTGAAATGCGTATTAACCTGTTACAACGGCATTCTCTGAAATAAAAAAGCCGCCACTCGAATGAATGGCGGCTGGTCTTACGGAGGAAATACTACGATTTAGTTACCGTTGCGGTCCGGATTATTGGCCATGAATTGATTAAATTCTTCCTCATCCGCACGACGCTTGGCATCGGCACGGAAGTCTTGGAAGCGACGAGCACGCTCTTTAATCTCCTCTTTGATCTCACGAATGCGATCGTATTGCGTTTGCTGAAACTCATTAAACAGCGAGTTATCCGAGCCAGTGGCTTCACTTTTACATTTTCTTCCACGCATATCTGCCCACTTCTCCTTGATCGTGCCGGGCAGATCTCTCACATCACGCCCTTTAATATTCCAGTACAACAGCACCAGACCGATGGGCCAGAAGAAAACAAATCCGACCACCATGGCACCGATATTCATCGGCGACCAATTACCTTTTTCACCTAAGTGCTTACCGGAAAAGCCAAATGAACGAGCACCTGAGTTTTCTGCTGTAGAACCGTTTGATGACGACATAAACTTACCCTCTTATATAAAATAGCGCAGTTTGTGTTTCCGGCTTTTCAATGCTTTCCGGTGTAGTGACTGCGGCTTGTTGACAAATGTTATCACTGTTCACATAATGCATACTATATGAACTTTGACCCTAAATGCAAGACCTCTGACTAAAAAAAAGTGAACGGTGTTTACATATGCCCACAATGAAAAAAGAAAAGAACAGTTACCATCACGGCCATCTCAGCGAGTCATTACTCGATGCGGTGGATGAAATGGCCACGAAATTTGGTCTGGAGGCGATCTCCCTGCGCGCCTGCGCCAAATTGGTCGGCGTTTCCCCCTCCTCGGCGTTTCGCCATTATGCGGATAAGCGCGCCCTGCTTACCGCATTCGCCACCCGCGCCTTACATCAATTACTGGAGTCGATGGCCAGCGCCAAAGCGCATGCTGAGCAAAATGAGTTGGATGCCTTCTCGGAAGTCAGTCAGGCGTATATCGAATTTGCACTGACCAAACCGGCCTTTTTCCGCGCCATGTGGCGTGAGGAAATTATTTACACCAGCGATGAGCATTACGCTGCAGCGGTGAAGTTATTAAGTGGCTATATGCAAGGCGGATTTGTTGACACTATTCACGATAAAGACCCGAATAGCTTTAGTGCACAGGAGTTATTGGCGTGGTCGTCGGTGCATGGTTTGGCACATTTATTTATTGAAGGGCCTGTGGGTAAAGGCTTGGATAAGTCGCAAAAGCAGCAAATGGCGCATGGCATGATTAAATCATTAGCCCACTCATTGAGAGCCGCGAATTGAAGCCAGTGCCAACGATAAGTGAAGGCCGTGCTTTTGCCAGTTTCGGGGAAATTGTGCAGGGTCGTTTATCCAATGGGGAAGACTTTTTAGTGACCTTGCCGGTGGATCTGTGGAGCCATTGCCGCTTGATTAGTCAGTCTAATGGGAAGCTCTCTAAAGACCCCTTTAATAAACCTCAGAATGGTAACGATGGTAAACAGTTTAATGAGCTAAGTGACAGGGTATGCGGCACACCTAATATCATAGAAACGGAGTTATCGAAATCCAAAGCCATTGCACTGGCCTTGCTGAAATACTTTGGTCAAACTTCCGACCATCATATCCAATTGATTTTTAATCGGAATATTCCCATTGGTAAAGGCCTAAGCTCTAGCACCGCCGATATGTTAGCCGTGGTTCGGGCCTTTGAAGCGCAGTTTAACGTGACGCTTTCACCAAGCTTGATTTCTGAGCTATTCACCGCCATTGAGCCACACGATGCACTGCATTATCCCAGCTGCGTTGCTTATAATCACCGGCAGGGGCGATTATTGCAGGCGTTTGATTATATTCCGGATTTTCAGATTATTGGGATTGATGCTGGCGGGGTGATTTCTACTCAGGAGTATAATAAGCACCTAAGTTTTAGCGATGCGCTACTGAAGCAATATGATGATTTATATGCCGAATTGCTGGAAGCTTTTGCACGTCGCGATGACCTTGCGATTGCTCAGTGTGCACATCAATCAACGCTTATTCACAGTGAGCAAACCAATAACGCCTTACTTAAAGCACTGTTAAATCAGGCTGATGAATTAACTAAGCTAGGCGCAATGGGAATATTGGCCACCCACAGCGGGACCTGTGCCGGTATTCTGCTTCCGGGCACGGCTACAGAAGCAGAGCTTGCTCATATCAAAAAGCAGCTTGCCCAATATGGCAGCGTGTTTCAAACCAAAACACTCGCTGCCACATCAGACAATATTCCTGCTCAACTAGCATCAGCATCAGCATCAGCATCAGCATCAGCATCAGCATCAGCATCAGCATCAGCATCAGCATCAGCATCAGCATCAGCATCAGCATCAAACCACAGCTTAGGCGGCAGTCACCTCACATAACAACGATTTAAACGCTGGAAATCCACTGATCGGGTCAAGACAAGAGTCATCGGTCAATTCATTCACATTGGCCTCATTCCAACCATGGAAGCAATGCACCACACCGGGCTTCATAATGTCGGTGACATCGGCATAAAACAGCACCGCACCGCGCGGCGAACTGACCGACACCTGCGCATCGTGCGAAATGCCACGCGCAGCGGCATCCTCAGGGTGAATCTGAATGCGTGGCTTCGGGTCAAAGTCCAACAGCTTCGCGATATTATGCTGCTGGGAGTGCGTGAAATACTTTTGTCGCCCGCCAGAGGTTAGCACTAGCGGATACTTGGTAAACACCTCAGGACTAGCAACCGGGCTTTCCACTGGCTCGCGATAAACCGGCAAACCATCATAGCCTTGGTCGCGTAACTCTTTGGAATCAAACTCGATTTTACCGGTGACTGTTTTGAAGCCATGCAAGCGCCATTGGCGATCAGCATCCATATAACCGGCATCGACCAGTTCATCAATCACTTCGCTGTACACCACTACGCCTTCCGGTTTTTCATACGCTTCTTCACGCACCTCATCGGGCAATCCTTCGGCCATTTCCGCCCATGAGGCATCCAAATCACCATTCCAGAACTGGTCAGCCATGCCCATTTTTACGCCCAACTCCAGAAAGATCTGCGCATCGGGTTTGGCTTCACCGCGAGGTGGCAGCGCTTGGCGACGATACTTTACTTCACCCTGATACGCACAGCCGGGATACGCGATTAAGGCGCTACGCTCCAAGCTAGTCGCCGCAGGCAACACAATATCGGCCTGCAAAGTGGCGGGATTATGGAAGAAATCAGAGACGGCAAAAAAGTCCAATTCGCCCAGTGCGCGCTCCATGCGCTTGGAGTTTGCCCACATGGCAGTGTTGATTCCCATTGCCAATAGCGCCCGCAGCTTTTGCGGCTTACCTTCTAAAATACAATCCGGCATCAACATGCTTTGTGCGGCTGGCCAGTATTTGGTCCAGATTGGGAACACTTCATCACCAATGCGCGGTGGCAAATCATTGCGGCACACATCAAACATTTCGATTGGCTTAGGTAGCACTTTGTCATTAAAGAAGCGGTTGCCCCCTTCGCGGTCGATCATGCCGATAACGGCAGAGAGTAAAATCATCGCGCGGTGGTTTTGGAAACCATTGCTATGCTGCACGGTTGAGGTCGGCGACATGGCAATTTGCGAAGGGAGTTCGGTGGCAAACATTTCAGCGGCCGCGCGTAAATCAGCTTCATCAATCCCGCAAACCTCAGCGACAACCGCTGGAGTGAAATCTTTGATGTACTCTCTGAATTCAGCCAAGCCACTGGCCCATTCATTCAAAAAGTCCTGATCCTGCCAGCCATTCACAAAGATTAGATGATGAAATCCTAGCGCCAATGCGCCATCAGTACCGGGGCGAATTTGCAGATGGATATCTGCCAGCTCGGCCGTTTCGGTCCGGCGCGGGTCCACCACAATCATTTTGCGATTGCGCTTTTGCTTGTTGAGGTGATGGTTTTCAAAGGGTGGAATCGAGCCAGAGGCATTCGTTGACCACACCAACACGCAGCGCGTCTTTGGCGATTCGATGGTGGACGTGGTTTTCAGTTTGTAGCCATAAGTGAGCTTTTCCGACACCATGGTCGAGGAGAAGCAGCAGCCAGACTCTGTAAGGTAATTTGGGCTACCAAATGCATGCGCTAAACGCTGCAATTGAGGCCGCGCTTCTTTGGTATAGCCTGCAAAAAAGCCAACCGCTGGTGCGCCGTGCTCTTGCTTACCGGCTTCCAGTTTCTCCGCGATGGTAGTCAGCGCTTCATCCCAGCTAATGCGCTCAAACTCACCCGAGCCACGTGGCCCAACGCGTTTAAGTGGATACAGTAAGCGATCTGGGTGGTATTGACGCTCCAATTGCAGCTGCCCGCGCGGGCAATTGGGCAAGCCATCAACGCTGGTTGCGACGCCTTCGGGGTTGATCGTCACCGTAAAGGCGCAGTTCGCGTCACATTCGTAGCAAGTGGTGTGTTTTATGGTGTCGCTTGGTTGGATAACGGTAGCAGTCACGGAGGCAGTCTCACACAGAGTTATTATGGCTGGGATTTTATCCTGTTCTGCGCAATATGCCAGCTTTCACAACTTTGCTGTGGGAAACGCTCTGGGCAACTCGGCATTGATTTTTACGATGGCGCTACTTACCATGCCCTGCATATCAGCACTCAGGCCAAGCCCATGAAATACCAATCCATTCCCGTTACGCCCTTTCAGCAAAACTGCAGCATCGTTTGGTGCGAGAAAACCAAGCAATGCGCGATTATTGATCCCGGCGGAGATATCGACAAACTCAGTGCGGTGATTGAAAAAGAAGGCCTGACCCCAGTTGCCATTTGGCTAACCCACGGCCACCTCGATCATGTGGGCGGCACCGTGACATTAGCCGAGCGCTATGAGTTACCGATTATTGGCCCACATGAAGGCGATGCTTTCTGGCTTGATGGCTTACCACAACAATCCGAAATGTTTGGCTTTCCACATCACGATGCCTTTCGCCCTACTCGTTGGTTAAAAGCCGGTGAAACACTCACGCTGGGCGAGGAAAGTTTTGAAGTGCGCTTTACGCCCGGCCACACTCCGGGCCATGTCGTGCTCTTTAATGAATCTGCACATATCGTCTTTGTGGGCGATGTGTTGTTCTCCGGCTCGATTGGCCGTACCGATTTTCCGGGCGGCAATCATCAGCATTTGATGGATGCGATTAAAACGCAACTGTGGCCAATGCCGGATGATACGGTTGTGGTCTCTGGCCATGGCCCGAATACCACCATCGGCCATGAGCGTAAAACTAATCCAAATGTTCGATAAGGCTTCCCAGCTTATTTAAGTAAGACAGTTGGGCTTCTCCGCTTACAGCAATATCACGATTCATCACTCCTCTTATTAACATGACAGGTTCATGTCAGCTTCTTATGGAATGATGCTCGTGATAAGCTGAAAAGCCCGATCATCGGGTGAATTAACATAGGATGGAGAAATCTCAATGAAAGCACCAATTTTGAAGAAAGTGGCAGCGGGCGTCGTTCTGAGTCTGAGCATGGTAGGCAGCAGTTTCGCAGCAGAGTGTATCGCTCCTGCTAACCCTGGCGGCGGCTGGGATTTCACTTGCCGTACTATCGGTAAGATCATGTATGACATCAAGGCTGTCGATCAGCCAATCCAAGTTACCAATATGGCGGGCGCTGGTGGTGGTTTAGCTTATAACCACGTTGTTGCCGAGCGTAACACTGACGCCGATCTAATTATTGCAGCCTCTTCTGCAACCTCCACTCGTTTAGCACAAGATGCCTATGCTGGTATGACAGCAGATCAGGTTCGCTTTGTTGGCGCAATCGGTGCTGACCCAGGCGTTATCGTTGTTGCTAAAGACAGCAAATTCAAAGACCTAAAAGACTTATTAGAAGCGGTTAAAGCCGATCCTTCTAAAGTAACCTTCGCAGGTGGTTCTGCAGTGGGTGGTTTTGATCACCTTAAGCCATTGATGTTGCTGCAACGCGCAGGCTTCACAGACATCAGAAAAGTAAAATACATCGGTGTTGATGGTGGTGCAGATGCGATCACTCAAACCGTTGGTGGCTTCACTCAAGCAATGACGGGCGACATGTCTGAAATCGTAGGCTTCCTGAAAGCTGGCGAAGTTCGCGCAATTGCAGTGCTGTCTGAAGAACGCATTCCGGGCTTTGACGATATCCCAACGGCTAAAGAGCAAGGCTACGACGTCGTTGCGGTTAACTGGCGCGGTATGTACATCCCTAAAGGCGTTAGCGATGATACTTTCAACCTATGGGCAGATCGCCTGAAGAAAGTCGCAGAAAGTGACGAGTGGAAAGAATCAATGAAGGCTAACGGTCTGGCTCCATTCACTAAAGTGGGTGCTGACTTCCAAGGCTATGTAGATGGCGTTGTTGCAGAAATTCACGCGTTATCTAAAGACATCGGAGTAATCAAGTAATGATCAGCGACCGGATTTTTGGTCTGGTCGTGTTACTGGTAGCAGTGGCGTATGTCGCCGCTGCTACTCAGATTCAGACCAGCTTCTTAGCCGACCCGGTGGGCCCCAAAGCCTTCCCAATTATGATCGGCTCCATTGCCGCCTTGTGCGGTTTATTTTTAATGGTAAAACCAGATCCCGACCCCGAGTGGCCTGCAATGCGGACCTTCCTCGCCTTATTGGTTGCGGTTGCGGTATTGATTGCTTACGCGTTTGCGCTAAAACCATTGGGATTCATCTTACCGACTGCGATTGCAGCGGGCATTTTGAGTTTTCAGATTTCACCGCGCGCGGGTCCTGCGGCACTCGCCGGTGTTGGTTTATCGGTCGGGCTGTTTGTATTGTTTAAATTCGCTCTAGGGCTCGGCTTAGTGCCGTTTCCAAAAGGCCTCTTCGGTTAAGGATTAGCGATATGGATATTCTTAATAACCTCATGCTCGGGTTTTCGGTCGCGTTCTCACCGTTTACCCTGATGCTGGCCATTATCGGCTGCTTTCTGGGTACCATTATCGGTGCGCTGCCGGGCTTAGGCCCCTCCAATGGCGTGGCCATTCTAATCCCGATTACCTTTACCATGGGCTTAGATGCAACCTCGGCATTGGTACTAATGACCTCGGTGTATTACGGGGCGATGTACGGCGGACGGATCAGCTCGATTTTGCTCAATATTCCGGGCGATGAACCGGCGCTGATGACCACGCTCGATGGCTATCCCATGGCCAAAAACGGCCGCGCTGGCGATGCCTTAGTATTGTCTGGTGTTGCGTCTTTTGTGGGTGCTTTTCTAGCCACGATCGGCTTGATTCTGCTGGCACCACTGCTGGCTCGCGTGGCTTATGTCTTTGGCCCTGCGGAGTACTTTGCACTGTATTTACTGGCGTTCTGTACGCTGGGTGGCATGTCATCCAATAACCAAGCAAAATCTGCTTTGGCGGCATGTATTGGTCTGGGTATTTCCATGATTGGTGTGGACAACTCATCCGGTATGGCACGACTAACAGGCGGTAATTTGCACCTTATGGATGGCATCGACTTCCTGGTGGCGATTGTTGGTTTGTTTGCAATTGCGGAAGTGTTCTTCTTTATTGAAAGTCACGGTAAAAGCTCCTCCATTGGTGTGAAGCTGGACAAAGTCACTATCCCTTGGAAAGACATCAAAGACACCAAATGGACCATGTTGCGCTCTAGTGTTTTAGGCTTTGTGGCCGGAATCCTGCCGGGTGCCGGTGCCTCACTAGGAAGCTTCCTGGCTTATATGAGCGAGAAGTCGATTGCGGGTGAAAAAGGTGGTTTTGGTACCGGTGTTCCTAAAGGGATTGCGGCACCAGAAGCGGGTAACAATGCGGCGGCAGGTGGTGCACTCGTGCCAATGTTGACCCTCGGTGTACCAGGTTCTGGAACCACAGCAGTATTGTTAGCCTTGCTAATGACACTGAATATCACCCCCGGCCCGACCTTGTTTACGGAACAGCCAGAAGTGGTTTGGGGCTTGATTGCGTCACTGCTGATTGCCAACGTCGTGTTGCTGCTAATGAACGTGCCGATGGTTAAGGTGTTCGTGAAGATTCTGATGGTACCGCCCTGGATTTTATTACCCGGCGTGACCATGGTGTCGTTCGTGGGTATCTACTCACTGTCAGGCAGCTATTTTGATCTGTTGCTGATGGTAGGCTTTGGTGCACTAGGCTATGTATTGCGCAAGTTAGAAATCCCAACAGTACCCGTTATTCTCGGAATACTGCTGGGCGGCAATATGGAAAATGCGCTGCGCCGTGCCATGGTGATTGCAGATGGAGACTATATGTACCTGTTCTCCTCTCCGATCTCGATTGGCCTCTGGATCGCTGCGATCGTTGGCTTTATCGCGCCAATGTTCTTACGCAACGTGCTAAGAAAGCCACAACGCATTACCGACTAAAAGGCTTAGGGGTAGTTAGGCTCCAGTAATACCATGGACTAACTGCCCCAATCCCCACGCCAACGCAAAGCCGATCGTATACGCGATCAATAAGTACTTTGAATACCGCGCGTAACTGGCAAAGGTCAGACCTTCCACTTTACTCATCGCGATGATTCCCGCCGCAGAGCCGATGACTAACAAAGAACCACCCACGCCCACCGCATAGACTAGCGAAATCCAATCGCTTAACGGCATTTCCATACCCGAGTGCAGTACAGCCGCTGTTAACGGAACGTTATCCACTAATGCAGAGAAAATACCCAGAGCATAGTTAGCCACTGGCGTTGGCAGATAGGTATACACCTGACTCAACATATCCAGTACTTTAAGCTCTTTCAGCATGCCGACCATCAGCAGGACACCTAAGAAGAACAGCAGTGTATCGAACTCGATTAAGCGAATATTGCGCATCATGTCTTCGTCTTTATTCAGGAACTGCATCAGCACGAATAACATCGACAGGGACACAAGGAAGGTCAGTAATGGCGGTACATGGAACAATACGTTCAGTGCCAAAATACTTAAAATAGTGATTAGGAACTGGCCGCCAGCCACCCAATCCACCATTAGAATGGGTTGCTGATTTTTCTCAATCACCAGATCCCCACTCATGCGCTTCGACATAAAGAAGGTCAAAATCATCAAGGCCGCATAAGCCGGTGCGATCAACATCAGCAGATTACCGATGGTGACTTTGCCAGCGAGGAATACCATCAGCGTGGTGACATCACCGGTGATTAGCGAGACACCGCCGGAGTTCACACCAAATACGATCACTGCCATAAAGCGCAGCATATCTTTGTTATCTAACTTCAACGGGATTAACAGGCTGATACACACCAGCGTGGTGGTTACGTTATCGGCCAGCGAGGAAAAGATAAACGCGAAGTTAGCCGTAATAAATAACAGAGTGCGAATCGAGAGTTTTGCGGGTAATAAGCGCATCACCAGATTGGCAATAAAACCTCGGTTATTGAGGTAGGCGACGAAGGTCATAGCGGACATTAAAAAGAGCCAGAGCGAGGCGACTTCGAGGAGGTTTTCGTTGAGCTTGATATCGACTTCGGCGGAAGTTGCCGCGTGTTCGACGTAGTAGAGTAACCAGATCAGACTTCCAAAAAACAAGGTGGTTTTTGCCTTGTTAATATGAGTCAAATCCTCCAACACAATGCTGATGAATCCCAGCGCGGTTAGAATGAGGATGAAGGTATCCATTTTGTATTTCCTAAAAACGGTATTCCTGCACAATGGGCAGGGTCTTAAAATTCGGGGATTATAGGCCTGCTTTTTTTCAGCGTCAGGTGATTTTTTGTATCAGCGGCGATTAGTGTAAACTGGATTTATTATGAAAATACTACTGGTTGAGGATACTCCGGACTTGGCAGAGGCCATCGCTGAGCGGCTGCGGGCTGATGGCCATGCTGTCGATTGGTTAACTGACGGAGAACAGGCCAATAAATTACTGAGTTATCAAGATTACAGTCTGGTAATCCTTGATTTAGGCTTGCCAAAATTGGATGGCATGCGCGTATTGCAGCTATTACGCGAACGTAAAAACAAAACCCCTGTGATGATTTTAACCGCCCGCTCTGGTATTGATGACCGGGTGAATGCGCTGGATTTAGGCGCTGATGATTACCTAATTAAGCCGGTTGATTTGCGTGAGCTATCGGCACGCTGTCGCGCCTTAATTCGTCGCAATAGTGGCGAGGTTGCAAGCTTAGTCAATTATGGCAATCTGAGTTTTAACCGAGGCTCCGCGACTGTATTGGTGAATGAGACAGAAGTAGATTTGCCCAAGCGCGAATTAAGCATTCTCGATTTACTGTTAAGCCATCAGGGGCGCACCTTGAGTAAGTCGCAAATTGCCGATCAACTGTGCTCGTTTGATGATATTGATGAGCTACCCAGTGACAATGCCATTGAGCTGTATATCGCGCGACTGCGTAAAAAAATCGCGGCCAGCAATGTACGCATCAAAACCTTACGCGGGATTGGATACATGATTTATGTTGAGCAATAGTGGCTCGCTGCGGGTACGGCTCGCGACATTATTTGGGCTCGTGCTGCTAATCGGTGGCTCGGTTGTGCTGCTAGCTACGAATAGTTTTGCTAAACGCGCGGCCGAACAAGCCTATGACAAACTGCTGGCCAGTGCCGCCTTTACGGCGTTGGAAAGCCTCAGCGTCACCGGTGATAAAATCAATTTTGATCTCCCCTATGCTTCAATGGACACCTTGTCGCTCTCTGAAAATGACCGGGTGACGTATCACTTAAAGAGCGAAGCCAAAGGCCTACTCACCGGCTACGAAGGCTTGCCAGAACCCACTGCCAAGGCAATGGAGAAAGACTTTGAAGATGGTAGTCCGCACTTTTTTACGCGCGATTATCAGGGCGAGTCGTTTCGTTTTATTGTGCTGGAACGCCAGTTAACCGAGTCTGGTTTGCGGGATAAGGTCTGGCTGCAAATGGGACAAAGCCGCTTGGCACGGGATGAGCTCGCCAGAGATTTAACCTTAAAAGCCATGATCGGCATTATCGGGCTGATTGTATTGGGATTATTGTTTGTTTGGCTGGCGGCGGGTTGGTCGCTGCGCCCTTTGTTTCGGGTTGAAAATGAATTATTAAGCCGCCAGCCGAGCGACCTCAAACCGCTCACCACGCAAGTGCCCAATGAAGCCACTCATTTGGTGGAAGCCATTAACCGTTTTATGGGCCGGCTGCAGCGTAATCAGGACCGTAATCACGCCTTTATTGCCGAGGCGGCTCATCAGTTACGCACGCCGTTAGCCAGCTTGCAAGCTCAAGCCGAACTGGCCGCGGAAGACAGCGATGCGGCTGTATTTCGCAGCCGCGCCGAGCGTATTCGCCGCAATGCCATTGAAACCAATAGCCGGATTAATCAGTTATTGAGTTATGCCACCCTCGCCCACCGCGTGGATGTGTTAATTCCCGAGCCGGTTGTGCTGGAAGAGGAAGTCATCAAATGCTTAGCCGACCTTGCGCCCATCGCCATTACCCAGCAGGTTGAGCTGAACTTTGATAATAGTTTGGGGGCGGTGCAAGTGACGGCTGACCCGGAAGCGCTACGCGAAGTGCTGCGTAATCTGGTTGATAACGCGCTGAAATATGGCCAGCTTAATGCCACAAAAGCCGAAGTGCATGTCAGCCTTGAAGCGGCCCCAAAAGCGGGTTGGGTGGTATTGCAAGTTAGGGACTATGGCATGGGGCTGCCGGAAGAATTATTGCAGCAAGTGACCCGACGCTTTGGGCGTGGGGAGTTTCGTCAGCAAAGTGGCAGTGGCTTGGGTTTGGCTATTGTTGAGCAAATCACGCGCGGCTTAGGCGGCACACTGGAGTTGGAAAATGGCATACAAGGTGGGCTAAAAGCGCGACTAATCTTACCGGTGAGTGTATGAGTAGTTTTATAACAACCAATCTTTCGAGTGCGCGTATTGGGAACTTAACGAGTTGTGGACATGCTTTGAAACAGGCACAGTTAACGCTAGCCATCGTCATGATTTCATGCTTATTGTTGGCGACTGTTAGCAATCCCGTTAAAGCCGCCACTTATCCCGCTCCAAGCAAGGAACAGCAACACTTAAAAATACTCTCCAGCACTGATGAAAGTGTGATGAAAATACTGATTACGGATTATCAGAGTCGCCACCCTAACGTTACCATTGAGTATAAAGAATCAAACTCTGTCCCTCTGTTTGATGATTTTCGTGAGAATTATAAGCAAGGTCGTACTGCTGATTTAATCATTAGCTCAGCGATGGATTTGCAGATTAAGCTGGTCAATGATGGCTATGCCGCCACGCATATCAGTAATCTGCCAGACACACTGCCCGCATGGTCGCAATGGCGCAATCAAGCCTTTGGCTTTACTTACGAGCCGGCAGTCATGGTGTACAACAAAAAGCTGCTAACTGGCGCTTATATACCAAAAGACCGCTTTGAACTGATTGATTTGCTACGCGATAAAACCGATGACTTTAAAGGTCGGATCGGCACCTACGACATTGAGAAAAGTGGCTTTGGCTACTTACTGGCTAGTCAGGATGCACAGCAAGCCAGCACTTGGGGGCGACTCACCGAAAACTTGAATAGTGTCGATGTGAAACTCTACGACAGCACCCGAGGCATGTTAAATGCACTGGAAAGTGGCGAGCTACTGCTGGGGTATAACGTGCTGGGCTCTTATGCTTATGCGGCGATTGAAGCTTCCGATCAATTGGCGATGATTTTACCCAATGACTACACCTTGGTGATGTCGCGGGTTGCGTTTGTTTCGAAGAAAGCCAGTAACCCACAAGCTGGACATCAGTTTTTGGATTACTTGATGTCGGTTCAGGGGCAGCAGTTATTGGCGATTAAGGCGCGACTGTACCCGATTCATCCTCAGGTTACCGGGCAAGCGACGTATTCAGGGTTACAGGCAGCGACGCGTAATCGTGGGTTGCTTAGGTTGATTAAGCTGGGGCCTGCCTTGCTGACTTATCAGGACCAAATGAAGAAGGCGAATTTTTTGAGTGAGTGGAAAAAGGTTATTCACTAAAGTCGGAGCGCCTCGACAATGCCAAAGCGCTCCTGCTACCACTAATCATCAATCTCCACGTCGTAACTAACAACGCCAGATGCTCCACCAATCAGTGGCCCGACAAACTCCCACTTCACGCGGTCGTCACTGATAACTGGCGTACAGGTCATTCCTGATGGCGGCGTACCACAAACTGCCGAGTTAGGTTTGATCGACGTAAACGCCTGCGCATTATCATTCACTGTCAGCTCAGTCAGTGGTCCGGTGCCGGTATTACTGTAATAAATCCGGTACTTAAGCGTATCGCCTGGCGCTGCCTGATTCACCGTCGCGGTCTCGGCTGAGCTCTGCGTTGTATTCTGAACTGTTTTACGCAGCTCCAAGCGTGAAGGGCCAACGGCCGGAGTCACCGGTGTTGGATCAACCTGTGCCTGAGCTGGCGCTTCCGGAATCTCAGGAATATACGGCGTAGTTGGTGTTGCGTCGACTGGGTCCTGAGCGGGTGTAACTGGTTCCGCGACCACTTCGGGCGTTGCAGGTAAAGCAGGTACCACTACCTGCAACGCCGTCGTCACGTCTCGAACTATCAGCGCCAAGGTGCCTGCAACCGTATTTTCAAAATCAAAGTCCGCCGTGATATTTTGAACATAGCGGTCATTCGCTGCGACATTAGATGGCGCATAGACCTTGTTGATCAGACAAACCTTAGCTTCAGCATCTACTGGTATCGAACCTGTACTTATCGGTGATGCCCCCTCCGTGCCATTGAGCGAACCATCACAGTTTACATCGCGATAAATAATCGACGACCAACCACTGCTTTTATTCCCACTGGATACACTGCTAAAGCTCACACTTCCCTTAGCTGGCGTAGTCAACTTATGTGCATAAAACAGCACATTACCGGCTAAAACCTGACCCATATTACTGGGCTCGAGAATTGGCCTTTTGACATCACCAAAATCCTGCCCCGTTACACTGGTATCAAATACCGTAAACTCAGCCCTAACATTAGCAGTGGTTGACACATACGCAGCTGAGTCCTTAGCAAAGCTGGTTCCACAATTGCGTGGCGTAGGTACACTTTCGCGTGATGCTTCATAGACCTGATAAGTCCCCGCAAACACATTTTCAAACAGATAGTCGCCGTTGCCATTGGTACGCGCACTCACGCAACTATTATTGGCAGAATTCGATTCAATCCTGATGAGTACAACCGGCAATGAACTGACTCCAGTCTCCGAGCTATCGTTCACTGTATCCGTATTTGCATCCCGATACACACGACCACTCACTGAGGTGGTTTCAATCATGATCGGGTAATCTTCCACCTCACCGTCAGACGCTTGACCCTCGGCACTCTCCAGCTCTGCCTGAGCGGTTGCAGTACGCACACGAAGATAACTAACCCCTGGCTCTAAGCCACTTAAACCGCTCCAACTCAGGCTCGCCGAACCACCAGCACAAGTCACCGGATGATTACTGTTTTGCTCCGCACCCGAAAAGCTACCCGACAAATCAAAATCCACCCAGCCCGCGACGATTCCATTACCAGTACATGCCACACTAAAACTGTAATCGGTACGACCAGCAAGCAGTACGGGCAGATTACTAACGCCGTCTTCATCATCACCTGAGGAGTCAGCATCATCCCCGCGCGCATTCAAGCCAGCATCACTTCCCTGCTGACTGACCGCCTCACTATCCGGTGCAACACTACCTAAATACACACTCGGAGAATCAGTAAATAAATGCACTGCATCGCCAAAGCTGATGGGCGCATCACCATAGTCAGAGCCGTAAAGGATAATACTGGTCGGGACGTTTTCATCGCTATTTTCATCCTCCCCATTACCGGTATCCATTTCATTCGCGAGACCATCGCCATCCGTATCAATTGCTTTTGCGATACCATCGTTAGACAAATCGGTGTACACATTGCCCACGGCATCTTCCCCGCTCACAGTGACCTGATTAGTATAGGTGCCAGGTGAGCTAAACACCTCCACTACCAACTGTAATTGGGCAGACTCGCCGCTCGCTAAGGATGAACCAGCACCAATCATGTCAATGACGGTCGCGCCATCATAGGTCGCATTCACCTCAATCGTGCCGGGCCCCGAAACTTTCGTGAGGCTCACAAAATCCCAGTCGACCGTTTTCTGGCCAAAAACACTGCTCAAATCATCGGGCAAACTTAATGATCCTAAGCTTGAAAGTGGGCTGAGGTTTTTCAGGTAAAAATCGTAGGTAACGGTATATTTAAGTGGTAATGGGCCGTCTGAAACCGTCGCGTTTTTAGCCACACCAATGGCGGGTAACTCCATCTCTGTCGTCGCATCACTGTAAACCAAACCGATAATACCATCGACCCGCCCACCAAAGGAGTTCGTTTGTAACTGTGCCGCCTCGCCGTCATGCTCAAGCTCGATCAGAACATTTCGGGTCGTTCCATTTTTAGGGAAATCTGGTGTCAGTATCCGAATCGCGGTGATTTCACTGAAAGACTGAGGACAACCACTAGTCGACGCTGTAATTTCAGCCTCTGTACACCACTGCGTACTTCCACCAGCCAAATTGCTACTGTGGGTCGGGTCGATAAACAAATCCGCCGAGGGCGTCTTCGTATAGAGGAAACTCTCATTTGCATACGATGGCGTCACGGCTAATAAATTGACTGTACCTGAAGGCGTCGGTGTAAAGTTAGTCGCCGGATCGCGAATTTTGGATGAGCCCGGAATATCCAGCACCGCTGGGTCATCATTGATATTAATCGTGTCATCTCCGCCGTAGGGCAGGATATCGATAAAATCACCGGTCGATAAGTCGGATGAACCAATATTGGCAAACGATAACTGATAAGAAATATTATCCCCGGGCGCCACCAAGGGAGTCAGTGACTCCTTAACCACATTAAATGCACCCGAGTTGCCAATCACCACCGTACGGGTTGCTGTGCGATCTTCTTCCCCAGAACCATCAGCAATACTATCAACCATAACCGTGTTGATCGCATCGGTACCATTGGATGTATCAAACTTTGCCTTCGCTTCCAAAGTGATAGGCGTAATACTGCTATCCAGTGATACCTCCGGCAGAGTCCAGATAATGGTGGTGGTACCATCCGCATTCACGGTTACACTATCAGGGACTCGACTGGCGGAGTTAGCCACATAGCTCAGTCTCTCCGGTAGTGTATCGGTCACCACCACATCGTAAGACTGATCCGGAGCGGGCTTTAAAATTGAGGTAAAGGTCGGTGCTAACTGATATTCCAAAGTCTGACCCGCTAACACACTATTCTTCTCATCATTGGGTAACGTGGTTTTCTCAATGCGGGCCAATGCTCTGGTTAATCGTAAACGGTCACCGTAAGCTTTCTGGCCACTGTGATCACTGGGCTGATAAGTGGTATTCACCCAAGTACTGCTATTGTAATTGGTGCGGGTGGTATACGCCGGCATCAAGATCCCTTCCGGCAAGCTCACATTACTAATGGGGTCGACAGTCAGTGCCTTCAAATTTAAGCCTACATCGAAGCGCGCACCGGGCTCAAGCGGCTCAAGCGCGACGATTCTTACCTTCGTAACAGCTTCCGGACCACCCGGAACATCGCGAATATCGCTATACCAACCCGATGGAGAGTTTGCCTCGCCACAGGTTTCGGTGCGCATATCTTCAAAAGTAGTTTGGCCATTGGTTAACGGATCGCCATCTCCATCTGTATCGTAGTAATACACACCACCACTTAAAATGTCACCCCCAGTACCGTACTCAATTTTATGCGCTACCTTGGTCGATGTCTCATAACTTCTGTGGGCGATTGAGGAGGTAGTACTCAGCGGGTCCAAAACATAGGTTCGGTTATCAATGCGCGTACACATGCTAAACCCTTCACCGGTATAACCGCCTGCCCCATCATCAACCAGTCCACCATTCCAAGCCAGCGCACCGTTGTTATTACCGTACATGCGATAGCCGTATACCTGAGTCGGCATCACCACACCATTACCGGCATTCGTTGAGGTCATCGGCGCAAGCACCTGCCCCCGTCCACTGGAGTAATTTCTCACATAATAGCTAGTGAAAGACCCACGAGTGGTAATCACAGTGTAGTTGTTGGTTGTGTTATTGCTTAGATCCGTTTCGGCATTATTGACACCACTAACGCCCTTGGTGGTGAGTTCAGTATAATTATTCTTGAGAGTAACCTCCCCACCGTTAGCATCAACGTACGATAGAGGAATCCAATAATTAAGTAGCCCGGCAACGATGTACTTGTCATCCGCAGACAAGCTCGCACCGGAGTGTACGTAGTCTGGGGTGTGTAGTGCAGAAGAATCAACATCAGCAATTCTAACCGTAATCGGCTCACCGGCACTCGCTTGTGTACAGGTGTAAGTTGCATTTCCGGCAATGGAACGATCAGGATAATCCGTCTCGTAATAACCATAAGGAAAGGTAGTACGGCCTTGCTTGCCGTCCAGATAGCTATTGCCAAAGCAGCCCGGATCATATTTAACCGGCGCACCCGACCAATTAACAACGCGATAAGGTACAGCACTGGCAGGGTCTGTTGCATTGACGATTGTTGCCTCAAACACAATATCCTCAATCAGTGCCTCGGTGCCTTTGCCGTTTTCCACCTTGACTAAAATCGGCACCTGATAGATAACCCCAGTCTCACCAGTATCATCATCTTCTACGATCCGGTAAATCGGGTTATCGAGGCTTTTAATATCCAAATCAAATTTCGGCCTCGCAGAAATAATCAGATCATCCGCCACTGAGTTCAAACTTGAAGTGGTAGTCTTTCCGTTACCATTTTTGAAACTGGTCGCAGTAACATTAGCGGTAACACTGGCAGGCACCGTGCCATTGGCAACGTAATTACCTAAACGGTCCAGAGTGAGTGCAGTCAGCTGCAAAGGTAGTGCTAGAATCGATGATTGCGAGAGGGTGCTATCCGGATCACTTGATGGGTTATTGCCTGGAATTGTACAGGTCAATGTTTGCTCACCCGTCACTGTATTATCCACTAAACTGGAGCCGGTATTACAGTAAGCAGGAACGTCGCTAAGATCTAACTCCTTAGGAATCAAAACGGTGACCGTCGTATCGCTTAACTCTTTGAAGGTAGTAAATTGCACTTCGTAGGAGACGACATCCAATGTTCTGAGGTATTCATTATCCTCACCGGTGTCGTTACCTGCTAAGTTATCCGACTCAAATGGCGAGCTACCCGTAGCCAACGTTTTTAGCTCGAATGACAGATTACTATCGCTATCGGAGGTTCCCGCAAAGGCAGGCACCACTAACATTGCCATCCAGCACCACAGTGCCAGCAGTAACTGTGAAAGCCCAAAGGATGCCCCAGATCGTGGCTCATCATCAAACCAACGCGCTTTTTTATTATTAGTTACCATGCTCCGCTGCCCCCAGCAGGATAGTATGCATTAGCCGCCGACCGTTTATTTCAACGCTCGGCGGCTAATTAGTAGCAGTCCACTATCCTTGTAAAGCACTACAAACCCTATAACCCAAATCTTCTTGGGCCAAATTTATGTTAGCTACTCATCAATAACGACCCGATAGCTGACCGAGCTTCCGGCGCCACCCAATACAGCACCAGTGAAATTCCACTGCAAACTGCCATTCAAACCAACCGGACTCGTTGTACAACTCATTCCCGTCAGCACACCGCCACAATCTAAAGCACCATCGAGTTCGGTGTAAGCCGGAACCAAGTCATTCACCACCAGATCAGTCAAAGGACCAGTACCCGTATTGCTGTAATAAATTCGGTACTCCAATATATCCCCAGGACTGGCGGTATTCACTGTATCGGTTTCCCCGCTATTAGTGCTTATATTACGCACAGTTTTTCGCAATTCCAAACGCGATGGCCCAACGGTAGGTGTTACCGGGGTAGCCGCCACCGGAGCCTGTGCAGGAACTTCCTCAGTTTCAGGAATATACGGCGTGGTTGGCGTTGCTTCCACCGGTGCTTGTACCGGAGTGACCGGTTCCGCGACCACTTCAGGCGTTGCAGGTAAAGCAGGTGCCACCACCTGCAATGCCGTCGTCACATCCCGGACTATCAGCGCTAAGGTGCCTGCAACCGTATTTTCAAAATCAAAGTCCGCCGTGATATTTTGAACATACTGATCATTAGCCGCCACATTAGCTGGCGCATAGACTTTGTTAATCAAACAGATATTATCAGCCGCATCGACCGCCAACGAGCCAGTACCCAACGGCACAGCCCCATCACTTTGATTAAGCGTGCCATCACAGTTTGCATCGCGATAAATAATCGACGACCAACCACTGCTTTTATTCCCACTGGATACACTGCTAAAACTCACGCTTCCCTTGGCTGGCGTTGTAAATTTATGCGCATAGAACAACACATTGCCCGGTAAAACCTGACCCGTATTATCCGGTTCAAAAACTGGCAACTTAACATCACCAAAATCCTGCCCGGTAATATCACTGGTGGTAACGATAAATGCTTCACGCACATTATCCATAGTAGAGCGGTAACTACCTGGGTTTTTAGCAAATGCCGGACCACAGTTTCGAGGAACTGGCACACTTTCACGCGAAGCCTCATAGACCTGATAAGTTCCCGGAACTACATCTTCAAAAGCGTAAGCACCGCTGCCATCGGTTCGAGTACTCACACACACTTTATTGACCGTGTCATACAGCACAACTGGCAACTGGGTTACACCCACTTCACCGCTGTCATTAGCTGCATTCACATTTGCATCATTAAATACACGTCCGCTTACCGTCACACCCACTGTCGTAATGGTGATGGGGTAATCCTCAACCTCACCATCCAGCTTAGGGCCATCCGGCTCACGATTATTCAGTGAATCCGTCGTCAGACGAACACGCAGGTACGTATCACCCGCTTTAATATCCAAGGGAATACTAGACCAGTTGAGCGTAATATCAGAACCACTCGCACCGGCCGAGACCGTACGAATCGCCGCTTCATCAGCATCGAAACGTCCGTTGCCATCAAAATCAATCCAGGCAATCAAGGTGGCGGTATTGCTGGTGCTATTATTCACTCTGGCAACAACGCTATAACTGCTGTCACTGATGGTGAGCGCGCCAAAGCTGGCAATCCCATCTTCATCAGCACCATCGCTATTAGCAGCGGTACTTGGCTGGCCATCGCTATCAACATCCGGCTTTACACTACCCAAATACACATTGTTAATCACATCATGTCGCGCGCCATCGGAGGCTAACGTCGTGTTGTAACGACTTGGCGCATCACCATAATCCTGACCGGCAATAATCGCCACGGCGGAGAACTCGGACGTTCCGGTTCCAGTAAGCGTTGCGGTAGCGGTCAGCTTATCGCCAACCTGCAAGCCTGCTGGCAATGCCATGCGCCATTGGAACGGACTCATACCGGTCGCATCATTGCCATCTGCATCGCTAAGGCCACTACAGTTCACTGCGGCTAAGGTACTATCTTCATCCACGCCTTCTTCAAAGCTGGTTATATAGACTTCACCTTCACCGTAATCCTGCGTTTTGCCAAAGCTATTATCACCAGCCGTCGCACCGCTGGACGAGGTAGAAGAAACATCCGCCTCAAACAGCTCAACCGTCGAGCCAGTTGGCGCACAGCCCTGAATAATCAGATCAGAACCAGAATATACTACGCGGGTAAGCTGCGGGAAGTTAAGCCCGCCATTAGGCCCGGTATCCGCATCGTTGGCATCATTCAGCGTTACATCAGCAGCGGCACTTACCAGATCAATTCCCAACCCTCCATTGCTATACAGACTGTTGCGGCTAATCACCGCATCCGTCGCCCCATCGACATACAAACCATCCGAACCATTATTGGCAATAATATTGCTGCCGGGTGCAGTACCATCTCCGATAGTAATATCAGCGCTGTTTAGTATGCGAATACCAAAGCTGTTATTACCGGCTGAATTACCAGCGGTATCTACACCAATACGGTTGTTGGTGATATTGATCATACGGCTATTGGCAATCCATACACCATTCTGAGTGTTACCCGACAACGTATTATTAGTAATAGTGGCGTTGAAAGTACCCGTGCCACCACCGGAAATATGTAAACCATGCCCACCATTCGCCAGCGTTGTTGTGCCATTAGCGGCCATACCCAACAGGTTGTTGGTAGTCGTTAATGTCAAATTTTCACTGTTAATCACGTACAGACCAGAAATAGTATTACCGGATGAGACGTTATTTTGTACCGTTAACGTGGCACCGGCAGTAGAGATATTGGCCGCAAAGATACCGTGTTTCCCATTAGGTAGCGCGGTCTGACCATCAAGGGTGGTACCCATGTGGTTTGTGTCTACTACAATACCCGCACCGGTTACGCCTATGAACAGGCCCTGTTCTGTATTGCCCGATAGCACGTTCATGCCGGCTGCACTACCATCACCAATTTGCACATTGACTGAGGTAGAAACATTGATTCCGTTAACTGTATTCGGTGTTGCAGTTGTACCGGCAGCATCCAAACCCACATGGTTACAGACGAGCAACGCATCGTCACCCGAGAGGTTAATCCCGTGACGATCATAACCACCAATAGAGAAACCGCGCACGGTTGCGTTATTACCGGTGATAGTGAAGCCATCAATGCCAGAACCAGCAGCGGTACTACTACCATCTAGTACGACTTTTAACGTTCTTGGTGAACAGCTAGCACCGTTTTGGGTGCTGGCATCCAATGCCGTAAAGTGATCGGTGATCGCATCAAACCCTGTACCAGTGGCAATGGTTGCGAGACCTCCTGCAGTCAAATCCAGTGCGCCGTGGTTTGCTGTACCAGCATAGCCGGTACCATCCGGGATCATAAAGATGGAGGTTTCCTGTCCAGCATTAATGTTCTGATTCGGGATGTCAGTCAGCAAGTTACTGTTGAGAATAAACTGGCGCAGCGAGCCTTGGCCGGCATCGTTCGTATTGACGATGGTGTCGAAGTTAAAGCCAAAATCAATGCCTGTGATATCTGCGCCTACCAAGGTAACCGGAGTAACCGATTGCGATTGACCACCATCCAAGGTGCCGCCGGTAAAGGCATAGCTTGTGGTATTCAGAACGGAAGGGCTGGCAATATCATATGCCGTGCCATCGCTAAGTGCTGGCTGTCGCCCACCAACTTCCGCAGTAACTGGTGTTGTGCCATCCGTACGGAAGGTTTGCACCGCAAGCTCACTGCCATCCGCACCGCTTCGGGTAGAGCTAATAGTGTCACTCACAACACGCACATGATAATCGCCATTAATCAAACCAGCGAACTCATACGCGCCGTCGTTAGTACCATCATTCGCAGTGGTTGTACTTGCGATAAATGCGCCGGTATTGTCGTAAAGCTCAACCGTTACGCCATTCACCCCAACGCCTGAAGCGCTCGCCTGATCACGTCCGGCACCACCGCCGTAGTTGATATCTTCAAACACAATACCGTTCAACTTGCTGGCTTCAACAATGGGAATCGGGTAATCCTCGACCTCACCATCAATCGCCGCCAGTGTCGCACGCTCATCCACTCCCGTCGTTCCGGCCACATCAACCAGGGTATCGGACGTTAAACGGAAACGCGCATAGCTGGTACCAGCCGCCATAATATCGGTAAATGCCCAGTCTAAATCGGCCTGCACCACACCTGCAACCACCTCAGCCGTGGCTAATTCATCTGCCTGATATGCACCATCACCATCAAAATCGATCCACGCAGACAGCGTACCGTCTCCTGTGGCTACAATGTCAGTAGCTTTAATCTGGTAGCTAGTCATCGCTTCAGATAGCAGTGGAAAACTGGCAATCGCATCATCCGAAGCATCATCCGCCGCCAATACACTGGCCGTGTCTGCTGTCACACTTGCACCCAATTGAATGCCCGGTAATAACTGGTGCGTCGCGTCGCCATAAGCCGAAGCCGTCACCGTGCCATTTGGCGTATCTAAGCCATCGGCCAACCCATCGGAATAATCCGTTGGACAGGTGTAATTAAGCAGTGTAGGTCTGCCATAGGCCTGAGTCGGGTCAAACAAGACCGAGTAAACATACACCACGCCATCCGTAGGGTAAGTCACGGATATATCGAAGCTCTCACCAATACCGCCGCCACTGGCATAGGTATACACAAAGTCTGCAGCGCTCAGTACATTGCCCGCCGCATCTTCAACCCAGTAAGCCGAGTACTCTGCTCCACCATTGGTATCGTAATTCACCGTTTCAGTGGCACCGGGAGTGCCTTCAAGACGGAATATGGTCGCATGATACTCAGAGCGATGACCGCTATCTGTACGTGCCGTAGTGATTAAATTATTACCTGCACGCGTCGGAATGCTGCCCGTCAGCGTTTCCAGAAGATCAGGATCACCAAACGAGGTTACAATTTTGCCATTCGCCTGACGTCTTAACGCTAGGAAGGCATAAGGATCATTTTGCGCACTACCAGAGTTAAAGCGGATGTCGTTATCATGCAAGATTCCCGCCGCATCCGTTGCCCAACCACGTGACACAAAGCCACCACACACGCCCGGTCTGGTCATTACATCCGGCGTATTATCCAGAATGGTCATGGCATAGTCTTCAACCTCACCATTTGCCGCAATTGAAGCGGGCGTGCTGGCGGTGATTGAGGCATCGGAGGTAAACCGGAAACGCGCAAATGTCGTGCTGGCACCGGCTAAACTAAAGTCAGGATTGCCACCGGCGCCGTCCATGGTCCAACTCAGCGTACCCGCTGTACCACTGGAAATCGCAGTGCTGCTGTGCTCATCGGCATCAAACGTACCGTTACCATCAAAGTCGATCCAAGCATGTAATGTACCGCTACCAACTGCGGTAATATCTGCACTGACAATAGAATATTGCGTATCACCCGCCACCAAAGCCGGTAGCAAAATACCATCTTCATCATCCGCGCCATTAACATCATCACCATCGGCTAAGGCACTATCTTGATAGCTTGCGTCGATATCAGGATCACTGCTACCTAAGCTCATACCCGACACCACGGCATGTTGCGTGATGCCATAATTATTATTACCCGAACCACTTGGCGCAGTGCCTGACAATGGCGCATCACCATAATCAAAACTGGCCACCAAACCAATGGCCGAGAATTCAGAAGTACCGGTACCAGCCAAAGTCGCAATCGCGGTCAACTTATCATCCAGTACGATACTCGCTCCGGCAGGCAAACTGCTCAAGGCAAAGGTCTGGCTAAAGGCCAACATACCCGTCGAGTCATTGCCATCCGCATCGGCAGGCAACGCACAGGCTGTGCCGCTAGCAGGCATAGTCCAAGCCGTCAGGAATACTTCACCTTCACCATAATCCTGAGTCTTGCCAAACGCATTTGAACCTGCGCTGACACCGCTACCAGAAGTTGGTGAAACATCTGCTTCAAACAGCTCGACCGTCGCTCCCGCAGGTGCACAACCGGCTACCGTTAAATTGCCGCTAATCAGTGTGATTTGTGAGAACTGTGGGAAGTTAAGGCCGTCATTACCCGCTCCGGAATCACTATCGCCAGCATCATTGAGCGTGACGTTATCCTGATCCAAATCGATACCTAAACCGGTATTGGCATACATCACGTTACGACTAACAGTATTGTTCTTAGCACCCGAACTTAAGACAGTAATTGCATCGCCCGTATTATAAGCAATGATATTGCTCTCATTAGCCGCACTGCCACCAACTGTCACGCCAGAAGTACTTTGAATCAGCACACCGCCGTTGGTATTACCCATGCCTGTCGTGCCATCCAGCGCGACACCGATTCGGTTATTAGTAATGACGTTATTCGTCGCATCACCATTAATAATTCGGATACCGGTACTGCCATTGCCAGCAATGGTATTGCCGTTGACAGCCAAGTTCACCGCCGCAGTATCAACATCGATACCATAGCTGGTATTGCCGCGATCAGCCGTACCCGCTTCATTCAAACCAATCAGGTTATTGGTCACCGTGGTGTTCGGGCTATTCACCAAATGCACACCGCGTGAGCCATTGCCCGAGGCGACGTTGTCATGAATCACGACACCATTAGTTCCCGAGGTTTCAATACCCGCACCACCATTGGCTGCAATGGTATCGCCATCGGACAGCAAGCCGACCACGTTATTTTCAACCCGTGTGTCAGACGTCGCACCGACCATATAGACGCCTATAACGCCATTACCAGAGACCACATTGCGATCATTCGCCGCACTGCCTCCGACTACAACGTCAGCCGAATTTTGGACATACACGCCGTGCAAACTATTCCCAATCGCACTCATGCCCGTGGCATCAACACCAATATAGTTACCTTTTACCGTCGTGCCACCAGAAGCTGAAATACGCACACCGCTAATATCATTGCCAGCGATAACATTTCGACCCGCCACCGTGCCATCACCAATAATGGCATTGGCAGTATCTGCTAAGAAAATACCGTTATCCGTATTACCCAGCTCACTCGTGCCATTGATAGCAACACCAATATAGTTGCTGAGAATCGAGACCGTATCAGTACCAAAGCGGGTGTTAATTCCATCTTCACCATTTCCGGAAATCACATTGCGGTCAGCGACTGAGCCACCCACGACAATATTTTTAGTATTGAAGCTGTAAATACCGTGACCAGAGTTGGATAAAGCTGCCAAGCCATCGGCTCGCGTTCCGATCAGATTGCGCTTGATATCAATCGTGTTGGCCGCGTAGAGATAAATACCATCAGTGGCATTGATCGGCGATGTACCGGAGATCTTGTCGTTACCTGAAATCAGGTTGTCTAAGATGCTGATATTGGTCGCACTAGCGATCGCCGCAACACCACCGTACTGAGCCCCTTCATTATTATTCGTCCGTGCGCTGTCACCACTCTCATCCGTACCGACATAGTTAAACTGTACCGTCGCGCCATTCACGCCATCCAGATTTATCCCGTGGCGTGTGTTACCGGAGACAATATTTCGCTCAGTGTCGGTGCTACCACCAATGGTGATATTCGTGGCATCTTCAATCCAAATCCCGTGCAAACCGTTGGTGGCTAAGGTGCTGCCATCCGCGGCCAAACCGACATTATTACAAGCAACTACCAAGTTATCCGCATTGGCACTACCGTGAATACCCTGCTCGCTAAACTCACCAATGGCGAAGCCGCGAATAATCGCATCGCTAGCATCAATACTAATACCCTGCTCATTCACACCCGCATTGCTACCGTCTAATTGCACTTGCAATGTACGCGCACCTGCCACACAACTTGCACCTTGCTGAGTTGTTGCATCCAGCGCGGTAAAGCTATCGGTTACTGCGGGTAAACCGGTAGTCGGCTCAATGACTTGTACGCCAGACCCCGGAATTTCAAAGATTGAGGTTTCAACACCGGCTGCTGGGTCAGTCGCGCCATCCGCAGCATTATCAACCTGATCCAATCCCGTGTTATCCAGTAAATTACTGTTGAGAATAAATTGGCGTAAAGAGCCTTGGCCGGCATCATTTGTATTGACGATGGTGTCGAAGTTAAAGCCGAAATCAACCTCAGTCAGGTCAGCGCCTGCCATAGTGATTGGCTGCAATGATTGCGCCTCTCCACCATCCAAGGTACCGCCGGTAAACACAAACGTACTGGTATTGAGTGTCGATGGGCTCGCGTCATCATAGGCAACATCATCTGCGATGGCCGGATTGCGACCACCCACTTCATTAGTAACCGCCGTCGTTCCATCTGTGCGGAAAGTTTGCACTGCAAGCTCGCTACCATTAGCACCACCACGAGTAGAGCCAACCGTATCATTCACAATACGAACGAAATAATCGCCATCCGTGATGGTTTCAAATTTATACGTACCATCTGTACTGCCATCATTGACCGTCGTTGTGCTGCTGACATAAGCACCAGTATCATCATAAAGCTCAACCGTTACCCCATTTACGCCAACACCTGAAGCGCTTGCCTGATCGCGACCCGCGCCACCACCGTAATTAATGTCTTCAAAAACGACACCACTTAAATCAGAGGGACACGTGTAGTCTTCAACCGTCGTCTTACCGTAGTAAGAGGAAGGATCAAATAAGCTACCATAGAGATATACAACGCCATCTGCCGGATAAGTAAAGGTCAGTGGAAGCTCTTCGCCGTCGCCATCTTGAGGCTCAGGAGCAGCCGGAACTGAGTAAATAAACTCATTGGCATGTGTCAGTACATTACCTGCCGAGTCCTCAATCCAAGCGTAAATATTGTCCGCACCACCTACCGAGGTAAACTTCACGGTATCGGTCGTGCCGGGTTTACCATCTAAGCGGAATACGGTCAGGTGATATTCTGATTTTTGACCAGGCTCCCCAACTGCAATCTCTGACAATTCAGTGCCCGCTTTACCGGGAATTGAACCACTCAACGTCTCATTCGGCAGACCAAACGACGTTATGATGCGGCCGTCAGCATCTTTACCAAAGTTGGCATAGGCATAGGGATCACGCAGTTGGTCACCGCTTCCAAACAATATTTGCTTATTAATGTAGGGACCAGCATTAGTCAGCCACCCAGCATGGTTATACACACCACAGCCCGTCGGCCTTGCAAGCACATCAGGAGCGCTAATAGCGAGCACATAGTCTTCTACCTCACCATCGCTGGCTCCCGAGGCTGGCGTACTTGCCGTTACAGAGGTATCCGAAGTAAGACGGAAACGCGCAAAGGTACTATCACCAGCACTCAGTGTGAAATTCGGATTGCCACCCACCCCATCCAAAGTCCAGATCAGGGAGCCGGCTGCAGAACCACCACTTACGCTAGTGCTGCTATGTTCATCGGCATCAAACGTGCCATTACCATCAAAGTCGATCCAAGCATGTAGTGTTCCGGTACCAGCAGCGGTAATGTCTGAACTTAAGATTGAATAAGAACTAACAAGGCCAGCGGTCAATTTCGGTAAATCAATACCATCATCATCGCTGCCATCCCCATCCGCATTGGCACTTGCGATACTTGCTGTTTCGTCATCTACCGCCGAACCAAGATATAAAGCGCTGGTGGCATCTTCAATGTGTGAAGCTGTTCCATAGTTTGTTCCACTTGTTGGCGTATCCGAGCAGTCAACCCCAGGGAGATCATAAGCAAAGTGGAATCCACCGATGTAACCCAGGTTGATAAATCTAATCAGCACTTCATCATTGGCAGCAACAGACACTTGTCCCGGATTTGTCTGGCTTATCCAACCATTAGGTCCTCCGCTAGGTGGGTGTGTCGCCCATTGACGCACACCATTAACGTACACCTCGACACCATCATCTACATAGCTGTCCGCGATGTCTGCGATTCGAATAACACCGGCTAAATCAATCTTACGTCTGTAATCAATCTGGTAGTAGGCATTACTGTCTGACCAAGTTGAACCAACGTAGCTTGGATGCGGAAGGCTTGGCGAAGTTGGTGTTTCACCACCATTAGACCATGTTCCTATGGCGTTCCATGTTCCATTCGACGACGTTTGCACCGGATTCTCACCAGTACCCCAGAATGCTTCACCACGGAACTCAGCTGCTCCGCTGCCACCTGATCCATTAGTAGGACCGTAGCTTGAGCTGGCAAAACCATTCTGCCCTTGATAATAACTGGCCGCCCAGTAGCCGCGAGGGAAACTGCGATCTTCAAGTCCATCTGGCGAGATTCCAGTAAAGTCTGAAGCCTGACAGGCCGCAAAAGGCACGTCGGGACTTGCAGGAGCCGAAGGCAAAAGCGTTATTTCATAATCCTCAACCTCACCATTAGTGGCTAAACCTGTACTAGCCACATTCAGATCACTTGACCAGCGAAAACGAGCATAGGTAGTTCCAACGGTGGAACTCAAAGCCGGGGTAATAGCAAAGCCAATCCTGCCCAGAGTTAAGTCCGTATCTCCAACACCATTATCCTGAACATTAGTGAGTAGCTGCTCGCCAAGGTCGGCAAAGTCACCGTCACCATTCCAGTCAATCCAAGCTTGTAACTTACCATTCGTTCCGGAAACGGTTGCACTGACTACCGTGGCCACTCCTAAAGTCAGCGGAGGTATAACCACGCCATCCTCATCATCAGTCCCATCTAAATCATCACCGGTGCCTTCAGCACCGCCATTGGCTAAATTCTGAGACTCCGCATCCTGATCAGGAGCTATCACTCCTAACTGCACACCAGCTTCAATGGAATGACTGGCATCGCCATAACTATCCGGAGCATCGCCATAATCTGCTGGCTTTACACACACGATATCAGTGCTGTAACTCAGCGTATCCAAGCCATGAGGGTCACGTGCGCCGGCATCGATAGTGCCGCTTTCCACAATATGTTTTATCGATACATTACTGACTGGCGAACTTGCGATAAAGCCAAGTGTGTTCTCAATATTTTGTCCTGCAGTAACTGTTCCACGCGTCGTGCCGTTGCCATCCACTAAGGTTAGTGATCCCGTTAAGTCATCCCCAAGAAAGGGACCTTTTAAATAGGCTACCAGTTCACCGTCAGCATAGATCTCATAACGAAGTACAGGGCTGTTAAGGTTCAGTGTGTCAAAAATATCAATCAGATCAAAACTGAAAGCATTAACGGGTGTGGTAAAGTCTATTGATACGGTATAAGAGTCACCTGCAGTTCCACCCTGCTCCGGGAAGATATAAACTCCGTTACCAGTTTCGCCCGAAAAGAAATTAGCGGCTGTTGTCGTTCGAAATTGAGACAAATTGGTTGTGACATAGTCTGTACTGAAACGCATTGTTCCGTTATCAAAAGTACCCACACTATTAACCGCAGACCCAGAACCGGTATTACCTGTAAAACTATAATCACTATTACCATTGAGTGTGGTTAGAGTGCCTCCCATTTGAGCAACCACATCCTGAAAGCCTGACTCCCTATAGCCCAGTGCATTGGTATTGTTACCAATAGTGTAGATACTGAGACCATCATCCAGCCAGCTAATAGCGTCACCTGCTGCGTTTATGGAGGCAGGAGGTAAACAATAGCTTTCGAAAGGTGTCGTTGCACCTAAGGCAGAAGCGCTAGCTAAGGCTAGGTTAACAGCCACTGCTGTTTTAAGAAAAACACGATTTAATCGCCCAAGGCGACTAGTAACTAAGCCACTCATTTTCATTCTTATTCTTATTCTTATTCTCTTATTCTCATGGCTCTGGAATTTATACTTTCCAGATCAAATCTAATGCCAAGATGAGTTTTGCGGAACTACTTCATGGCAACTTTCAGTCAACACCAGATAACTCTGTGACACTGTAGGTATTACTTCAAAACTAACACCTCCTTCCACAACCAAAGCTGAATAAACACCTCCAAATAAGCTTTCCCACACAATATCCACAGGCACAAAAAAGGGGCTGAATAAATTCAGCCCCTATTCACACAAACCATCATCCAAAACGGTCAGTGTCCGAACCGCTCAATCATCAACCTTTACCTGATAACTTACCCAAGCACCCGAGCCACCTCTTAACTCCCCGTCAAAAGTCCACTTAAGGCTATCATCCAGCCCCAAAGGGCTGGCAATACAACTCATCCCACTCGGCGCACTGCCACAATCAGGCGAGCCAGACAGCGACGTATAAGCTGGAACAGTGTCATTGATTACAAGTTCATCCAACGGCCCGGTTCCGGTATTGCGGTAATAAATCCGGTACTCTAGGATATCACCGGGCGCAGCCGAATTAACGCTCTCAGTCTCGGGACTCCCAACCACGGAAACGTTCCGCACAGACTTGCGCAACTCTAGGCGGGATGGACCAACGGTAGGCGTTACCGGTGTTGGATCAACCTGTGCCTGAACGGGTGCTTCCGGAATCTCAGGAATATACGGCGTAGTTGGTGTTGCAGGAACGGGGTCTTGCTCTGGCGTAACATCTGGCACAGCCACTACCTCAGGAGTGGCGGGTAATGCAGGCGCTTGTACCTGTTGCGCCGTCGTGACATCCCGGACTATCAGCGCCAAGGTGCCTGCAAACGTATTTTCAAAATCAAAGTCCGCCATGATATTTTGAACATACTGATCATTAGCCGCCACATTAGCTGGCGCATAGACTTTGTTAATCAAACAGATATTGTCAGCCGCATCCACCGCCAACGAACCAGTACCCAACGGCACGGCTCCATCAGTTTGATTAAGCTTGCCATCACAGTTTGCATCGCGATAAATAATCGACGACCAACCACTGCTGCGATGACCACTGGATAAGCTGCTAAAGCTCACACTACCGGCGGCTGGCGTGGTGAATTTATGCGCATAGAACAGCACATTACCCGGTAAAATCTGACCCGTATTATCCGGCTCAAAGACGGGTAACTTCACATTTCCAAAGTCCTGCTTTGTTATGTCACTGGTGGTGACGGTAAATGCTTCACGTACTTTTTTAGTAGTAGAGCGATAACCACTGGGATCTTTGGCAAATGCCGGATCACAATTCCTGGGAACCTGCACACTTTCACGCGAAGCCTCATAGACCTGATAAGTCCCGGGCACCACATCTTCAAAGACGTAAGCACCACTGCCATCGGTTCGAGTACTCACGCATACTTGATTGACCCTGTCATACAGCACAACTGGCAACTGGGTTACACCCACTTCGCCACTGTCATTAACTGCATTCACATTTGCATCATTGAACACACGTCCGCTCACCGTTACGCCAGCGGTGGTAATAGTGATTGGGTAGTCCTCAACCTCACCATCCAGCTTAGCCCCGCCTGGCTCCCGGTTGCTTAAAGCATCCGTGGTTAACCGTAAGCGCAGATAGCTGTTACCTGCTTTAATATCGAGCGGAATATTTGACCAGTTCAGCTTAACACTGACATTACTGCTACCAGCAGCTATAGCTCTGATCGCCGCCTCATCAGCGTCAAAGCGCCCGTTCCCATCAAAATCAATCCATGCAATCAATGTGGCCGAGCTCAAAGTGTCATTGCTGGCAGTAACTGAAACGCTGTAAGTACGATCAGAGGTTGTCAGTATCGGTAAAGCACTAACCCCATTTTCATCCGCGTCTTCATCCGCGTCATCATTCGCTGCCGTTGCAGAAGGCTGTCCATCATCTTCAGTATCCGGGGCATTGGAGCCAAGATATACGCCATTTATCACGCTATGTTGCGGGCCTGAGCTAGTCTTGTAGGTCGCATAAGTGTCGGGAGCATCGCCGTGGTCCTGAGGGATGCAGCTGACAAATCCGATATTGGCTGAGCCCGCATAGGTCTGGTACGCCACACGTAGATTGGTTAAACCACTGACCGGCCAGACATAAGCTTCCTGATCATTATTTGGCCCGTCTGAAAGCGTAACAATCTGCTGCAACACGTTATTCCATGAAGCAAACAAACTCGGACTATTCGCAGTAGTGGTTAAAGGGCTCTGCGTTTCCCAAAGACTTGGCGCAGGCAACAATCCCAAATTATTATTTGAAAAGGTTACTGACTCGTTGGTGGCATCAACATCTCTGACCACCATATAAGTATTCGCCGGTAGGGCTTCACTAAACACAATATCGGCCGTTGTTGTACCGGTGCCGCTAAGGTCATCAGGATAGTTCAGATTAATACCATATCCCGGAGACCCAAACCGGTCAGAGAAGGTGCTTTGAGTAAAGGCTTTTGCAGCCGCCGCTGTCCACTTAGCGTTGCTACCCGTCATCGTCGAATTAAACATTACATTCGCGCTAAGCCCTCTCTCAGCCCAGTCAATCGCCCAAGTTGAATTTGGATCTGCCGACTGACCGGAGGTATTCATCCAGCTGGTTATACCGTTACATACCGGAGGGGGCGTTCCCGGATTTTGGAGAATGACAGGGTAATCTTCCACCTCACCATCGGAAGCCTCACCAATTGCTGTCGATACCTCTGTCTGATCTGAAGCAATGCGTAAGCGCGCATAGGTCGTGCCCGTACTTAAGCCCGACAATCCGATCCAGTTCAGCGTTGCAGTACCATTAACATTGCAGCGCTCCGGGTAATCCGTATTTCGTTCACCAGCATCGAACTCACCATTTTGATTGAAATCAATCCAGCCCGAAACATAAGCCCCCTGATCACTGCAATCCACCTTCAAACGATACTGTGATTGCGTCGTCCAGATTGCCGGAAGCGTGTCATAAGCATCTTCATCGTCAGTGCCATTAAGGTCGTCGCCCTTACCATCACTACCGCCATTCGCAGTGTGCTGAGTTTGAGATTCGTTATCCGGTGCAACGCTACCTAAATAAACGGTCGGTGTTTCCGGAATCTTATGTGCCGCCTCCTGATAGGAGGCCGGAGCATCACCATAATCATAAGGCTCGGCGCACACGACAAACTCAATGCCATCACCACCTGCCCCCTCAACACCGACGCCGCTAAAGTCCAGACTCAAACTGTTATAAGTACCATTCACCTGCACCGAACCCATCGCGGTGTAAATAGTACTGTCAGCACCTGAAAGCCCTGTCACGCCAATGTCTTGCATAACTTCATTGGGCGTACGCTGAATCATATTACCGGTCACCTCAAAGTGGGTCGTTCCTGCAAGTCGGGTAAAGGTTGCGGCAGAGTTGGCCGTATTCGGCGTAATGATTGATGAGTTACTCAGCCCCTGCGGAGTGGATGCAGTACTACTACCATAGCCACCCTGACGGTCAATATGAATGACTGGGTTCTTAACCGGCACACCAAAGCCAAAGGTCAACGTACCCGTTGCTGCATCATCTGCCGCATTCGCCAAGCGACCGTCTTCCGGCGTGGTATCCCAGCTAAAGACCGTACTTAAGGATGACGTGCCATTGAGCGCAGACAAACTAAAACTACCTGCTGGATTAAGCGCATCATTTGGCGCAAACGACCACGAAGCGCCAGCCGCTGCTGCTGTACTTGCCGTGATCTCTACACCCTGAGCGGTGGTAGATTTATACACGCCACCATCCAGTGCCCAGGTATTACTACAGTAAGCAATGGGTGGCTCGGTTGGTGCAGTCACCGTTTGAGCTACCGTCACCTGATAATCCTCAACCTCACCATCACTGGCGGAACCTGCCGGAGTACTTAGCGATGCATCACTGCTAAAACGGAATCGAGCATAGGTTGTACCAAGTGTGGAGGCTATCGGAACCGATGCATTCACCACCATGGTTTCATCCGCACCGGCGATGCCGTTGGCAATTACCTCGTTGCTGTTATTACCAAACACGCCGTTGCCATCCCAGTCAACCCAGGCATATAACTTACCGCTACCTGTCACCGGAATGTATAAGGCAGCGCTTTCTTCAGGGGTGAAACTAAAACCCTGCAGACCACTACTCAGGCCGGCATCCGTAAAGACACCATCATCATCCGTACCATCGCCGTCAGCATTAACACTGGCGATATTGCTTGTATCATCATCAATAGTTGAGCCAAGGTACACAGAGCTGGACGCATCCTTGATGTGTAATGCCGTGCCATAACTCGTACCACTGGTTGGCGTATCCGAGCAGTCAACCCCGGGGAGGTCATAAGCAAAGTGGAATCCACCGATGTAACCCAGGTTGATAAATCTAATCAGCACTTCATCATTGGCAGCAACAGACACTTGTCCCGGATTTGTCTGGCTTATCCAACCATTAGGTCCTCCGCTAGGTGGATGTGTCGCCCATTGACGCACACCATTAACGTACACCTCGACACCATCATCTACATAGCTGTCCGCGATGTCTGCGATTCGAATAACACCGGCTAAATCAATCTTACGTCTGTAATCAATCTGGTAGTAGGCATTACTGTCTGACCAAGTTGAACCAACGTAGCTTGGATGCGGAAGGCTTGGCGAAGTTGGTGTTTCACCACCATTAGACCATGTTCCTATGGCGTTCCATGTTCCATTCGACGACGTTTGCACCGGATTCTCACCAGTACCCCAGAATGCTTCACCACGGAACTCAGCGGCTCCGCTGCCACCTGATCCATTAGTAGGACCGTAGCTTGAGCTGGCAAAACCATTCTGCCCTTGATAATAACTGGTCGCCCAGTAGCCACGAGGGAAACTAAGATCTTCAATACCATCCGGAGAAATGCCAGCAAAGTTCGCAGCCTGGCAGGCCGCAAAAGGCACATCAGGGCTTGCAGGGCCTAAGGCCGTTACAACTTTAACTAAATAATCCTCTAACTCACCTTCAACCACATTATCGGTGGCATTAACAACACTGTTTGGTGACCAACGGAAGCGAGCATAGGTGTCTCCAACGATAGCATCTGCTGGAACAGGAACGCTCAACGAAATAGTACCACTGGCTGCTGCAGCATTGGAGAGTTGTGCATCCGTTGCAATCTTTTCAGAAGCATCAAATGCATTATTCTTATTCCAGTCGATCCAGGCATTTAGCTTTCCATTCGCGCCAACCACGGGAACATCAATAGTTACTGTACTGCCTGCCCGCAAAGTTGGCAGTATTACACCGGCTTCTTCATCCGTTGTTACTACACCGGAAGTATTGTCGTCTCCCGAAGGACCCATCTCAGCATCAGGAGATACAGTACCAATGTAGTGTGAACGGATTTCTGGCAGATAATGTGCACCCGCATTAGCATCATTCGTAGCATAAGGTGCATCACCACGGTCAGCACAATTGTCGAAGGAGATCCTAAAATCATCCATCGTTACTTTGCCGCCAACCTGAACGGCATCATATAAGACAGCACGAATTTTGTATTCGGTGTCAGGTTTAACGTACATTTCTGTCAGATCACTTTTAATCCAAGTAAACGTATTTCCACTTTCCGGATCAGTACTTCCATCAACCTGAAACCCTGTATGCAAACGAACTGCCGTTGTGAAGTTATCGTCAGAGATCAGTAAATCCATCTTATAACTGTCACCGCCGAGCCGCCCTCCATTTTCGGCAAAGCCAGCAAGGACTAGAGTATTGCCAATAGTCGACTGTGTCTGAAGGGTATATTCAAGATAGTCCCCATTCCTATAAGCACTCTCGAAGTTGCTTTGATTAATACCGCTGATTTCTACATACGTGCTCGCAACAGCGACTGAAATACCCGAACCGGAAGTAGATGGGTCCGCTCGCGATATATAGTTTGAATCAATGTTTCTTGGGTCAAAGTTGCCCGGGCCATTCTCTGTACTCCACTCAACACGACTCTGCCAAAACTGCGTTGAAGGGGATGCAATAGAGCACATCCCGGCAGTCACTTCAGTCGGCAGTGGTATCAAACAGCTAGCGGCCGACAACTCCACATTATCCAGAGTAACCTCGGCAGTTTGACCACTGCTGCCTAAGCCATCAACGGTACAAAAGCCTGAAGTATCTGGATTACAAAAGCCGCCGTTGTCCTGATAAAAATGACCATAGTTGGTAAAACTAATCACAGAGCTGCTGCTATTAGCTGTGAACTCAACCGTATAACTTTTTGTGCCGCTATTACCGGGCACTTCAAGGTGAACATAGTTGCCGTTAATATCCAGCTTTACGATGCCAGAAGGGCCATTGCCACCCTCACCTTTAACGGTAAATCTAGCCCGATATGTCTCACCACTAACAGTCGTTACTGTCTGCGATAAGCTTGGCGCAGTACCACCATAGTCACAGCAATTACTGGTAGAGCCTGGCGTCGAGCCATTAACGCCCACCACGTCATCATTGATATCACGGATTTGGATAAAGCCAGGAACGTTAGTCGCCTCGCCGTCAGCAGTGAATGCAAATCCGCCTGTGAGTGCTGGCGAGACGCGCTTCACGCCACCATTTCCAAAATAAGCACTATTGCCTACAACTGCACCACCGCCATTGTTGATGGCTGCATAGGTATCGGTACCGCCACCACTGGCTGTCCAGCCATTGATTGTGCCTGAGCCTGCCCGGTTAACACCCCAGAAAGTGCCTGATACTGTGTCTTCAAAGTCACCATTAACTAGCACACTTGGGCATGACAGAATTGGTGCATTAGGAACAATCGTGATACCGCCAGTTGGCTGAGTCGATACCTGAAGTACATCGATTGTTTGGCGAGTCTCATCATCATCGGCAATACCATCACCTAAGTCATCCACACCAAGGCCAGAAGCATCCGACGCATCAATATCTGTTATACCGGAATTGGTAATGACCGCATCGTTCAGGTACTCACCGACACTCGTCGCCGTCGCCATAATGGTTAAAGTCGCATTACCACCCGCATTCACAGTGCCGACACTCCACACACCCGTGGTGCTGTTATAAGTGCCCTGTGATGGCAATGCAGAAGCAAAACTTAAACCAGCCGGTAACAAATCTGTTACCTGTAAACCAGAGGTTGGATCGCCACCTGCCGCGTTATTAACCGTTAGAGTAATCGTTACAGTATCGCCCACATCAAGCGTATTAGCGCTCACGGACTGAGTGATGGAAACATCCGACTGAGGAACACACATGACGATTTCGATTCCGTCACCACCTCCCCCTTCTGTACCAACACCCTTTGTATTAAAACTGATACTTGAATGAGTACCCAGCACACCAAACGTTCCTGCAGCGGTGCCAAGTGTGGAAGTGAGACTGGACTCAGCCGTGTTACTGGGACTTAAGAGCTGGTAAGGTGTTCTTTGTATGTAATCGGTAGTTACCTCAAGATGGCTTCCCGTGTTGACATCAACTAATTGAAGAGAAGGGTCTACAGGCGTAAAGCGCATACCGTTGGAATAATTTAATTGTCCTTTACCATCTGAGGAACCTGCATTCCCTCCTATTCTGTCCAGATGGATAATTGGATTCGTTACTGCCCGACCAAAAGAGAAAGTAATCTGGCCTGTTGAGCCATCGTAGTCAGCAGCTTCCGCGCCAGAGGCCTCAGCAGTCGTGTCCCAATAAAATACATTTTGCCATGATGGACGTCCCTGCACCGCAGACGAGCTCCATGCATTTATTGTATTCATCACACCTGCTGAGACGCCACTCCAACTAGCACCTGCGGCGGCAGATGTTGAAATGGTTGCCGTAAATGCTCCTGCAGTCGAAGAGGCATTTGAGCCTGCAGCCGACCAACTCCCAGTCAGATTCGCACTTTGGCAAGAGAGATTAACGCTTGGTGCATTGTCTGGCGGCGTGTCATTAGTTGACTCGATAAACAGTTGCGAGCGTAACAATGACCCGGCTGTTCCAAGATTATTCTGGTCACACACCTGAAGCGTCCAGGTACCGGCAGCATTCTCACCATCAAAAACGCCTAAGGCTATCGATGGTCTTACCGTGTGCTGATAAGTTGACGTTGTGTTGTGGTTTCCGGTATCAGGGCCAAACAAACCGCCGTTCGGGTCCCTGCCATCAAAGCTCGATGGTGCCTCATCATCAAACAAGTAATTTGCATTGGTGCGATTAATTTCGCCATAACTCATTAAGATAGTTTCAGTACCGCCCGGAGAGACCAGACGTGCTGATATATCATTTCTAAAGCCGTGCTGTATTACCAATCCAAGGTTCACATCCCCGACGGTTATGTTGTCAGTGACATTAAAAGTTCGGCTAAGCGTGGAGGTACACGTTGGAAAATTGTCCGGAATGCTTCCTACTGTAGTATTGGCATATGTGTAGGTCGCAGCATTCGCTGGCGACATAAAAAGCATGGAAAAAAACAACATCAAGCAGATCACCCCCATAACAAAGGAGTGAATGACGTTTGAAACAAGCGTATGGTGCTGTCGCTTTATAGGCTGCATAGGTAACCACTTTCTTTTTATTTATTTTTTATCTGCAATAGGGGTAAGTATTGCAAAAAACATCAAAACGTAGCGCCCACAACAAACTACCTGCGCCACAGTTATATTGCCTCCAAAACTAACAGCCTAAGCCCCGACCAAAGCTGAACCATTTTAACGTTATCCACTTTTACACAGAGATATCCACAGGCACAAAAAAAGGGCTGAATAAATTCAGCCCCTTCTCATCAATCACCAATCACATTCGATTAGTGTATAAACCGCTCAGTCATTAACTGAACTGGTTCATGGTGTTGTCTTTACCGCCTGCTTTCAGTGCAGCTTCACCGGCGAAGTATTCTTTGTGATCATCACCCATATCTGAGCCAGACATGTTTTGGTGTTTAACACAGGCAATACCTTGGCGGATCTCTTTACGCTGTACGCCAGCCACATAACCCAGCATACCTTCTTCACCGAAGTACTCCTTCGCCAGATTGTCAGTAGACAATGCGGCAGTGTGGTAAGTCGGCAGCGTGATCAAGTGGTGGAAGATACCGGCTTCACGAGCAGAATCAGCTTGGAAGGTACGGATCTTATCATCAGCACGAGCAGCCAATTCAGTCTCATCGTACTCAACACTCATCAGGTTATCGCGGTTGTATGCAGACACATCTTCACCGGCTTCAGCCATCGCATCAAAGATCTGCTGACGGAAGTTAAGGGTCCAGTTGAATGATGGGCTGTTGTTGTAAACCAGCTTCGCATTTGGAATCACTTCACGGATGCGGTTAACCATGCCACCGATCTGGCCAATGTGTGGCTTCTCAGTTTCGATCCAGATCATATCTGCGCCGTTTTGTAGTGACGTGATGCAATCCAGTACGCAGCGATCTTCACCAGTGCCCGAACGGAACTGGAACAAGTTAGAAGGCAAACGCTTAGGACGAACCAGCTTGCCGCCTTGCTTGATCACTAAGTCGCCGTTGTTCATGTCATCAGCAGAGACTTCTTCAACATCTAAGAAGCTGTTGTACTGATCACCCAGATCGCCTGGCTCTTTGGTTACTGCGATTTGCTTAGTCAAGCCAGCACCCAGTGAGTCAGTACGGGCAACGATTACACCGTTGTCTACGCCCAGCTCCAAGAATGCGTAGCGAACTGCGCGGATTTTCGCTAAGAAGTCTTCATGAGGAACGGTTACTTTACCGTCTTGGTGGCCACACTGCTTCTCATCCGATACTTGGTTTTCGATTTGGATACAGCAAGCACCCGCTTCGATCATCTGCTTAGCCATCAGGTAAGTCGCTTCAGCGTTACCGAAACCCGCGTCGATATCTGCAACGATAGGCACTACGTGCGTTTCAAAGTTATCGATTTGTGCTTGAATCGCTGGCTTATCAGCATCAGAAGCCGCATCCAACTCGCGGAACAAACCACCCAGTACACGGGCATCTGCCTGGCGAAGGAAGGTGTACAGCTCAGCAATCAGGCTAGCAACCGAAGTCTTCTCATGCATTGACTGATCCGGGAGGGGACCGAACTCAGAACGCAGCGCTGCAACCATCCAGCCAGACAGATAGAGGTATTTTTTGTCAGTCGTACCGAAGTGTTTCTTGATCGAAATCATCTTCTGCTGACCGATGAAACCGTGCCAGCAACCTAAAGATTGAGTATACTGAGAAGGATCAGCGTCATAAGCGTCCATATCTGCACGCATAATGTCAGCGGTGTATTTGGCGATATCTAAGCCAGTTTTGAATCGGTTTTGAGCTCTCATGCGGGCTGCAGACTCAGGATTGATAGAATCCCATGCGCCTCGGGCAGCTTCAATGGAATTAGCAACTGATAAAGTGTCTTCTTGATACTGTGACATAGGTGATACTCCTCAAACGTTAATCGTTATTACTCTCTAGTTGCTAATCATCTTATTCGCAGTTGCAGCATTTTTGAAATAAATGGAGATTATTCTTATAATTCACCAGCGAAATAAAGGTCGAAATATGAGGGTTTTCCTAGCATCCACGGCTACAAAGGTTCCGACGAAATGAACATTGGACGCATTGATTTAAACCTTCTGGTCTACTTAGATGCACTACTTCGTGAGCGAAATGTCACCAAAGCGGCCAATCAATTAGGTATTAGTCAGCCAGCTTTAAGTAATGGATTGCGTCGTTTACGGGATTTATTTGATGACCCGCTGCTGGTTCGCACCAGTGAAGGCATGATTCCCACCGAGCGCGCCGAGCAATTGCAGCCGGTTATTCGCGATGTGCTATCCAAAGTGGACATGGCTGTGCAGCCACAAGCCGACTTTGATGCCGCCAACGAAGAACACTTATTTCGGATTATGGCCAGCGATTACGCCGAATCCACCCTATTTCCACACTTATTACAGCGCCTGCGCCGTGAAGCGCCCGGCATTATTCTGGACATACTTACGCCCAGCGACGTGAGCTTTCTCGATGTAGAGCGCGGCAAAGTGGATATGGTCATCAACCGCTTTGAGACCATGCCGCAGTCGTTTCACCAAAAAGGCATCTGGAAAGATCACTTTGCCTGCCTGACTAGCATCGACAATCCCATCCTGCAAAATTTCACGCTGGAAACCTATATGGATGCGCAGCATGTCTGGGTGAGTAAAACTGGCATGGGCATCGGCGTAGGCATGGACCCGCACGATGTGCAACACCTTGGCTGGGTCGATGAATCGCTATGTAATATCGGCAAACAGCGCCGTATTACCGTATTCACCCGCCACTATCAGGCCGCCATGCTACTGGCCGAACAAAACGATTTGCTGGTAACCTTGCCTTCACGCGCCGCTAAATTGCAGCGTGATAATCCGCGGGTTGCCATCTTAGAGCCACCGTTCGAAATCCCCCCATTCGAACTAAAAATGGCCTGGAGCCCGTTAGTACAACACAATCCCGCCCACCGCTGGATGCGCCGTTTTATAATTGACGTCGCCAACAGCTTACTTGCTGAAGATCAAACTTAAAGGGGAAAATTTACGCTGCCATGGACACACTGGTCTCACTGTTTGCTTCGATTAATTATCACGATCCGGCTTGGATCGGCATCGCCTATGTTTTTGGATTTGTTGTCTGGCAAATCGGCTTACCGCCGTTAGTTGGCTTTCTGATTGCAGGCTTTACGCTCAATTTACTGGGCGCTCAAGGCGGCGAATTCCTGGATATCATGGCCGATATCGGCGTGACCTTGCTGCTGTTTAGTATCGGCTTAAAGCTGCATATCCGGCAATTGCTACGCCCCGAAGTGTGGGCCACCGCTACACTGCACTTAATCGCCCTGACCCTAAGCAGCGCCATTTTTATTATCCTGCTCAGCGTTTCCGGCCTGCCACTCCTTAAAGATTTAGATTACAACGCCGCGCTTATTCTGGCGTTTGCGCTCTCTTTCTCCAGTACCGTGTTTGCGGTCAAAGTGTTTGAAGATAAAGGGGAAATGGGTAGCCCTTATGCCAAGGTGTCGATTGGTATTCTAATCGTGCAGGACATTGCCGCCGTAGTGTTCTTAGCTACCTCCGCCGCCAAACTGCCCTCACCTTGGGCTGCTGCCGCAATTATTGGTTTAATCGCCTTAAAGCCGGTGTTGATTGCCTTATTAAAGCGCGCCGGTCATGGTGAGTTACTGCTGTTGTATGGCTTGCTGCTGGCCAGTGGGGGTTATGCTTTATTTGAATTGGTCAGTCTTAAAGGCGACTTAGGCGCTTTATTCCTCGGTATTCTGGTGGCGTCACACCCTAAAGCCTCCGAGCTTGCCAAGTCCTTGTTATCACTAAAAGATTTATTCTTGGTAGGCTTCTTTCTCAGTATTGGTATCGCGGTCACGCCAACGGTAGATACCGTGCTGATTGCGCTGCTACTCATCACCATTATTCCACTTAAAGCGCTACTGTTTTTCCTATTCCTTACGCGCCTGAAACTGCGCACCCGCATGGCGACGTTCACTTCACTGGCGCTCTCTAATTTTAGTGAATTCGGCCTGATTGTAACCGCTATCGGCGTTGCCAAAGGTTGGCTCAGTAATGACTGGCTGGCGGTTATGGCGATTGCCGTGGTGATGTCGTTTATCCTTGCCTCGCCGCTTAATGTGAAAAATGGCGCGATCTATGCCCGCTATAAAGCATGGCTGCATAAACTCGAACACAGCAAGCGACTGGAAGCCGATAGCACCATTAACCTTGGTCGCACTAAAGCCTTAGTGTGTGGAATGGGTCGCGTGGGCCATGGTGCATACGAACAACTGCACCGCAGCCTTGGCGATTATGTGGTGGGGATTGATACGCAAACTGAGAAAATCAACGCCCATCAGCAAGCGGGTCGCAAAGTGTTTAATGGCGATGCCAGTAACCCCGACTTCTGGTTGCGGGTCGGCAGGGTCAAGCCGGAGCTGGAAACCGTGTTGCTGTGCCTGCCCAACCATCCTACCAATCTGCGCGCGGCCACCGCCATTCGCGACTGGGGATTTACCGGCCATATCGCCGCCATTACCAAGTATGAGGATGAGATTCCCGAGCTAATGGAAGTCGGCGTCAACTCCACGTTTAATATCTACGCGGAAGTCGGCACCGGTTTTGCAGAAAATGTATTGGAGCAAGCCTACCCGCCCGAGGAAAATACCTCAGTCTCAGGGTGAAAGGCGTACCAGGCAAACCAGAAGCCATTCACCAGCTCAAGGTTATTGCCATTGGCGTCTTTAATCTGGCCATCGCGATTGGGCACATCAAATTCGATGCTTAAGGTTTGCCCGGCGAACTGATCCGTTAGTGTAGTACCACCAGCTAAAGCCAACTCCTTAAACGGATAGGCTTTATGCTGGCCGTTAATGGTAATGCCCAGCACGCGCTCTTTCGGGTGATAACGGCGACTCTCGGCCGATACCGGAAAATACGTTTTGCGACTATCGTCATAATTACCATAGGGCGAGCTTTCATAATCCCGCGTATAACCCGTGTTAGTGGATAACACTTTGGTCGCCGGATATTGTTCCAACCATTTTCCCCAACTGGTTTGCGAAGACGTTACCATGCGTAACTTCTGCCCTTTCATCGGGCCATTGATGGCTTTGGATAAAATCTGTGACCACAGCGTTTCAGTCTGCCGGTCGTACAGCAACACATCGCTGTTATAGAGCAAACCCGAGACGCCAAACTGCAAGGTCTTACCGCCGAGCGCTGCCTCGTACACAATGCCCGTGCCGCACAAGGGGCAGAACGTTACCGAAATCGGTTTACCCTGAATCGTGTCATTCACAATCTCATGCCAATTCAGAATTTTGATGGGATAAGCCCGCGCCTCGCCATTCACCTGAATGCCGATAATGCGGTCTTTGGCTTGTAGAAAATCAGCTTGTGCAGCAGGGATAAAATCGGGGCGATCAATGGAGGGAATGCCATCTCGTGGCGGCCCACCTTGAAGTATTTGATTAGCAGGGATCAGGCTTTGGCTCAATTCAAAACCATTCTTGGTTTCGGCGCTGGCAAGGCCGCTAATGAGCAGTGTGCTGAGTAATATAGTGTTTAAAATATGCATACGATGTTCCTCTGGTATCAGTATGCAATACGTAAAAACCAGCCTGTCAGATGCAGAAGATCATTCTCCATACTCTTTTCAAGCTCACTGCACATTTACTGCACAATTGGCGAATAAGCTGCTCGCAGGCTATCTAAAACCAGACCCAGCGAACAGCAACCTCTAACAATAATAGGACCAGCTATGCATAATCACTCCACTGCCAAGGGCTTACCCGAGGCACTTCGCCACTCATTACTTATTTTAGTGTGTGGCTCAATGTTGCTGTTAGCCGGTTGCGGCAGTAGCTCCAGCTCTGACACCACGACTTCCGATTCCAACGTCACTACCGTACCAACCGCTGATACAGATACGGATGACACAACGGACGACACAGACACCAGCACAGTCGCCGATGCTGATTTCGAAGCCACTGACTGGACCGATGAAACCCACAGTAAAAACGTAGACCCTAATTTCGATGAAGTCTTCGATGACAGCCAAGTTAAGCGCTTAGACTTTGTGGTGAGCGATGAGCGCTGGCAAAGTATGTTGGATGACATGACCGCCACCTACGGCACCTTTGGCCAACGCTCCAACTCGCAAGGTTTACTGGATACCGAAGAAGATCCCATTTTCGTACCAGCAGACGTCTACTACAACGGCACGCAATGGTATCGCGTCGGCATTCGCTTTAAAGGTAACTCCTCACTGCAAAGTAGCTGGCAGGCCGGTATTCTCAAGCTCTCATTCAAACTAGACTTTGACGAATTTGAGGATGATTACCCGCAAATCAAAAACCAACGCTTTTACGGGTTCAAGAAATTCAGTCTGAAAAACAACTACGACGACGAGTCGCTAATGCGCGAGAAAGTCGCTTCCGATGTGTTTAAAAATGCAGGTGTACCCGTTTCTCACACCGCGTTTTACACCCTCTATGTCGACCACGGCAACGGGCCGGAATACTTCGGGCTTTACACGCTGGTTGAAGAAATCGATAGCACCGTGATCGACACACAGTTCTCAAACAATGACGGCAATCTGTACAAGCCGGAAGATGGCAGCGCCAATTTTGAGGATGGCACCTTTAACGCTGACGACTTTGAGAAAAAGACCAATGAAGACGATGAAGACTGGACTGACATCATCACTCTATTCACCGCTCTGCATGATGACTCTGCTACTTCCGAGCCGTCTGCCTGGCGTGAGAACCTCGAAGCGATCTTTGATGTCGATGGCTTTTTAAAGTACTTAGCGGTTAATGGCATTATCCAAAACTGGGATACTTACGGGCGCATGCCGCATAACTATTACCTGTATAACAATCCGGACACAGGCAAGCTATCTTGGATTCCTTGGGATAATAACGAAGCACTGCAAACTGGCAAACAAGGTGGCGCGCTGGCGCTCAATTTCTCCGGTCTGAATAGTACCGAGTGGCCTCTGATTGCCAAGATTTACGACGATGACGTGTACAAAGCCCGCTATGACAGCTACTTGAACGATGTCATTTACGGTGCGTTTGAAACCAGCAGCATGCAAACAATGTACGACACTTATTCTGCTTTAATCGAGCAATATGCAACTACTGAACGCTCGGGCTTTTCATACCTTGAAAGCACTAATGACTTCTACAATGCCGTGGATACGCTCAAGTCGCACGCTAGCAGCCGAGCCAATGCGGTGAGTAGCTATTTGAATAACTAATACGCTAAGTAACAACGCGGCGGCTCAGAATTACGCATATCACTTGATACCATTTAGCATTCGCAGTAGTCTGATCTTTTAGCAGAGAGCTGATTTATGTCTAACGAAGCTAATGAATTTCATGTTGATATGCCTGAGTCGCCCCTACCGCAACTCACTCCCGCGCAAGCTCGCGTATTTGCTTGCCTCGTCGAAAAACACCTCGCCACCCCCAATAGCTACCCGCTAACCGTTAATTCCTTAATTACCGCCTGCAACCAAAAAACCAACCGACAGCCCGTTATGGCACTCACCGAAGGCGAAGTAAGCCGCTCCTGCAATGAGCTGGTCGAGCTGGAACTGGCCCGTATCGAATATGGAAGCCGTGCCAATAAAATCACCCACACCGCCATGCGCGCGCTAAATATGAATCGCGAGCAAATCGCCGTGCTAGCCATACTCATGCTGCGCGAGCCGCTCACCCTCAGCGAGATCAAAGCCCGTACTGACAAGATGGTTGCCTTTGATAGTGTCGATAAGGTGCAGGAACTGGTCACTGGCTTGTTAGAAAGAACTTATCCGCCGATTGTGGTGCTGGGCAAAGGCCCCGGCAGGCGTGAAGATCGCTACTCACATACCTTATGCGGCGAAGTGGATATTGACTCGTTTAGCTTTTCGGAATCATCCGGCGGTGGTGCGCAAGGTGGGATTAGTGCCGATAGCGAAGCTATGAAGCGAATTGAAGCGCTGGAGGCTAGAGTTGAGAGTTTGGAGCGGATGCTAGAGGAATTAACCTCCTAATGGTAAAATGACACATAAAATATACTAATTGAATCAATAGTTAAGCGTTTTAATGATAAATAAGGGGCAATTTTATACAGCCTCTTTTTTTGTGCCTGCCTATATCCCGAGATTAAAAAAATGAGTCAACAACCGTTAAGCTTTGGTCGAGCTTCGGACTGTTAGCTTGAAAAGACAATTTTTCCGTGGCGATAGTTTTAGAGCAGACGCTGGGGCTTCGTATTTCCTGCTAAATACAAAAAACCACCAGAAGAGTCTAGCGCGGAACTTAACAGTGAAAAATAAAAATACCTGTCGCCTTCATTATTTTATGGGGTACTTAAGTACCTTATTTGTAAGCCTTTTATTAGCCAACGGGCAAGCTCAGGCAGCAAGCTTCACCTTAGGAGGCCCAACCAGCCCAGCCATCATTAGCGGTAGTGAGTGTGAACCGGTCTTATACCGGGTACCCATTGACCAGACCTATGAAGGCAAGTTACTGGATATGTTGGTCGATATCACAGAGGAAGATAATCAATGGAATTTGACCCGCGCCTCACATGGATACTCAATCCCCTGTACCCGGGTTGTTGATGGCACTTTGAGCTTTGTCCTCGACTCTGTTAGATATTCTAATACCATCAATAGCTGGACGTTAGATGAAAGCGATGATATCGGCGCCGACGGAATTTCCGGAACGGCTGACGATGGTGATGATTCCGCCCACATGAATATGACTTTAACTGTTGTGGAGCGCAATACGACAACCCCGGTTACAGTCGACCGCCTTATCATTACCGGTTTTGATCTTGATCAGGGGTCAGGCACCGATGATATCTATTATATATCCGCTAGCAATACCCAACCAATTCTCGCTAGTGACAGCGAGGTTGACCTATCGGAAAATACCTCCTACAACACTTACAACCTGAAAAACAAAGGCAGATTAGAGTCCTGCAACGATACTGCAACCGCGCCAGACTCAACCTGTCGGGCGAGTAGTATCTTTCTGGATACATCGTCAGTAACACTTCGCATACAAAATGATCTTGCCTACGTGCGTCTATTCAATTTTTCTTTTCGGGTTCAGGATCTGGAAGCGATTATAGGTACATCCAGCGATTACGGCGACACTCCTAACACCTACCCTGTCGGCGCCCAAACTATAGGCACTGCCTTGGCTGCTCTTGGTACCGGCTTCGTGCCTGATGGTGAGACTGCACAGCAATTTACAAATAATGCTGATGGAGATGACACTGACGGAGCTGGAGGCGCACTCACGGCGCTTGATGATGAAGACGGTGTTTTCCTGTCGGATGGTACAACCAAACTGGATGGCGCCGATTTAACCACAGGTGAAACAACTACGTTAAGCATCAAGACGTTTGGCTCAGGTTACTTAAATGTCTGGATCGACTGGAACCAGAATAACAGCTTCGCAGATAGTGGTGAGAAAATCATCATCGACCAGAATATTGTAAATACCGGTGAGACAGCAATCGATGGCACAGCAACTACTAACGCCACTGATGCGCGTAGCACTACCAATATTTCAGTTCCGGTTCCTGCTGGTGCTGTCGTCGGCCAAACCTATGCGCGCTTCAAGTTCACCTCAGAGGCTGCACCTGGTGTTGGTGTCACCGCCAGTAAAGGCGAAGTTGAAGACTACTCCCTAATACTGTCTGCACCACCTTCATTCGGGACTGGAATGACCTACTGTGAATCAACCGGAAACTTATTGCTTGGTCCCAATCTAATCTCCGGGGGCTCTTTTTCAAAACAAGGGAGCTTATCTACAAATATTCCAGGAGCGACAACGGGTTATGAGTATTACACGGGAGTAGGCTTCTCCGACGGCTGGCCAAATGATAAGCAGTATGAGCCTGAAAATGGTAAGTACCTAATCACATCGCGAACAGGACCTAACCTCTATGGTGCGGCTTTAAGTTCAGCAAGAGAATCAGGCCTCTGGCACGACCTGAGAGGAGTTCAGGCAGCAACTAATTCAACTGACAAGTTTATGGTGATTAATGGTGATGAGACCCCAGGTGGCGTTTTTGTCCTGCCCATTTCAGTTGAAGTCGGTGACAACTATGAGTTTTCTGCCTATTTTTCGAATCTGATCTCACGGCCCGACCTTAAGACCTATATCGAACCGAATATTGCTTTTGAATACTCCATAGACGATGGTGATACTTGGATTGAGATTGATACAACAGGCAATGTAGAGGCCTCTCAATATCCGGACCCCGCGGGATGGCAACAAAGCGCAGGGTTCATCACTTCGAGTATTACAGGAACGATGTTAGTTCGCCTTAATTCAATTGCCCCCGGAGGCAGTGGTAATGACTTTGCGGTGGATGAACTGGTTTTTCAAAAATGTTCGGCAATACCAGTTGGCGAAGCCTCATCAATCGATTACTCAGATGCACCCGCCGATAACTCCACAGCGCCAAATGGTATAACAAAATCCACCGCTTACGGTACAGCCACTCATGTGGTGACTTCCGGTATTCAATTGGGCGCTTCCATCACCGGTGAAACCAGTGCCGTTGAAGATGCCGATAATGATTCAGATGATGGCGTATTTACCGATGCGGCATTGACGGCAGGCCTACAGGGTGGAAATTTTAAACCTGAAGACAGCTCTACCTTATACATCCCCGTTTCAGGCAGCGGTAAGCTTTACGCGTGGATCGATTGGGATGGCAATGGCGTATTTGGTAACAACAGCAATGAGCTGATTGCCAATGGTATTGCCGGCGCCAATGAAACGCTGATAGTAAATGCCAGCGTGCCGATAGCCGCCAATCTTGGCACCACTTATGCCCGCTTCCGTTTCAGTAGCGATGCGGCATTAACGGAACCAACGGGGGCAGCGAGTGATGGTGAAGTCGAAGACTACCAAGTCACTATTGCCAATACCGCAACGGCTCCTACTGCACCAGCAATTGCTTATTGTAGTAACACCTGGACCTTAGACGGCGGCGTTTATAAAGCCACAACCAGTCAAGGCGTTGCAATCTCTGCAAGCACTACCGCAGAGCCAGGAACTTCCTGGTCATTTGCGCCCAACGATGCACTCAATACCTCCGGAAATTTTAGCTTTGCAGCACTCAATGGCTCCCCCTCTTTAAGCACCGTCTTTACTTGGGACACCTCTCCGGAAGATGGACGTTTAGCCAATGCAGCCAATGATGCTGCAAGCGGCACGCTAACATTTAGCTTTGGGGTACCTGTTAAAAATCCGGTTCTACATATCGATCGTCAAGGTGGTTATGGCTCCAGTGCGGCTGCCACCCCTCAAGGGCTTAGTAATTCCTCAATTATTACGCCAAATACAGCGAACGCCAGCGCCAGTTTTACCCGTCTTGCAGGCACTACACACTTTTTAGTGACCAGTAATAGCATCCAACGCACGCCCAACGAAACCATGCAAGATACGGGTGTGACCGGTGCCTCAGGGGCTGATAGCACCATCTATACCGCCATGGGGTCAGTACAAGTTAACGGCACCTTTAATAGCCTAAGCCTTGACCTAAGCGGCGTCGGCGTTGAGGGAGCAGGTGCCGATGGCATTGAATTTGTCATCTGTGCCGAGCCTTATGACTACGGCGATGCACCTGCCAGCTATGGTGAAGCCGCTCATAAAATTCCTGATACTCCCGTTGTCTACTTAGGCGATGTGGCACCCGATCACGAACCACAAATCCTGAATACTGCTAATGGTGGTTCAGATGGTACCGGGGATGACCTGAATGGCAGCAATGACGAAGATGCTTATGTAAAACTACCCGCAGTGTGGACCAGCCAGTCTCACTATCGCCTAAAGTTAACCTGTAACGATACCGGTGCTTTCGTCTCCGGCTGGGTTGATTTCAATCAAAATAATCAGTTTGATGTGGGCGAGCGCAATACCGACTACCCAAGCAAATGCAGCAGCACCGGCAGCGTGACGCTTAACTGGACAGGACTCTCCGGCTTAACCGCTGGCAACACCTATGCCCGCTTACGGATTGGTTCGGATACCGATGAGATTTCCACCGCAACCGGTACCGCCAGTGATGGTGAAGTAGAAGATTACCCAATCGTACTGCAAGCGACGGGTACACCACCGGGCGCTTGTAATGGAGAATTAAGCTGGCTAAATCTGGCCGGCCAACCGGCTTATCCAACAGCGAGCTGGAATGTCAATTGGGCCGAGCGCGGCCTCAATGCCACCCTAGGCTTTAGCACTACGATGACCGGCAGCAACGCCAAATGGACCTCCGCTGCACCCAGAGTATTTACCGAAAGCAACTTTATTAATCGCTTCAGCTCTCCGGGCTATGCGTTGGGCTTAAACCATCCAGCAGACCTAAGCGGTACAGGCTCAACCATCGCCAATATTGGATTTGATACCCCATTACCAGCTAACACCTACATGGTGGTACGGGATGTTGATGCGACCAATGAATCTATTAGCTTCTCCAATAACAGCTTGGGGTCTTTGCCAGCCCCCAGTCTCTGGGAAACTCAGAGCACTACCGAGCTTAATGCGAACGCTATCGAGACCCCCTCATGGAACAACCCAAGCCTGTTCGCCGCCTGGGACGCCGCCAACCAGAAACTAGTCACACTGTCGGATGGCCCGAATAATGATCAGGAAGCTTATGTCTGGCCTGTCGCCGGATTAACGGATATTCGTGTCACCTACCAAACCTATGCAGGCTCGGCGAATATCGGCTTTGTCAGCTGTATTCCACAAGACTACGGAGATGCACCGAATACTTATTTGACCACGAAGTCCGCAGCAGGCCCGCAACACGGCATTATTAATGACGTCCGCCTTGGCGCGAACACTCCGGACACTGATAGCGACGGCCAACCTTCAACCGATGGCAATGGTGATGGTGCCGATGAAGACGGCATTAGTAGCCTACCCACCCTCACCAGCTCCGACCGCAGCTTTAGCGCGACCGTGAGTGCCAGAAATGACACCGCTAACCCCGCGACCTTAGTCGGTTGGATTGATTTTGATAATAACGGCACGTTGGATGCTGATGAAGCGGCCATCCGAACCATTGCTGCTGGCAGTAGTAACGCCAGCTACACTCTCAACTGGTCTAATATTCCGGTCGATATTCAAACTGGTGATAGTTATTTACGCTTGCGTTTAACCACCGACTCCTTAAGCAACCGGGAACCAGGTGGTGCCAAACGCGATGGTGAGGTTGAGGATTACCTTATCACTATTAAGGCGGCTGGGGTTATGGTCAGTGGCCGGGTGTTTAACGATTCGAATGTCGATGCAGCCAATGACAGCACTGAAATCGGCGTGACTAATTTACCAGTCGTACTCTATGAAACGATTAGTAAAACCTGCATCAGCACACGAACTAACGGCTCAGGAAATTACGTGTTTAAGGATGTAACTCCCGGTACCTATCAAGTGTATGAAGCCTCTCGGGAAAGTGTGCCAACTCCTGGGCAATGTGGCCCTGTCAATGCTAAAGACCCAAGCGGCTACCGCTCAACGACCAGCAAAGTACGTGAAGCATTTACCGTGACGACCAATGACATTACCGGACAAGACTTCGGAAATGTGAAATTACCCGTCTTCGAGCCAGATAACACGGGTCAGATTTTACCGGGCAATGTGTTGTTCTATGCGCATAAATTCACCACGCCAACTGCCGGCAGCGTCCGCTTTAGCAGCTTATCCAGTACGCATCGCAGTAGTGGTTGGTCTTCGATTATTTATCGGGATGAAAACTGCGATGGCAAGCTAAACCAAAGTGATGGAGCCTCGCCTTTACAGACCAGCTCAATGGAAGTCAATGCGAATGATAAAGTTTGCCTGATCAATAAAGTCTATGCGCCATCTAATGTGGCCGCCAATGAGCAGTATGCTCAAAACATCACGGCTGACTTTGACTTTAAAAATATCGTTGCGGGTACATTAGCGCTGACAGTACGAGATGTCACGACGGCAAAACAGGTTCAGGCACCCGCTTTACCCGCAACACCAGAGGTAGTCGCTGAGCCAATCACACCCGCTCAGGAGCCGGTCGATGCAACACCAACCACACCCTACATTCCTGAGGTTCCGGAAGCTCCTGCACAAGCGCAGGTCGACCCAACACCAGTGACTCCGGCCGTCGGCCCATCTCGCTTGGAGCTGCGCAAAACAGTTAAAAACATTAGCCAAGGAACCGCTGAAACCAGCACGGTAAACTCAGCAGATCCCGGCAATATACTGGAATACCGCATTTACTACAGCAATACCGGTACCGGACCGCTAAGTGATCTCACCGTGAATGATCGCGTGCCAGCCTATACCGAACTTGTAGGCGTTGCCGACTGCGGCATGATCTTACCTGATATGGGTTGCACCGCCAGCCCACTAAGCTTGGATGATGCTTTACAGTGGACATTCACCGGGCAGTTGCCAGGTGGTTCAGGGAGCTCAGTCAGCTATCAGGTGGTTATTGATCAATAGGTTGCTCATGACAAATTTTAGAGAAAACAACCGCTTGGTCTGCAAAGTGTTGTGCTTATCGGGTTTCAGAGCTAGCATCGAGATAGCCATAATAATCAATATAATAGGTTTACCCAGATGAAACTTAAAAAAAGCACATTGCTCCTGCCCCTTGTTTTTGCAGCTTCCATGTTCGCCAGCCCATTTGCGAATGCACTACAAATGGAGCCATTGTCATTAGTTTTAAAACCAGCCGGTGCGGGTGCTAACCAGATATTTAGCGTGATCAATGAAAGCGCCAAGCCGATTGCAGTGCAGTTCAGCATGACGACTCGCCAGCAGCAAGGCGATAAAGAAATCCGCTTACCTGCTGATGATAAATTTATGATTTATCCTCCTCAAACCATTATCCCACCAAAAACAGCACAGAAAGTGCGCGTGCAATGGTTGGGTGATAGCAATGTTCAGCAAGAGCAGGCGTTCCGTTTGATTGCTGAGCAAGTGCATGTGTCTTTGGACAAAGAGCCAACCGGCGTCACTATGTTAATGAAGCTGGTCGGTGCCTTATATGTACAGCCTAGCAAAACGCAAAGTAATGTCCGCGTGAGTGCAGTGCGCCCTCAGGGCAACAAGCTTAGTGTAACCGTTGCCAATACCGGCACGCGCCACCAAATCTTAGATAAAGCCATTCTCAACCTGCAACATGGCAATCAGGTGATCTCGCTTAAAGGCAATCAGCTATTGGGAATGGAAGGTAAAAATGTACTGGCCAAATCCACACAGCAGTTTTTGATCAATAAGCCTGCGCAGGTTCAAAATGCCGCTTGGGTTGCATCACTAAACGTACAAAAATAAAAGCAGTAATCAATTCAGGGCCGTTTGAATAGCGGCCCTGAATAAGGTGTTTGTGGGCAGTATGGGGTTAAAATTTGGTGGCTGCGCAGGCAGCGCTTCCAGCCGGATTCATCGGGAGTTACCCGCATGCACCACCCTATCGCTATGCATGGCTATTGCCCTGTCCATTCCCGTTACACTCATTCCAACTCCAGCAAGCGCCGATCAGGCGAGCGACATGCAAGCCATGTTCCTCAAAGCCTTTGGCTCTAAGAAAAAAGCCACGCCTTCCCAATTCACCGTCGACTTAAAGATTGATGGCGAAACGCATCAGTCGGTCATGGTGTTTAATAACAAGCAGCAAGTGGTGAGTCGGGTAAAGACAGTCGACCTCATCCCGCAGCTAAAATCCATCTTAAAAGAAGACGTGTTTTTAGAGCTGGAAAAAGCCATTGGCGACACCAAAGAAGTCAGCTTTGAATGGCTGGCTAAACATGATATTAAAGCCGCGTACGATACCGCCGCCTTGAGCCTGAATCTGGCACTCGACCCTGAACAACGCGAACCGCTGGTGCTCTCTTTACTGCAAGAACTGTCATCCACCATTCGCAAAGACAATAAAGTAGAAGCCAGCCAAGTCAGTGGTTACTTAAACCTATATACCAATACCGAGCTCTCCTATCAGGAAGATGAGCACAGTACCGACTTTCAGCTTCAGCTCGATGGCAGTCTAACCATCGACAAAGCCACCCTGCAAAGCCAGCTAACCCGAAACACTGATGACTGGTCGCTGGATAAAACCTACATAACCTATGACGAACCTGAAAACTTAAGACGCTACCGTGCCGGCGAAGTCAGCGCGATTACGCGTAATTTTCAAGATAGCTTCTCGCTGATCGGGCTATCGGTGAGTAAAGACTTCACCTTAGATAAAACGCAGGAAACACAGCCAAAAGCCAGCGAGCGACTGATCTTAACCACCCGCTCCGATGTCATTATCTTACTCAATAACTTTCAGATCGAGCGCTACACACTGGCACCCGGTACTTACTTATTAGAAGACATTGGTTTGAGTAATGGCCAAAACGACCTGACGCTAAAAATCATCGACTCCTTTGGTAAAGAGACCATTAAGCAGTCCTCCCAATTATTTGATACCCGCTTACTAAAACCTGAGCTCTCCAAATACGCCTTCGCAGTCGGCGCACTAAGCAATAGCGACACGGATGAGTTTGCGGTGAATGGCATTTACCAATATGGCGTCTCCGATACCTTAACTGCCGGAGCGGACGCACAAGTCATTGGAAAGCAGTTTTTACTCGGCGCAGAAGCGCTAAAAGTGGTGAATGCGGGCGTGTTTGATACTGGCATTGCAATCAATGGCGATGCCTCCGGCGTCTCTGGTGCAGCGGCCAGCGTAAAATTTAAACCGAGTTTCTCCCGCGAAAAAGGCTCCGTGCATTGGGATGTCGGCGGTGAAGTGCGTTCCGAGCAATTTACCACCACACTATTTACCACCACCCTCAGCGATACAGACTCAGACACCGAAGTAACGGATGATAGAAGCTTAGAGACGACTCTCTACCTCAACACCAGCAAATTGTTATTTGATAAATGGAACACCTCACTGGGAGTCAACTACAGCCGTTTCTATGGTGCGGATGATGCGCTATCGCTGGACTTATCAACCTCCCGCCGCTTTGCCAAAGGCATTAGCTTTAGCGCAGGCTTAAACTATCAGGAAGACAGCGACTGGAGCGTTAAGGCGCAGTTATCCGTACCGCTTGGTGGCAAACAATCGCGACGCAAGCGGCTGGGCCTACTCGCCAATGGCAAAGATGACTCTTTTGAAGCGCGCTATGAAATTAAAGCACGCAACTCAATCGGGCGGGATAGCCTATCCGGCAACCTGATACACCGCCAAAAAGGCAGCAGCTCAGAAGACAGAGCCGAAGGCGCAGTCAGGTTCCCGCAATTTGAGTCGCACTTTAGCGCAAGCCATTTAAGCTCCGACAGCCTCAATCAACAGCGCTTGCAAGTGGGCGTAAATACCAGCTTAGCCTGCGCCGGAGAAGACTGCGCCATCACCTACCCCATTGAAGATAGCTTTGCACTGGTTGGCGGCCCTAAAAACCAGAAGCAAGCCATTGCGCTGAATACCGGCAACCGACGCTTTGTGTACTCAGAAGATGAAGACTCCATGCTCCCGATCAGCTACGCCGCCCTAATTCCAACACGCGACAGTAAGGCGGTGATCCATCTGGATGACTACCAAACGCAGCGCATAACCGTTGATGAAGTCTCCCTACCCTTTGGCTACAACCCCGAGAAAACCGAGTTTGAAGCCTCCCCAGGCTATCACCACGGCTTTAGCTTTGATGTCGGTGGCGAGCCAGGCACGGTAGTCGATGGCGTACTCGTAGATAAAGACGGCAAGCCGCTTGCCTATAAAGGTGGCCAATGGATTTCCACTAAGAACAAAGATAAAGCCATTGCCTTCTTCTCAAACAAAGCAGGCCGCTTCCGTGTGCCCTCTATGGTCTCTGGCAGCTATCGCCTTGAGCTGCATGACTACCCCAATATGGCACCGGTAGAAGTCGATATAAGCATGCAGGATAATGGCGTTCAGGATCTGGGCAACGTCGCCATTCTCCTATAAACACCTAACGCCTCGCCGAATACTTTAGCCAATACCCTCCTGATAATTGCCACTCCACTACTCCGCCTGTCTGCAACACTAAGAATTTCCCTAAAAAATCCCTCAATACCCTCCGACTAAATGCCCTCCAAAATCCGGCCAAATACGCAAAACCCCGACGACTGGCCCAAAATTCTCATTCACTACCTATTCAGCTTTGATTTTGTAAGCCAACCTGAAACAGCGATAGAAAGTGCCTCAGCCAATCACGAAAAAAACACCCAGGCAACTCATCGTTCCGCAACAGAATCACTCTCTAAGATCACACGAAAAACAAATAATTTATATAAAAATTAACAACTTATAAAAAACAGAACCACCTCTAATAACGGCCCAATATCGCTAATAGAAAATAAAGACATCGTTATCATTTAAAGGAAAACAAACCTCTAAAATACCTATTTAAAAAGACGATCTCCTGCCACCACTCGTCTGTAAACGCCGAAACTGAACAGATATTAAGATTCGTTCATAATCCGTTCATATAATATTCAGTAAAGTAGGCACCAGATTTGAGACGCTTCCCCCAGCTTTCAAATACTCTAATTATAAAAATAAACAGGTATACAAAATGAAAAAGTTTTCCCCGATCCTAGCTTCAGCCGCATTCGTTATTCTTAGCTCTTCTGCCATGGCAGCAACCGATACTAAGACAATTGATATTGAAGTTATTCAGGGTACTTACGCAGAACTGGTTGGTTCAGCAGTAGATGGCAACATCAACAACATCGACATGGGTAAGATCACTGGTAACTCAGCGACTTCTCTAGGTACATTAGGTGTTAAATCTAACGGCAAGAATTGCGAAATCTCTTTCTCAACATTAAATAACTACCGCTTAAAACACGAAACCAGCGGAGCGACACTGAAGACATTTTTCCTGAACTATCAGGGCACTAATATCTATTCAAACGTTGATGAAAACTCAAACCGTAAATTAGATTCTTGTGTGATGGCAGCCAGCGCACTGACTTTTGAAACATCGGGTGAAGCACCAGATGTAATCGAAGCCGGTACTTACAAAGACACAGTGACAATTACTCTGACCGCTGAGTAAGACTCCACCCCACTTTAAAGCAAGTAATAGATGATAGATTTGAAACGCTCCCCCCAGCGTGCAAACCTTCTAAATATAAAAATAAATAGGTACACAAAATGAAAAAGTTTTCCCCGATCTTAGCTTCAGCCGCATTCGTTATCCTTAGCTCTTCTGCGATGGCAGCGACTGACACTAAAACAATCGACATTGAAGTCATTCAAGGTACTTATGCTGAATTAGTAGGTTCCGCAGTGGATGGCAACATCAACAACATCGATATGGGTAAAATCACCGGTAACTCTGCAACGTCATTGGGTACATTGGGCGTAAAGTCTAACGGTAAAAACTGCGCGATTTCTTTCTCGACATTGAACAACTACCGCTTAAAGCACGAAACAAGTGGAACCACACTGAAGACTTACTTCCTGAGCTACTTAGGCACTAACATCTATTCAAACGTTGATGAAAACTCGACTAGAAAGCTGGATTCGTGTGTGATGGCAGCCAGTGCGCTGAATTTTGAAACATCTGGCGAAGCACCAGACGTAATCGAAGCCGGTACTTACAAAGACACTGTGACAATTACTCTGACCGCTGAGTAGGAAAGAGATACCTTTTTGTAAAAAAAGCTAGTAGGTTAGGACGCTCTAATACGCGTCCTAACCTCGTTTTTTATAAGAAGGAACATAAATGACAACATTCCCCCGTGCTGTCTTTTTAACTGCATTGATTGTTTCAACATCAGCAGCACTTGCCACCAGCGACACTAAGACTATTAATGTCCAAGTCACTCAAGGCACCTTTGCCGAACTCACCGGATCTGCGGTAGATGGGCATATCAACACCGTCAGTATGAACAATATTGAGTCGAATGCCGCTGTTTCATTGGGAACATTAGGCGTGAGATCAAACGGCGACAGCTGCGCACTTAAGTTTTCTACGCTTAATAACTTCGCGATGATTCATGATACGACGGGTTCGCTGCTTAAACGTTACCAACTCAGCTATCTTGGGCGTAGTGTCTCGTCTAATGATGCGCCGACTATTCGTCTGGATGCTTGCACGATTAACAATCAACTACTGACCTTTGCAGCACGTGGCAATATGCCGGAAGTGATCGAAACAGGTTGGTATCAAGATCGGGTCACCATCACTTTGACCGCAGAGTAATTTTTTGAACAAGCTATGAAAATATCGTTATCGCAAGCCCTTGAAGACTATGTAAACAAAAAGGTCGGCAGTGGTCTTTACCGCTCAGCCGATGAGATCATCGAAGAAGCCCTTCTGCTGCTGCAAAAACAAGAGCAAGCGCTGGAACGTCGCACTCAACGCGATGGTTTACTCACCCAACGACTCGCAGCACCGCGTAAAAAAGTCATCGCGCCTGCCGAGACGAGAAAAGGCATTCTGGAAAGCTTAAAAGATGAATATATTGGAACACGGCGTAGCTGAAAAGCTTACAAACCCCGCCCCAAGTTAGCCACCATCTTTTCGCCTAAGCTTAAAAACTGAGCGAGCTCTGCATCGCTAATGCCCTCGCGCATATTCGTTAGCGTTACAAAATCAAACTCCTGAAGCCCTTTAAAGCACGCCGAGCCCTGCTCACTCAAGATGAGAAACTGGCTGCGCTTATCATTTGGATTCGCCACTTTTTCAACAAGCCCTTTGTCAACTAACTCTTTGACCAGTCTCGTTATTTGCCCCTTATCCTTTCTCAAGTGATCCGCTAAGGCATTAGACGTGCAGCCTTCAATGTGGTGAATACTGCGCAAAATAATGAAGTGTAACGGCGATAACTCCAGACCTTGCGCCTTCAGGTGCTCAGTCATTGAGTGCTTCAGGCCTCCCAATATTTGAATGAACATACTTTGTAACTCTGACTGATAACCTTTCATCTTACCCTTCCATAAATTTAGTTGACTTAGTCAACTACAACATCTAAGATTCTCACCATTATAGTTGATATTGTCAACTAAATTACACACATCACACCTTAGAGAACACTCATGCCAAAACTAGCACAGAAAATTCTAATCATTGCTTCTATCATTGCAACCTTGGGCGGCACCTTAACCTTTTTAATGACATGGCGCAGTATCGGTTTTAGCGACACATTCGTGACATCGTGGCTGTCTTCATTTGCCTTATGCGTGCTGTGTATCGCACCGCTGGGTGGCGTGATTTCGTATGCGCTCAACCGGACGATTAATGCCGTGTTGCCAAACTTCTCCAGCCTTCAGAAAAACATCACGTTTGGCTTCGGAATGGCATTCATTATGGAAGCGATTATGGGCGCAGTCACTACCATGAACCTGCATGGCTATGAATCATCCGTCTTTGCCAGCCAATGGTCTGCTGCATTTTTAGCGGCGCTGCCAGTTGGGATCGTGTTTTCGATCGTTATGTCGTTGGTGATTAAGCCGCGTTTGGAGACGTTTTTGGCGAGTTGATGGATACAGCGTAACGAGAAGCTCTCGCCAGCCTACCGCCAAACAACATCCTCATAAATATCATCCAGGCACAAGCCTGCACTGAAGCGACTAGTCCCGTCCTCGCATTGCACAAGGATAGTATCCATCGAGGAAAGCGCTGAAACTTGCCATGCCCCCTCCTCATCTCGTTGGTAATAATCAACATGCTTTCTGTCAGCAGAAATCAGAAGGTAATAGCGAAGGCTGTCTAGCTCACTGTAAGCCAGCCACTTTTCACGTCGGTCAACTGCCTCAGTCGACGGGGATAATACTTCAGCAATTAAACACGGCGCATCTTTGTAATGACTATGATCGTCGTTCTCATTACAAACCAGCATAACGTCCGGGTAATAAAAACGTTCTCCGTTTTCGATGCGAAGCTTCATATCGCTCATGAAGACACCACAACGACCGCCTCGGGCTTTACTCCGAAGCTGAAAGAAAACATTCCCCGCTATACGATTATGATTTTTCGCCTGCCACTGCCATTGCATAAACTGCACCTGTCACATATTCACGACGCGTTTCCGCACGCTCTTCTCCGTCTAAATACTCTTCAGCTGACAATGTTGTTTTGATGACTGCTTTTGACATGACTGGTTACCATTTTTTACTGCGTTTAGATAAACACAACATAGCAGGATAACTCTCTAAAATAACTGATAAAAGTTACCGCCACCGACATGCCCGAGGATCAGTGCAATCAGGCCCGCTGCTGTCGGCTTCTGAGAATGGCTGCCGTCAGTAATACGACGGTTAAGGACAAACACACCACCGCCATAACGACATACGCTTCCAGTGTTTGCTGGTGATAGACGATGCTCTCGACGGGCTCGAAATAGCGGCCGGTTTCATCATATGGGTAGTGCCAGACGGAGTAGCTCAGGTAGGTGGAGAGAATGCCGAGTAGAGCGAAGAGGTAGCTGGCGTAGTAGAGAGTTTTGGTTAGCATTATATCTCTTTGAAATCTCATAGATGACCCGCGATTCACTTAGTATAAAACTGCCTCTAAACCACCACAAATATGCCGTGCGAACCAATCGTATCTTCCTGTTTTTGAGCCACTACCATGATCACCAATGGGCTAAACACCTTGATGAGTCACAAATAGAACTGGGGTCTGGAAAGCGGCAAGTGGTTCCTGAAGGTCGCTATGATGAGCGCTATAAAATTACTGTGCCTGAATCTTTGAAGACCAATAGGAAACCATAGCATGTGACTTATAGTCCGTAGACTTATAAGTCTAGCTTGATGAGTATGTTTTGCACTTAAACTACTCAAAATAAGCAAATGACGGACAATATTCTCCTCGCCTTCGGTGCCAGAGTAAAAGAGCTACGTCTCGCTAAAGAGCTCAGCCAAGAAAAGCTAGCTCAAATCTGTGAGCTAGACCGAACTTACATTAGCGGCATTGAAAGAGGGATTAGAAATGTCGGCTTACTAAACGTCAAAAAGCTTTCAGATGCTCTAGAAATATCACCCTCTGAACTACTTCGGTTTGGAGATGATAATGTCTAATAAAGCCTATTATCACGCGCCTGTTAGCAAATTCCTCAACACAACCACTGAAGAAATTCGCGGTACGATTACCACCTCTCACACGCAATCCATTGAATACAATCAAACACGCGCATGGATGGGACAAGTCGAGAATCTGCAGGAGCAGTTGTCAGACTTTAGTGATGGTTATATTTGCTTTGAATTATTAATTCCTCGCATGGGCAAAAGAGCCGACGTAGTTTTACTCTACCAAGGGATAGTTTTTGTCTTGGAATATAAGGTCGGAGAAAAGAACTATAAACCCATGGATAGCCGCCAAGCCCTAGGTTACGCAATGGATTTAAAGCACTTCCACAGCGCCAGCCATGAACGTGTAATCATTCCTATTCTTGTGGCAACCAAAGCAAAAAATGCTGACATTGACGTAATCAAACATGAATCTGGTGTTTCAGATGTTATTTGTAGTAACGGCCAAAATCTCTCACAAATTATCAAAGCCTGCACTGCGGCCTTCAACACAAAGAAATTTTGCTATACGGACTGGTTAAACGCTCCTTACAGGCCGACGCCAACGATTATTGAAGCGGCTAAAGCTCTCTATGCCAAGCATGATGTAAGAGATATTTCTCGCAATGATGCAGGTGCAGTTAATCTAGCTACAACCTCCAAGCAAATCCAAGAAATCATTACGACTTCAAGAAACAAGAAACAAAAATCCATCTGTTTTGTGACAGGTGTTCCCGGTGCAGGGAAAACACTTGTAGGCTTAAATATTGCGACTACCCACCCAGACGGAGATGTTGATCATGCTGTTTTTCTATCGGGTAATGGACCGCTTGTAGCCGTACTGCAGGAAGCCCTTGCAAGAGATAGTAAATTAAGAAACAAGCGTATTAAAAAAGATGATGCTAAGCGTGAAGCCAGAGCAGCTATTCAAAATATTCATCACTTTAGAGACCAAGCATTGACTGACTCCGGAGCTCCACCGGAGAATGTTGTCATTTTTGATGAGGCTCAGCGCGCTTGGGATTTAAAGAAAACAGAAGATTTTATGATCCGTAAACGGCAGCGTGAGACATGGAATCAGTCAGAGCCCGAGTTCCTAATTAGCATTATGGACCGACACGAGGAATGGTGCGTCATCATTGCCCTCATTGGTGGCGGCCAAGAAATTAATACCGGAGAATCTGGATTACAAGGATGGTTATCTGCATTGGAAAACTCGTTTGATGATTGGCAGGTCTACTATTCAAATGAATTAAGACAATCAGAATATGCCGGCAACGGGGTCAAACTAGAATATTTAGAAAAATCTGATAAAGCTCTAAGCTTGAAGAATCTCCATTTAGCAACATCGATGAGATCATTTCGAGCAGAGAAACTCTCCAATTTCGTCCATTATGTTATCGGCAATGACGCTAAAAAAGCGAATGAGAATGCCGCATTTTTAGTTGAGAAATTCCCACTGTTTGTGACCCGCAACTTACAAAGTGCTAAGTCATGGGTCAGATCTCAAACTAGGGGAACAGAGCGGTCAGGAGTTATGACCTCATCTAGCGCTGTTCGCCTAAAAGCAGAGGGTATTTACTTCCCGGACTCAGAGAAGTTTAAGCCCGAAAATTGGTTTCTCAATAGTGCTGACGATGTGAGAAGCAGTAATTATCTTGAGGATGTAGCGAGTGAGTTCGTCGTTCAAGGCTTAGAGCTGGATTGGTGCTTGGTAGGTTGGGATTCTGATTTTAGATATCAGGATGGAGCTTTTCAGCACTTAGTATTCAATGTAACTACCTCGAAATGGAGACCGCTTAAAACCGATGAGGAAAAGCAATACTTAGAGAATGCTTACCGAGTGCTCTTAACTCGCGCCCGCCAAGGAATGGTGATTTATATCCCGCATGGTGATATCGAAGATGAAACTCGTAAACCTGAGTTCTACGACCAAACCTACTCATACTTGTTAAGATGCGGGATGCAGCCGCTAGATAAAGATTAGTGAAACGACAACAACTGAGCTAAATTTGGCATCACATGCTCAGTAAATTCACTAACTTCCATGACATTACCACTCCGGTTACACGCGATAAACGTGCCATCCGGAGTGTCATTCTCAAAGTTATGAGTTTGGCTGCGGCCATCTAAATAGCCAACGCAGTACCATTCGTTTTTAAATTTAAAGAACTCAGAATCCATCGCTGACTGATGTGGAAATTCAACTTTTGCAGTCGATGGTAAGTCTTTCCATTCAATAATTTTACAGTGTGAAATAGCCATAAATCCTCTCTACTTCCGATCCCCAGTAGCCCGCCAAACCAGCTCATTCCTCAACTGCCCTTCCGGTACGATCGACTCATAGCCGTGCTCGCGTACATGGCCGAGCATGTGCTTGGGCGATATGCCAAATTCGCGTTTAAACGCCCGCGACAAGCTGGCCGATGAGCTAAAGCCGGAGGCAAAGGCGACATCGGTCATTGAGCATTGGCTTTGCAGCAGTAGGTGTTGTGCGTGTTGCAGTCGCAAGATGACGTAGTAGCGGTTGGGCGACATGCCGAGTTTGGTTTGAAATTTGCGAAACAGGCTACGCTCCGACACGCCGAGTTGCTTGGCTAAGGCTTTGATCGATAAGGGCTCTTCCACGTAGGTGCGCATGAGTAGCGAGGCACGCCCGACGATGCTGGGGTTGTTATACACGCGACTGGCTTTCATGCCGGTGTCGGGAGCCGAGAGTTCGACGGGGTTGATCTGCATATCGTGCGCCACGGCGTGTACCAGCGCTTCGCCGCCGTGTTGGCCAACTAAGTGCAACATCATCGGCACCACGCTTAGGCCGCCCGCGCAGCTTATGCGGCGATCGGTAACCAGCATGTCGCCCTGCTGGATTTCAATGTTAGCGGTGCGGTAGCGTTCGGTAAACGCGGTGACGCCAGTGGGGTGTAAGGTGATTTTTTGGTTTTGCAGCAGTTGCGCTTCAGCTAGGATAAACGCACCACTGTCGATCGCGCCCAGCACCACTTTCTGGCGGTTTAAGCGCTGTAACATCTGTTTCATAGCGGGCGAGAAGTCGGCCAGCGCGTCGTAGCCTGCCACTACGATCAGGTAGTCTACGTCTTTGGTATCGTAAAACTGCTGTTCTACGGCCAGCCGCGTGCTGTTGCTGGCCTCTACCGAAAGCCCGTCGAGGCTGGAGTAGTGCCATTCAAACAGGCGCTTTCCCGCATAGCGATTGGCGAGGCGCAGCACTTCGGTAGCGAGTATTAAACAGTACAGCGGCAGTAGGCGAATGAGCAAAAACGATACAGTGACAGGGGCTTGCACGGCGGTTACTCCGTAGTCATTTTCTTAAAGTGCCACATTATGGCAGTTTAGGATAAAAGTCATGCCATTTCTCAGATTATCTTGAATAGCTTAAGGCCCGTTCTGTGCCGTCTAGCAAAATCTGGAGAAGCTATGAGAAGTCACGCAAGAGTCGTTATTATCGGTGGTGGTTCACTGGGTATCAATCTGCTGTATCACCTCACGAAAGAAGGCTGGACCGATATCGCGCTGATCGAAAAGGGTGAGCTAACCAGTGGTTCTACCTGGCACGCAGCGGGGCTTTGCCCAAGCTTTAACGGCAATATGACGGTCTCTCAGATCCACGAATACACCATGAAGCTGTATGACGAGATCCTCCCACAAGAAACCGGCCTGCCCTCCACCTTCCACAAAACCGGTAGCTTGCGCGTTGGTTTTACTAAGCTGGAAGAGGATTGGTTCCGCAATCTGGAAAGCCGCGCCAAAACGGTTGGCTGCGAGTTTAATTTCATCAGTAAAGACGAAGCCCGCAAGCTCAACCCGTTTATGGATTTTGATAAGGCACGAGTGATTGTCAGCACGCCAAACGATGGCCATGTTGACCCAACCTCTGTGGTAATGCCATTGGGCCAGCTGGCTAAAGCCAATGGCGCTGAGATCAACCGGTTTACTCACGTCAGCGCGATTAATCAGCTGCCATCCGGTGAGTGGGAAGTGGTGACCAACAAAGGCAATATTATCGCCGAGCATGTGGTGAATGCGGGTGGCTGTTTTGCGCCGGAAGTCGGTGCCATGGTGGGTGTGAATGTACCCTTGGTGAATCTGGAACATCAGTACCTGATTACCGACGATCACCCTGCACTGTCTGAGCTGGATTTTGAGCTGCCGGTGTGCCGCGACTCTTACACCAGCAGTTATATCCGTCAGGAAGGTAAAGGCTTATTGATTGGCCCGTATGAGACCTTTGGCTCTAAGCCGTGGGCGCTGGGTGGTATGGATTGGAGTTTCGATCGCGAGCTGTTCCCCGGTGCGCTGGAGCGCTTAATGCCGTTTCTGGAAAAGTGCATGGAAATCATGCCGATCTTTAGTGAAGTGGGCGTTAAAACCGTGATTAACGGCCCGATTACCCACACGCCGGATGACAATATTTTAGCCGGTCCTCAAGCCGGTTTACGCAATTTCTGGAACTTACATGGCGCGAGTATCGGTATCGCTCAGGGTGGTATCGGTAAGTTTATGGCGCAGTGGATGGTACACGGCCAAACTGAAATCAATATGGCCCCGCTGGATAGCCGCCGCTTTGGCCCTTGGGCGGATAAGAAGTTCTGCATTACTAAAGCCATCGAAGCCTATGAGAATATGTATACCGCGCCGGGTGTGAATGATAACCGCCCTCATGCGCGCCCAATGCGCACCAGCCCGCTGCATCAGGAATTGGTGAACCGTGGTTGCGTGCATGGCGTGGTGCATGGCTATGAGAAGCCTTTGTGGTTTAAAACCGCAACCGTCACTGGCGAAACGCCGACCTGGTCGCGCAGTGAAAGCCATGCGGCGGTCGCTGAGGAGTGTCAGGCGATTATGACTAGCGCGGGCGTGGTGGATATTTCCGGCTCGTCTAAGTTTGAAGTCACGGGTAAGGATGCAGCGGCATTCCTCGATCACTTATCCTGCAATCGCTTGCCGGCGAAAGATGGTCGCCTCTCGCTGACGCTATTCCACGGGCCGGAAGGCGGAATTATGAGCGAGTTCTCGATTACCCGCATTGCGCCTGATCATTTCTATCTGGTAAGCGCGATTGGTTCAGAGCTGAAAGATCTGCACTGGATGCAGCAGCATACCGATGGCTATGAGGTTGAAGTGAAGAATGTGACCGAGGAGATCGGTGCGATTCTGGTCACTGGCCCTAAGTCTCGCGAGATTCTGCAACACATGACGGAAGATGATTTATCTCACGCGGCCTTCCCATGGCTCACCGCGCAAGCGATCACGCTGGATAGCGCTGTGATTCGGATGATTCGCGTGTCGTATGTCGGCGAGTTGGGTTATGAGCTGCACATGCCGGCATGGCAGTTGATGTCGATTTACGAGTCGATGCATCAGGTGTGCAAGCGCGAGGGCATTACCATTCGCGATTTTGGTACGCAAACCATGAATGCACTGCGACTGGAAAAAGCCTATCGCACCTATGGCCACGAGTTTACGGAGGAAGTGAGTGCGGTAGAGGCCATGATGGACCGCTTCTTAGACACATCCCGCGACTTTATTGGCGCTGAAAACTTGCGCCAACGTCAGCAATCCACCCCAAAACATCAGCTGGCCTTTTTAGCTTTTGATGACGATGTGCCGTGTGAGTGCTTTGGTAACGAGGCGGTTTACGATGGCGATGAGTATATCGGCGTAATGACTAGCGGTGGCTTTGGGCATCGTGTGGGTTATAGCGTTGGTTTTGCTTATATCACGCCTGCGGCCAATGTTCAGGGCAAGTCATTAAACGTGTTAACCACAATGGGCGTGCGTAAAGCCCATGTTGAGATGGATGGTGTTTACGATCCTGAAAACAAGAAACTGCGCGCTTAAGCCGCTAATTTTTAAATCATTAATTAACAGAAATATCACCCTATTTTACAGGATTAGACCATGAGTGAATCGAGACTTCCGGAACGTGCTTCCGTTGTGATTGTTGGTGGCGGCATTACCGGCTGCTCTATTGCTTATCATTTGGCGAAACGTGGCGTGACCGATGTTGTGGTGCTGGAGCGCAAACAGCTCACCTGCGGCACCACTTGGCACGCGGCGGGCTTGGTTACCATGATGTGGCCAACGCCAACGCTGACTAATTTGGCCAAGTACAGCCATGAGCTGTATGCCTCGCTGGAGGAAGAAACTGGCCAAGCAACGGGGTATCGTCGTACCGGTAGTATTTCGCTGGCGCGTACTGAAGAGCGTTTGGAAGAGCTGCAACGTACCGCGTCATTGACTAAAGTGTTTGGGGTGGAGTCTGAGTTTATTGACCATGCGCGCTTGGAAGAATTGTACCCTGGCATTAATACCGAAGGCGTTTTAGGCGCGTTGTATATCGAAGCGGATGGCCAAACGAATCCGGTTGATACTACGATGGCGCTGGCCAAAGGCGCGCGTAATCGCGGTGCGAAGGTGTTGGAAGGCATTAAGGTCGAAGAGATCTTGGTTGAGGATGGCACCGCGACGGGTGTGCGCACCGAGCAAGGCACCATTCTGGCGGATAAGGTGATTTTGGCCGGTGGCTTGTGGTCGCGCGATATTGCGCAAAAGATTGGTGTGGATCTGCCTTTATATGCCTGTGAGCATTTCTATGTGGTAACTGAGCCGATGGAAAATCTCACTAAGCGCCCTGTGCTGCGCGATTACGATAAAGGCGTTTACTATAAAGAAGATGCCGGAAAAATGCTGGTTGGCTGGTTTGAGTTAAACGCCATCGGCTGCCCCATGAGCCGTATTTCGGAGGACTTTTGTTTTGATGAATTCCCAACGGATATGGAACACATTGAGCCGTACTTAATGGCGGGTATGGAGACATTCCCTCCGCTGGAAGAGACCGGTATTAATACCTTCTTTAATGGCCCTGAGAGTTTTACCAACGACAATCTGCATTTGCTTGGCCCAACGCCGGAAGTGGATAATTTCTGGGTGGCTTGCGGCATGAATTCCAAAGGCATTGGCGCTGGCGGCGGCATGGGTAAGATCATGGCTGACTGGGTGATTGATGGCTATCCTTCCGGCGATATTCTGGAATGTGATGTGCGCCGTAATCAGCCGGTACAGAAAACACAGAGCTATGTTGAAGCGCGTATTCCGGAAGCACTGGGCCACACTTATGACATGCACTGGCCGTTTTATCAGTACAAAACTTCGCGTGATTTAGTGTTGTCGCCGCTGCATGAAACCTTAAAAGCACAAGGTGCCTGCTTTGGTGAAGTAGGCGGCTATGAGCGCCCGAACTGGTTTGCTAAAAACGGCGCGCCAGCGGAATACGTGTACAGCTACAAGCGCCAGAACTGGTTTGATTTTTACGCCGCTGAGCACATGGCCATGCGTGAAAATGTCGGTATTTATGATATTTCATCCTTTGGTAAATTTGAGGTGAAAGGTCCGGATGCTCAGGCGACTTTGAACTACCTGTGCGTGGGTGACATGAATGTTGAGCCGGGTAAATTGGTGTATACCCAATGCCTGAATGCACAAGGCGGTATTGAAGCGGATATCACGGTCGTGAAAATGGCGGAGAATCACTTCTTTATTACCACCGGTGTGGCCTCGACTTATCGCGATTACTGGCATCTGAAAAAGAACCTGATCGGCGATACCACGCTGACCGATGTGACGGATCAATACGCTTGTTTGTCGCTGCAAGGCCCGAATGCACGTGCGGTTTTAACTGATCTGGCTGAAACGGATATCACGGCAGAAGGCTTTAGCTTTGGTACGGGCCGCTTTGCCAAGGTGGCGGGCGTTGAGGTTTGGCTGCAGCGTTTGTCGTATGTTGGCGAGCTGGGCTGGGAAATCTTTGTACCGTCAGCAAAAGCGGTTGAGGTGTACAAAGCGCTGATGTTGGCAGGCTCAACTTATGAGATTTGCAATGTCGGCCTGCATGCGCTGAACAGTTTGCGGATGGAGAAGGGTTTCCGTCATTGGGGCCATGATATTGGTCCGGCGGATAACTTGGTACAGGCGGGTTTGAGCTTTACGGCCAAGCCAGATGCCGGTGACTTTATTGGTCGCGATGCCTTTATTGCAGCCAAAGCGGCAGGTGTTCCTGATCGCCGCCTGTTGCAGTTTAAATTGGATGACCCAGAGCCGCTGTTATATCACAACGAATCGATTGTGATGGATGGCCAGATTGTGGGCTACCTGACCTCCGGCATGTATGGCCATGCAGTGGGCGGCGCACTCGGTATGGGCTTTGCCAATGTGCCGGGCTTAACGGCGGATAAGATTGCATCGTCCAACTTTGAAATTGAGATTGCCACTAAACGCTTTAGTGCATCAGCCTCATTACGGGCCTTTTACGACCCAAGCGGCGAGAAGATGCGCGGCTAAACAGTACTTTTTTGCAGTATGCGTGTTGACATATTCATTCGTGGGTAGTTGACACGGTATACTTCCATCCATATACTTGCACGCAACAAGTAAATTAACCGAAGCGTAGCTACGAATAGTTTTGATTGATAAAACCGCCACTATTGGGAATGATGCCAGTTCGCGCATGACACATGCAGAGCGCACTGACCTTTCAGACACATTGATGTTTGAGACGGCAGTGAAGCTGATTGTTGAGCGCGGTACGGAAAAGACAACATTGAAAGATGTTGGCGAAATGGCAGGCTACAGCCGCGGGCTGGCGGGTTACCGTTTTGGCTCCAAAAGTGGCTTGCTTAGCTATGTTATTAAGCGAGTGGGTGACTCCTGGTCTCAGGAGCTACGGCAGGTAACTCAAGGCAAGACCGGCTTCGAGGCGATTGCGGCTTCGATCGATGCACATTACCGGTTTTGTGTGGATGCACCCGTCACCCGGCGTGCTTTTTATCTGCTTTGGTTCGATGCTGCCGGCACCACCTCTGAAGTGCGTGAAAGTATGCTTAAGATCCACGAACGACGTCAGCAAGATGTTGAGCAGTGGATAAAGGATGGGATTAACGATGGAAGTGTAAGAGCGGATGTTAACCCTGAAGCGGTTGCACGACTATTTCTGGCAACGGTGATTGGTATTTTGTACCAGTGGCTGATGCAGCCAGAGGCGATGGATGCGGTGGAACAGCTGCATAACAATATGAAACAAACCATGTATGTGTTGTTGCGAGACACTACCTCACAGCACAAATTAGGAGAGATAAACGCGTGAAAATTCTGGTTCCTGTAAAGCGGGTAGTTGATGCTTATGTCAACGTTCGCGTAAAGAGCGACAACACTGGCGTTGAAACTGACAACGTTAAGAAGTCATTAAACCCTTTCTGTGAGATTGCGGTTGAAGAAGCGATTCGCCTGAAAGAAAAGGGTTTGGCTGAAGAAGTGATTGCCGTCACCATTGGTGAGAAAGAATGCGAAACAACGCTGCGCAGCGCGCTGGCAATGGGAGCAGACCGGGCGATTCACATCGTAACGAATGACGCACTACGTCCTTTGGCGTTGGCTAAAGTACTGCAGAAAGTCGTTGAGAAAGAAGCGCCTAAATTGGTTATCACCGGTAAGCAGTCTATCGATGCGGATAACAACCAGACTGGTCAGATGCTATCTGCCCTACTGGGATGGCCTCAAGGTACGTTTGCCTCCAAAGTTGAGTTGGATGGCGATGCAGTGACACTGACTCGTGAAATCGACGGTGGTCTGGAAACTCTGGCGCTATCTCTGCCAGCAGTTATCACGAGTGACTTGCGCTTGAACGAGCCTCGTTACCCGAAACTGCCTAACATTATGAAAGCGAAGAAGAAGCCTCTGGAAGCAATCGAGCTGGCTGATTTGGGTGTTGAAACAGCTTCTGGTCTGACTGTGAAGCAAGTGAATGCACCTTCTGCCAGAGAGGCAGGTGTGAAAGTAGCTAATGTTCAAGAGCTGATCGAAAAACTGAAAAACGAAGCGCGGGTGATCTAGGATGAGTGTATTAGTAATTGCAGAACACGATAATAGTGAACTGAAAGAAGGCACATTAAACGCCATTACTGCGGCGACTCAGCTGGGCGACGTGACAGTATTGGTTGCTGGCCACAACAGCCAAGCGGTTGCAGATGCAGCAGCACAGGTTGCTGGCGTTGCTAAAGTACTGCACAGCGATGCAGCACATTATGAAAACGGCATTGCGGAAGAGCTGACACCATTATTGGTGAGTGCAGCAGCGGGCTTTGATCACATCGTAACGGCAGCAACGACTTTCGGTAAGAACGTATTACCACGCGTTGCAGCGCTATTAGATGTTGCTCAAATCTCTGATGTGACCGCGATTGAGTCGGCTGATACCTTTGTACACCCTATCTATGCGGGTAACGCATTGGAAATGGTACAAAGCAGCGATGCTAAGAAAGTATTGACGGTTCGTACGACAGCGTTTGAAGCGGCTGCAGCAACGGGTGGCTCTGCCTCTGTTGAAGCATTGGCAGCAACGGATGCGGTTGGCACTGTGACTTTGGTTGGACGTGATCTGACGGTTTCTGATCGCCCAGAACTCTCTTCTGCTGACATCATCGTTTCTGGTGGTCGTGGCGTGGGTAGCTCTGAGAACTTCGCGATTATCGAAGCTCTGGCTGACAAGCTTGGCGCAGCAGTGGGTGCATCCCGTGCAGCTGTTGATGCAGGCTTTGTACCAAACGATTATCAGGTTGGTCAAACCGGTAAAGTGGTTGCCCCTGGCCTGTACATCGCGGTTGGTATTTCCGGCGCGATCCAGCATTTGGCTGGTATGAAAGACTCAAAAGTGATTGTTGCAATCAACAAAGACGAAGATGCACCGATTTTCCAGGTTGCAGATTATGGTCTGGTTGCTGATTTGTTTGATGCCGTTCCGGCAATGACCGCGTCACTGTAAAGCAAGACCCTGTCAGTCGGGCGACGACATGCCCGACTGACACTATTTAGTTTATTTTTTAAAAGCCTCACCGCTCAATTTCTCTGGAGAAATCACTCATGTCCACTTATACCGCACCCGTTAAGGAACTTCAGTTTGTCCTTAATGAACTGGCCGATATCAATGCCATTGCGCAATTCCCTGGGTTTGAAGAAGCGACGCCGGAGATGGTCGAGGCCATTCTTGAAGAAGCTGGCAAACTAGCCACTAACGTATTAGACCCGATCAACTACAGCGGTGACCAACAAGGCGCTAAGCTCGTTGATGGCAAAGTACAAGCAGCCGATGGCTTTAAAGAAGCTTATGAGCAATTTGTAGAAAGCGGCTGGACCTCCGTGAACTTCCCTGAAGAAGTCGGCGGCCAAGGCTTACCGTTTCTAATCCAAAGTGCCGCCACTGAAATGTGGAACTCCTCCAATGCCTCTTTTGCTTTATGCCCACTGCTAACGGCTGGTGCGGTTGAAGCGTTATTGGCGCATGGCTCAGATGAGTTAAATGCGATTTACCTTGAGCACATGGTTAGCGGTAACTGGACCGGCACCATGAATCTGACTGAGCCTCAGGCCGGTTCTGATCTGGCAGCAGTAAGAACTCAGGCAAAACCGGAAGGCGATCACTTCCGCATTAAAGGCCAAAAGATTTACATCACATGGGGTGACCATGAGATGTCTGAAAACGTGGTGCACTTGGTGTTGGCACGTTTACCGGATGCGCCAGAGGGCGTTAAAGGGATTTCCCTGTTCTTGGTTCCTAAGTACTTAGTGAATGAAGATGGCAGCTTGGGTGAGCGCAATGATGCTTACGCAATCTCGCTGGAACATAAGATGGGTATCCACGCTAGCCCGACGTGTGTCATGAGTTTTGGTGATAACGACGGTGCGATTGGTTATCTGGTGGGTGAGCCAAACAAAGGTCTGGCTTGCATGTTCACCATGATGAACCATGCTCGCCTGGAAGTGGGTATGCAGGGTGTTGGTATCTCTGAGCGCGCTTATCAGCGTGCGGTTAGCTATGCACGTGATCGTAAGCAAGGCCACGCTTATGGGCATGAAGGCAAAGTTGCCATCATCAATCATCCAGACGTTCGCCGTATGTTGATGCATATGCGTGCAATGACTGAAGCGGCGCGTGCGATTTCTTTCATGTCGTCTGCTGCGCATGATATTAGCCATAACTCTGAAGATGAATCGGCACGTGATTTCTACAATCGTCGTCTTGGCTTGCTAACGCCAGTGTCTAAAGCATGGTGTACTGAGGTCGGCATGGAAGTAACTTCGCTGGGTGTACAGGTACACGGCGGCATGGGCTTTATGCAAGAAACCGGCGCTGAGCAATACATGCGTGATGCCCGAATTTTCCCAATTTACGAAGGCACTAACGGTATTCAAGCGAATGATTTGGTTGGCCGTAAAGTACTACGTGACAATGGTGTGACAGTTGCTGAGTTTATTGCTGAGCTGCGTACCTTTGAAACTGATTTGAAAGCACAGTCTGATAGCCAATTGGCCGTTATGGCAGCGGCATTTACGGAGTCGTTGGATGCCTTTGATGCAGCCACACAGTACCTGCTAAGCAATGGTAGCCAAGATCCAAATACAGCGGCTTCAGCATCATTCAACTACATGATGTGCATGGGTGTGATGACCGGTGGTTGGTTGATGATCAAATCAGCGGTTGCGGCTAAGCGCATTATCGCCGAAGGCAATAGTGATCCGTTCTACAGCAGCAAAGTGAGCACGGCGCAGTTCTATGCTGAGCAGATTTTGCCACGTGCTTTGGCACACAAAACAGCGGTGATCTCGGGTGCGGATAGCACAATGGCTATGAGTGCCGATCACTTCTGATGAGCATTGTCGTGACGGATCAGATGCAGCGCACGGTGACGCTGCCTGCTCCGGCTAAACGCATTGTTTCACTGGTTCCCTCGCAAACCGAGCTGCTGTTTACGCTCGGTGCGGGGGAATCCGTCGTTGGGCTTACCCGCTTTTGTACCGAGCCACCTGATAAAGTTGCTGGCATTGCTAAAGTCGGTGGCACGAAAAAGTTTGATTTTGATGCGATTGCCGCATTAAAGCCTGATTTGATTATCGGCAATAAAGAAGAAAATTATCCGGAAGGTATTGCTCAACTGGAACAAGACTATCCGGTTTGGATGAGCGATATCAGTACGTTGGATGAGTCGCTGGAGATGTTTCGCGGTATCGGTGAGATTATCGGGCGCTCTGAGCAGGCTGAAGTATTTGTTAGGGCGGTAAACCAGAACTTCAATGATCTTTTGCCTGAGCAGTTTTCAAAAGTTAACGTCGCTTATTTGATTTGGCAGAAACCCTTTATGGCAGCCGGCGGCAATACCTTCATCAATGATGTACTAGAGCGAGGTGGCATGCATAATGTGCTGGCTAGCCAACCGCGTTATCCGGAAGTGACTCTGGAGCAGCTGGCAACTTGCGGTGCTGAATACATTCTGCTTTCCAGCGAACCCTTCCCGTTTCGTGAAAAACATATCGAGCAGTTTAAGGCCGAGCTACCGGATCAGAAATTTCTACTGGTCGATGCCATGCCATTCTCCTGGTACGGCAGCCAACTGCTTCACACGGCAGACTATCTGCGCCAGTTACGCACTCAATTTTAGAGGAACACATCTCGTGGGCAATCGTATTTCCAAGGTTTACACGCGCACTGGCGACAGTGGCACCACCGGTATTTCTGGTGACATTCGTTTAAGCAAAAATGATCCTTTGATTCAGGCGATTGGTGAGGTGGATGAGCTTAACTCTGAAATTGGCGTGATCGTGGCCTTTAGTGCTGATGAGGAAATTAATCAGCAGTTACAGGGCATTCAGCACGATTTATTCAATTTAGGCGGGATGCTTTCTTACCCGCAGTTTGATGGCTTTGCGGCAGGCCGGGTTGATGCTTTAGAAACGTTGATTGATGGCTATAATGAAGAGCTATCGCCTCTGAAGGAGTTTATTTTACCGGGTGGTAATCAGGCGGCAGCACTGGCTCAGAAGACACGGGCGGTGTGTCGTCGTGTGGAGCGGTGTTTGGTGAGTTTGGGTCAGGCTTATCAGCAGATGCCTGCTGAGTATGACTCGGTGAGTAGTGAGCAGTTATCCGGCGCAACCAAATACGTTAATCGTTTATCGGATCTGTTGTTTACGATTGGCCGGGTACTTAATAAGCGGGCTGGCGATGCTGAAATCATGTGGTCCAGTCATCGCACGCAAGCCTAAGCTTATTTAACGGCCGCCCGAATGGCTTCAACTCGCTTGCGGTTGACGCCTAGGTCGGATTTACCAGAGCGTGAGCCAGAACGAATCTGTACAACACCCTTGTCATCGTCTAAGCGAATCTCAACGTCATCCGTAAAGCGGAACAGTTTAGATTGAAAGGTTGCCCACACATAAGTCTCATCTTGTGACTCGATATGGCCGCCCTGCTGCTTAATGGCTTCAATCACGTTTTCCCACAGATCATCTAATGATGTGCCTGAGGTCGTCTCAATAGGCTCAATGTATTTTTCTCCGCTGGTCTCGCTGCTGACACAATTCGGCGTATCCGGACAGGGGCGCAATTGGCCATTGACCAAACGGGCTTCCGGTACTTCATCCGTCACAGATAAAAATACGAAATAAGCGCATAGCAATAACACTACCAGCAGTATTATTGATAAGGTGATCTTCATGATCAAGTCCTCCAAAATAGTATTAGGGGATGTATATTCGGGGTTTAGTATTGCGCTTGAATGTCAAAAATTGCCCAACCGTCTGACAATCACCACGGCGGTGTTATAGGGGGATTACTCCGTAGAGACATTGTCTGGACTGCCTTATGTTTCTTTTGACCAGCGCAATGTTTGATCAAAAAGCCCATAATGTATACCTTACCATACAAGATACGGAATAATAAGGATATCAACTATGTTGAATGCAGTCGCAGCCATTTTCACTTGCGGTGATAAGGTTTTCAGTATTAGACGCCAGACACACTTGCGCGCATTCCCCGGTTACTATGCGTTTCCTGGTGGCAAGATTGATGAAGGCGATGAGGACTATGCTGGCTCCCAGCCGCTAACGGATGAGTTTCCTGCGGCTGAAATTGGTGCGCTGATTCGCGAGATTGAGGAAGAGCTGGGCTTTGACTTGGCTGAAGCGATGCGATTGCAACAAGTAAAGTACGTGAGCAAATTTGGCACCGCCGTGACGCCCGCATTACAAACCCAGCGCTTTAATGCGCATTTTTACAGGGTTGAACTCACTCAGGAGCAAACATTTACCCTTGATAGCGGCGAGATTGAGTGGGGTGAATGGATTAGCATGAGCGAGCTTTGGCAAATGTATCTGCGTGGCGATGCGTTGATGGTGAAGCCCAATATGTACGCGGCACGCGCTTTGGCTAAGGATAGTCAGGTACGCTCGACACAGCCTTTTTGTGAAGTTTATGATGAGGATAAAGTCCCCTATTTGGAGTTGTTGAATGGCTTGGGCTATATTCCCGTGCCTTCTAATACCTTGCCGCCGGCGACTACGACCAACTCTTTACTGATTGGCGATGATGGGGCGTTTAGAGTGCTGACTGATCCCTCAGCGGCTTCTCTGGTGACGCTCAGACGTTTGAAAAACACGCTGCAATCTCGCAAGCCAGATGCGATTTTATTAACGCATCATCACCCCGATCATCATGAACATGCGCCGGACTTAGCGCATGACCTGCAAGTGCCTATTTTATGCAGTGAAAAAACGCATAAGCGACTGCTAAAAAGCTGGGGCGAGCGTTATTTAGTTGGGATTGAAGTGCGCTATATAAGGCAGGATGAAGTCATTACGCAATGGCTGGGCCATGATGTGATTTGCCATGAGTTACCGGGGCATGATGATGGCATGGTGGGCTTAGCGCCGGAAAATCTGGCATGGTTTTATGTAGCGGATTTGGTAGAGCCTGGAACGACGGTCGTGATACCGGAGCCGGAAGGCGATATGGCGGTGTATTTTGAAACGGTTAAACGGGTGATCGCCATGCAGCCACGCGTGATTATTCCATCACATGGTTTGCCATTGGGTGGCGTGCATTTGCTGGAGAAAACGCTGCTGCATCGTGAAACCCGTGAGCAACAAATCTCAGATTTATATCATCAGGGATTGCGTGAAGATGCCTTGATTGATGCGCTGTATCCGGGATTGAGTGCCCAATTGCTGCCCTTTGCTCATCAGAACGTTAGGCAGCATTTACGTAAGCTGGGGCTTTACCCGGCGTATATTGAAGCGAGTTAGATAACTTCAAGCGGTGCCAGTACTGGCTGTTGGTCCTCTTCAAACCAATGCTCATCACAGTTATTACCACGCCCTGCACGATCCACGCAGATAAAGCGCATCGCAGCAAACGGTGTCAGCAATACATGATGCCAAGTGCCTAAGTGGTAATTAATCCCTTGGCGACCATTGGTGATAAACGCGCGCATATCCGCCTGATCAACCTGCTCGCCTGCCGGAGCAACCACGACTAAAAATGGCGTGTCATCCATTGGAATAAAGGCTTGGCTGCCCTGCGGATGACGCTCTACAAAAGTTACCGTTTCAGGCATTGGAAATACTTTAGCTTCGATCAAACTGATAATGCCATGACCGTTATCACCAATCGCTTCAACATCTGCCAGCGCATGAAAACGGCTCGCCATGCCCGCATTCATTGGAACCGATTCACGACCTTCGGTTTCGATCACATCACCAAAATCGGCAAAGGCGCGCTGTGTTAGTGGCTCAATACTCAGCATTTTTCCGGGCATAACGACTCCTGTTTAGCAGTAGTTTTAGAGGTTTTTTAATCAGACGCGAGCTTACATACAAGCCCACGCCGAAAGGTATTTAAGAAGAAAATTGAGTGTATCAGCTTTGCCTTAAATACCGACAGTGATTAGGCTTACAACACGCTCAGCTTACTTGATCAAATACCATGGCGAGCGGCCTCCCTTTTGTGCGGCTTTGGCATCGGCACGTTGTCGAACCCAATCCAAAGCCTTGTATTGCCAGCGATCAATCAGCTCACTTGGCACACCCGGAATGGGAATAAATGGGTTAGTACGGCTGTCACCATAAATGGCTAAGCGCGTGCTCTTACCGGATTCCGTTCGTTTGTGAATACCGAAAGTATTGGCGATCACGAGGGTATTGGGTGGGACTTCAAAAGCAATTGGCTCGGGTAATCCCAGCTCCTTAATCTCTTCCTCGCTGTAGCGCATCGAGCCTCGTTTTGCATAGCGATTGCTTTGGTCTTTGCCTTCAACGCTTTTGCGGTATTCGGCTTTAAGGCGCTTTAATGTCAGACGGTTGGATTGCGGGATAAAGGTAAACGGGCCATTTTTCATTGTGACCTGATCAATGAAAAACCAGCACTTCATGGTTGGATGGAAGGTGTCGGTATGGAAGACTTTTTGAGGGTCTTTCTCGCCTTCGGTGTGATGGTTTTTTACGTTTTCAATATAGTAAAACGGTGCGCGAAAATGACCTGCCGTAAAGTGAGCCAGCTTAGCTAATTCTGGTGATTCGACCAGCTTGGCAATCGCAGGTACCGCAGTACGCTTTTCAGGTGACATTACTGCGCGTTGAGTTAGGGTATCGCCTTGCCGACCTTCACGGGTTTCGCCTGTGTAATTACGAGCTTCTTGCTCCAGCTGTTTAAACGTCTCATCACTTAGGAAGTTGGTTTTAAGCAGGTAACCATTTTTGCGGAAGAATGCCCGATCTTCCGGAGCCACTCGCCAACTCAGCAGCCACATGCGAAAGCCCATAATAGAATGCGCAAGCACCACCCGCACCACATGTAATCCCATTTTATTGAGCACACGATTGCCAATAATCGGGTGCGCTTCAAATGACTTGGCGGTACTCAATAACTGCAGCAGCCAAACAGGTGTCATGAGAGTCTTTTTTAATACGTCAGTCGCAGCCATCGCCATCCACAGCGTTATAGTGATGCCCTATTCTATCACTGCATTCAGGCAGTGGCAGGCGCTTATTCGATGCTGTTAGTGTAGGATATCCCTAATCACAATTAACAGGAGTCTATGATGACACGATCCGTTGCCATGATTGCGCACGACCAAAAGAAAGCCGAATTATGCGAATGGTTAATCACTAACCAAGCACATTTTAAAGACCGTCGAATTGTTGCAACCGGCACCACCGGAAAACTGTTATCTGGCCACCTGCCTGATCTGGATATTCATCCATTAAAAAGTGGTCCGCTCGGTGGTGATCAGCAAGTCGGTGCGATGATTGCGGAAGGGCTGTTGGATGCGCTGTTTTTCTTTCAGGACCCAATGACTTCACAGCCGCACGACTCTGATATTAAAGCACTGGTGCGACTGGCGACGGTTTATGATGTGCCTATCGCCTGTAATCCGAGTACGGCTAACTACATTATCAGCAGCCCTTACTTTGCTAATCCTGAACTTGCACCTCAAGCAGACGAGATTTCTGAACAGTATCGGGATTACTTGCAGCGCAATATCAGCTTGTAAGCGCGTGTATTAAAACGCCCGCTACCGCAAAGCCGAATACCACAGCAATAATGGGTAGCTTGAGACCGCGTAAGGCGAAGAAGCCGGCAATGACTAAAGCCATATCCAGTGGAGCAATCACGGCGCTAACAAATACAGGGCTATATAATGCGGGCAGTAACAGGCCAACTACGGCCGCATTGATTCCTGTAATTGCACCGGAGACTTTGGGTTTATTGGCCAGAGTCTCCCAACTGCCTTGCAAGGCGAGCACCAGCAAAAAACCGGGCAGGAAGATGGCAATCGTTGCCAGCAAAGCACCTAGGAAAGGCTGATCTGACATCAGTTCAGCGCCTAGAAAACTTCCCAGCGTGAACATTGGCCCCGGCACAGCTTGCGCGGCGGCATATCCCATTAGAAAGCGGTCGGTAGCGACTGTTTCGCCAAGTGATTGCTGGAGTAATGGCAGTACGACATGACCACCACCGAATACCAAGCTGCCGGATTGGTAAAAATCTCCCAACAATTTCATCCAATCACTGCTAAAAGCTAATGTCGGTAGCGCAATAAATAAGACGATAAATACGGATAAGTAGCCCCAAGCGATTTTCTGGGTTTTAGCGGGTATAACAGGTGCTGAAGGCTTGGTTTTACTGAGTAATAGTCCTAGTGTGGCGGCAATAATCAATACGCCAATTTGTATCCAAAGACCCGGAACGACCAATAACACCATGGCAGCGGTAACTGCTATTACTCTGGTTAGCTTATCTTTGCAAAATGATCCCCACATACTGAGTGTAGCGTCGGCGACGACTACAACGGCCAGCAACTTCAGACCGTGAATCAATCCTGAAAACCATGCTGCCTGCGTTTCACTGGGTTGATTGCTGGCTAACAAATACATCAGAATAAAAGAGGGTGTGGTAAAGCCAATAAAAGCGGCAATACCTCCTGCCAAGCCACCTTTTCTTAAGCCAATGGCAAAGCCCACCTGACTGGAACCAGGACCCGGTAACACCTGACACAGTGCAACCAAACGAGCATAGCCAGCCTCATCAATCCATTTTAATTGCTGTACAAAGGCTTTATGAAAATAGCCAAGGTGAGCAGCTGGCCCACCAAAACTCAGGCAACCTAAGCTTAGGAATTTCCAGAAAATTTCCAATATCTTTTGCATATTCGACTCGTTGTTTACTGACAGGGTCTAGTCTAAAACGTCATTAGCGACCGTAACACTTAGTAATATCACAGCAATATTACACGGGTATTTAACGACTGGATTTATAGATCAATTTCTACAGTGCCACCCTGCTTTGCTGCACGTGACTGACATAGAATGATAGCCGTCTCACGTTGCTTTTCTGAGAGTACAAAATCCCGGTGCTCCACTTCGCCAGAAAGCAAACCGCAGCGACACACCCCGCATAAGCCATCGGAGCATTTTACATCAATCGCGATACCGGCAGCTTCTAATGCATCTGTTGGCGATTGCTCGGCACTCACAGTAATATCCTTACCTGACTTTGCCAGACGTAGCACAAAGTCATGATTGATGTAGTCTGGGGTATCGGGTACCGAGAAGTACTCTAAGTGCTGTGCTTCATCTGGAAAGCCTGCAGCCTTAGCCGCGGCTAGTACGCTTTGCATATACGCATCAGCCCCGCAGGTGTAGATATGCGAGCCATCCTGATAGTGACTCAATACTTCAGTCAGGTTTGCCCGTGTACCGTCGGCTGTGCAATGTAAGACTACCTTATCGGCCCATGGAGCCGTTGCCAGATCATCCAGAAAACCGGCTGATTCTTTGGATTTAAAGGAGTAATGCAATTCGAAATCTTTGCCTAAAGCATGTAGGCGATGCGCCATTGCCAGCATCGGAGTAATACCAATTCCTCCACCCATCAAATAGGTTTTACTAGCAGATTCAACCAACGGAAAGTGGTTGCTTGGCTTTGAGATAAACACTTTTCGGCCGGGCGTAAATATCCGATGCATTAGCTTGGAACCGCCTTTTCCAGCATCCTCACGTAAGACGGCGATTTGATATTTTGAACGGTCGGCTGGGTTTCCGGATAACGAGTATTGCCTTAAAAACTCTGGCGCAGCGACGATATCCAAATGTGCACCCGCTCCCCACTTTGGCAAGTCACTACCGTCCAATGCTCGCAGCTCATATTTAATAACATCTGCGGTCATGTGCTCAACTAAACTGACTTCAACTCGCATTACAGGTGAGCCAGTATCCGCCCGATACTTATGTACCATTGTGGTGTCGCCACGCTGTAAACGCGCTTGATATTCCTTTGCTGAAATCATGGCTTGGTAAGCTTGAATACCTTTTTCGCGATCCATTGGGTAGGGATATGGATATGGATGAGGTGCTAACGGCGCCGGATACACTGCCAGTGTTTGTTCTTCGTATTTTAGCTTGAGGTCTTTTTGTAGACTGCGTTCATTTTTGGGTTTATCGGTTGGACGGTAATGGCCATCAGGCTGAACTTCGAGATCCCACCACCATTTTTTGGTCAGGTTTAAGCCGCCATTACCAACCGCATCATCGAGCTTTTCCAGCAGCGGAGCGGTTTGCGGAAAGGTCATTGCCAGCGAGCGAAATGGTGCTTCTGAAAATAGTCCTTCCAAATTCCACGGACAGGTTTTCATACAACGGCCACACATTGCCCCACCTTCCGTGGTAATTCGGTAGGTTGCGCACTTTTGACTATCCGACTTCCAGATTTCATAACCATTGAACATGCGCTTGGGGCCGGCAGTAATGGCTCCGGAAGGACATTCACGTGCGCACTTATTGCACGACTCACAGAACTTCTGCAAACCAAAATCAATCGGCTTATCAAATGTAAATGACATGTCAGTAGTGACTGCGCCAGACTTGAGCCTTGGACCTAGGTAAGGGTTTAGAATGACCTCGCCAATTCTTGAAACTTCACCCAAACCGGACAGCAATAATAGCGGTGGTTGCAACACTTCACCGTCCATTACCGTATGCGCTCGTGCGCTATATCCAAGGTTTCGGATATGCTTGGCAATAACGCCACCAATGAGTGAAAATCGTAAATAGGCTCGCATGGATTGCGCAACGGAAATCCAATCATCTCCGGAGGCCCCCTCCATGGTTTCATAACCCTGATCGATGATTATGGAGATAGCATTTGGGTGATAGGCATCAATCGGCTCCCCCACTGCGTCGTGCGAGTAGTAAGCCCAGTTTGGGCATTCAGATAAACCTACTGCATCAGCCCCTAAGAAATAACAGGCTGCTTTGATGTTTTCGGCATTGCGCTGCGGATCTTGAGTATCTGGGGTAATAGTCTCTGCAGGCTCACCATTTTGAATTAATACGAAAGCGCCTAAAGCACGACGCTGTGCACTGGATGGGGCGGCTTTTCGTACATACAGACCACCGGTTGCCCCAGCTTGTACTTTTTTACCCATATCACCAAATTGGGCGCGAGCAAACATGTCAGCACGTTTTGGTACTCTGGCGACTCGCGCTGCATCGATAAAGGTTGTGGTGGCTTCGACCCGCTTTAGTTTCTCAAATGGATATGCACCATCGACAAAACGGCGATTCTTATACAGCTCTTGATTGAAGGCGTTTTTGGCAAAGCCTTTGCCGAGTTTCCAAGCCAATCCATGAGTGTGCGATCGCGGTTGTTCAGCTAATGGCACCAAAGGTTTATCAGACGTTATTTCAAAGGTTGTTGTTACTGCAGCAACACCGAAGCGACTGCCGACATAGGGGTTAACTAACTCATCATTTTCTAGGGTAGCCAAGCCTGCAGCTACCGTCAGGCTATTTAGATTTACATCACTACTAGTGCCGGTATGCGCTCGGGCTTCATATCCCAAAACTCGCAAATAATTGGCTATTACGACTGCTGTTTCTGATGCTCGCAGGCAAGCTCGATGCACTTGAGCATCAGCAATCCATTCATAACCAGGCTCATCAGTTTTAGGCTCACGTGGATACTCATATAAGAAAACTAAGGCGTGGGTATGATTGTCGATGGTTGTCGGTGGCGCTTCCATAGACTCTTTTAACTCAGCCATAATCAGGTCGATACCCGCAGCTAAGGTCTTGGTTTGCTTGCTGCGAAGATCTTCTGCCAGAGCATCTATTCCGGGATTTCGTAGTGGCTCTGCCAATAAAGTAGATGCTGGTAATTCACAGCATGCAACCATCGAGGCATCGGAAAAATAGCCAAAGCCTTTTAAGTGGTTTGTACGCTCGGTCAAATCTTCAGGACATTCCGATTTCAGCTTATTGACCATCCCATCACGTAAAGCATCCAGCATGGACTGATACTCATCCATTGCATTAACAACACTTTGAGGTCGGTCAGTACGCTGAAAGTTGATCGGCTTTATTTCGGGGATATTTGATAAATCCACAGCTGATTCACTGCGCTTTAGACGCTCAAGTGGATATGGCCCCATATGAGTTGGTCTATTTTTATCCGAAAAAAAGCGCATCTATTTACCCCTGGATAGTATTTGCAAAGCTGAACTCAACTAAGAGCCGCTTAGATGTTTGGTTCGTCATCTGATACCTTTTTGCAGCGTGATTCAAGTCCTTATTTTATGGGCTCAAACCCTTTAGCAATTGGCTTCCTGGCTTTTGAGGTAGCTAATGGCAGGCTTGCTCCCTAAGTCTCTTTTATTAGCTATGCCGGCAATCCCTTTATGCATCGACTGAAAAATAGCTCAAACTGCCATAAATAGGCGTAATTAGCACAATCAGCCTATTTTCAGTATTTGATCTATGACATATTTAGCTCAGTACAGTCATCCGTTCTGTTGAAGGCTAAGTAATTATTTAGGCTTCCTATCAAAACGATTGACCTTAATCGGTACTTTAACTATTTAACATGCCTCTGTGTTGATTCACAATTGAGGCCTTATCACACCTATTACTTCACACACGGAATATTTCTAATGACAGTTCCACAGGCACCACAGTTTGTACTCAAAGCCAGCTGCCCTGCTACAAGCGGAGTTATTTCCAGAGTTAGTACTTATTTAGCGGATCGTGGTTGTTATATCAATGAGTTAGCTCAGTATGATGATCAACTGACGGGTAAGTTTTTCATGCGCGCAGTGTGCGAAATTCGCACTGGCGATCAGACGATTGAGAGCATTGAAGAAACGTTTTCAGAAGTTGCTGATGACTTTGAAATGAAGTTTAGCTTCCATGATACTAGGCAGCCAATGCGCGTCGTTATTATGGTCAGTAAGCATGACCATTGTCTGGATGATTTGCTCTATCGTCACCGTAAGGGTGAGCTTTCAATGGAAATCACTGCGATTGTTTCTAACCACTTGGATTTGCGTCCAATGGCTGAGCGTGAAGGCATTCGATTTATTTACCTGCCAGTCACTAAAGATAACAAACTTCAGCAAGAAGAAGCACTGATGGGTGTGATCGAAGAGACTCAGAGTGACTTATTGATTCTTGCACGTTATATGCAGATCTTGAGTAACAACCTTTGTGCAAAGCTACGGGGACAAGCGATCAATATCCATCACTCGTTCTTACCAGGTTTTAAAGGGGCTCGTCCTTACTACCAAGCATTTGACCGTGGTGTGAAGCTAATCGGTGCAACGGCTCACTATGTTACTGCGGACTTGGATGAAGGCCCAATCATTGAGCAATCTGTACAGCCTGTTGATCATACATTTGGTCCTGAGGAGTTAACTGCTGCAGGTCGTGATAGTGAAAATATCGCACTGGCTAAAGCGGTGAAGTTGCACCTTGATCACAGAGTGTTCATGGACGGAAACAAGACTGTTATTTTTAAGTAATTAGCTAGTTTTGTTGGAATAAAGGAAAGCGCCTACGGGCGCTTTTTTGTGCCTGCTGATTATTGAGTTCTAAATCGCAGGCATAAAAAAAGCCCCGTACAGTTGTACTGTACGGGGCCCTTCTGTTCAATCCTGGTAATGTCCTACTTTCACATGGGGAAACCCCACACTATCATCGGCGATGACACTTTTCACTGCTGAGTTCGGGATGGGATCAGGTGGTTCAATGTCTCTATGGTCACCAGGAAAACCGGTGTGTGTGACTGAACTGGTTTGCGGCAACAGCCTCAGCTGCCCCGCGCTCAATCGCACGTAAAATCAGTAATAATCTAGTGGTAATGTCCTACACTTTCGTCCAAACAAACCATTCAGGGTTATAGAATCAAGCCTCACGGGCAATTAGTACACCTTAGCTACACACATTACTGCGCTTCCACATGGTGCCTATCAACGTCGTAGTCTTCAACGGCCCTTTAGGGAGATCTAGTCTCCAGAGAATACTCATCTTGGAAGGGGCTTCCCGCTTAGATGCTTTCAGCGGTTATCCTGTCCGAACTTAGCTACCCGGCTATGCCACTGGCGTGACAACCGGTACACCAGAGGTTCGTCCACTCCGGTCCTCTCGTACTAGGAGCAGCTTTCCTCAATATTCTAACGCCCACGGCAGATAGGGACCGAACTGTCTCACGACGTTCTGAACCCAGCTCGCGTACCACTTTAAATGGCGAACAGCCATACCCTTGGGACCCGCTTCAGCCCCAGGATGTGATGAGCCGACATCGAGGTGCCAAACACCGCCGTCGATATGAACTCTTGGGCGGTATCAGCCTGTTATCCCCGGCGTACCTTTTATCCGTTGAGCGATGGCCCTTCCATACAGAACCACCGGATCACTAAGACCTACTTTCGTACCTGCTCGACGTGTCTGTCTCGCAGTCAAGCTCACTTATGCCTTTGCACAAACCTCATGATTTCCGACCATGATTAGTGAACCTTCGCGCTCCTCCGTTACGCTTTAGGAGGAGACCGCCCCAGTCAAACTACCCACCATACACTGTCCCAAACCCCGATCAGGGGCCGTGGTTAGAACATCAGAACTACCAGGCTGGTATTTCAAGATTGGCTCCACCGGAACTAGCGTCCCGGTTTCAAAGCCTCCCAGCTATCCTACACAAGTAGGCCCGATGTTCAGTGCAAAGCTGTAGTAAAGGTGCACGGGGTCTTTCCGTCTAGCCGCGGGTACGCAGCATCTTAACTGCGATTTCAATTTCACTGAGCCTCTGGTGGAGACAGTGTGGCCGTCGTTACGCCATTCGTGCAGGTCGGAACTTACCCGACAAGGAATTTCGCTACCTTAGGACCGTTATAGTTACGGCCGCCGTTTACCGGGGCTTCGATCAAGAGCTTCGCCGAAGCTAACCCCATCAATTAACCTTCCGGCACCGGGCAGGCGTCACACCCTATACGTCCGCTTTCGCGTTAGCAGAGTGCTGTGTTTTTGATAAACAGTCGCAGCCACCTGGTCTCTGCGGCCCCCAACAGCTATGAACCGTCAGGGGCGCACCTTCTCCCGAAGTTACGGTGCTATTTTGCCTAGTTCCTTCACCAGAGTTCTCTCAAGCGCCTTGGAATTCTCATCCTATCCACGTGTGTCCGTTTAGAGTACGGTCACTAATAAGCTGAAGCTTAGAGGTTTTTCCTGGAAGCATGGCATCGACTACTCCAGTTCCGTAGAACCGTCGCCATCACGCCTCAGCATTAAGAACCCGGATTTGCCTAAGTTCTCTGCCTAAACGCTTAGATACACACCAACTGTGTTCTAGCCTAGCCTTCTCCGTCACCCCATCGCACTTATTAGCGGTACAGGAATATTAACCTGTTTCCCATCGACTACGCATCTCTGCCTCGCCTTAGGGGCCGACTAACCCTGCGCCGATTAACGTTGCGCAGGAAACCTTGGATTTTCGGCGGACGGGTTTTTCACCCGTCTTATCGTTACTTATGTCAGCATTCGCACTTCTGATACCTCCAGCAAACCTTACGATTCACCTTCATTGGCTTACAGAACGCTCCTCTACCAATCGGATAAATCCGATTCCGCAGCTTCGGTATACAGCTTGAGCCCCGTTAAATCTTCCGCGCAGGCCGACTCGACCAGTGAGCTATTACGCTTTCTTTAAAGGATGGCTGCTTCTAAGCCAACCTCCTGGCTGTCTGTGCCTTCCCACATCGTTTCCCACTGAGCTGTAATTTTGGGACCT